>DAIDVO010000146.1 GCA_027456085.1 Steroidobacteraceae bacterium | reverse complement strand
GCGGGAACTCGCGGTCCACGTGGAATCGCTCGTCATGTGCATGCTGTTCGGGCTGCCGGGATTCATCCAAGAGGCGGCGATCACCGCGCTCGGCATCGCGCCCGCCGCGGAGGCGCGGATCCGCGACTATTGCCGCAGCCGTTGCGACTTAATCCTCGCCGAACTCGCCGGCGCCAAAGGCCTCGCCTGTTGCGTTCCCGACGCGGGCATGTTCCTGCTGATCGACGTGCGCGGCACGGGGCTCACGGGATACCAGTTCATGCGCGGCCTGTACGAGTCCGAACGCGTTTCGGTCATCGACGGCGGCGCGTTCGGCCGCCATACCGGCGGCTTCGTCAGGATTTGCTTCGCCGCCGAGGAGGCGGTGTTGCGGGACGCCTGCGCGCGCATACGCCGATTCGCATCGTC
Organism: Steroidobacteraceae bacterium; assembly: GCA_027456085.1. Classification (GTDB taxonomy): domain Bacteria; phylum Pseudomonadota; class Gammaproteobacteria; order Steroidobacterales; family Steroidobacteraceae; genus Bog-1198. The sequence goes on along the minus strand of DAIDVO010000146.1, from coordinate 6,590 downwards.
CTTGCCGGTTTCCCGAAAGCTTAATGTGAGGCAGCCATGAATTCTTCCGAACGAGACATGGGCATTTGCGCGCGCGCGCCGGGCGGGCCCGAGGTATTGGAATGGGCGGCCCTGGAGACGGGCGAGCCGGGCCGCGGCGAAGCGCTGATCGCGCAGCGCGCGGTCGGAGTGAACTTCATCGACACCTATTTCCGCAGCGGTCTTTATCCATGGCCGTCGTCGCCGCTGATTCCCGGAAGCGAGGCCGCCGGAGTCGTCGAGAGCGTCGGCGCGGATGTCGCCGGCCTCGCGCCCGGCGATCGCGTCGCCTACACGATGCCGTCCGGAGCATATCGGCAGCGCCGGGTCGTGCCGGCCGACCGCTTGGTCAAGATACCGGACGCCGTGCCGTTCGAAATTGCCGCATCGCTGATGCTCAAGGGCCTGACCGCGCAATTCCTCGTCAATTCATGCTTTCCCGTCAAGGCCGGCCATACCGTGCTCGTGCACGCGGCTGCCGGCGGCGTCGGCCTCATCTTGGGCCAGTGGCTGAAGATGCTCGGCGCGAGCGCGATCGGCACGGTCGGCTCGGCTGAAAAGGCGCAGATCGCGGCCGCGCACGGCTACGCGCACATCGTGAACTACCGATCGGAAGACTTCGCCGCGCGGGTCGCCGAGATCACCGCGGGGAAGGGCTGCGACGTGGTTTACGACTCGGTCGGCAACGACACCTGGCGCGGTTCCCTGAAATGCCTGAAACGCCGCGGCATGTTCGTGAGCTTCGGCCAATCCTCGGGAATGATCGCGGAGTTCAAGCTCGCCGATCTCGCGGCCGGCGGGTCCTTGTTCGCAAGCCGCCCGATGCTGTTCGACTACATCGCGAGCCGCGCGGAATTGCAGAGCCGCGCCGCCGACCTGTTTGCGCGGGTCGCCGCGGGCGAGGTGCGCGCGCACGTCGGCCAGCGCTTCGCGCTGCGCGATGCGCGCGACGCGCACCTCGCGCTCGCCGGCAGGCGCACCATCGGCGCCACGGTGCTTACGACCTGACGCTCCGCGGCGCCGCTCAGCGCAGCGGCAGCGCCGTCGATTCCTTGATCACGGTGACCGCGACCGAGGAATTGACCGATTGCACGTACGGTATGCGCGAGAGGTAATCGAGGTAGAACGCTTCGAAGGACTTGATGTTCTTCGTGACGATCTTCAATAGAAAATCCCATTCGCCCGTCAGCGTGTAGCATTCCAGCACTTCGCTGCGGTCGCGAATCGCCTCTTCGAACTTGGCGATCGCGTCGCGGCCCGTCGATGCGAGCTTGACGTGGGCGAAGATCGTCACGTCGAGGCCGAGTGCGCCGCGGTCGAGGAGCGCGACGCGCGACCTGATGACGCCCGCTTGTTCGAGATGCTGGATCCGGCGCCAACACGTCGTCGTCGACTGGCGCACGCGCGACGCGACTTCGGCAGCCGACAGCGCGCCTTCGCGCTGCAGGATATCGAGCAGCTTCAAATCCAAGGAATCGAGGTCGGATCGGCGATTTTTTTCCATAAATAGCAGAAATATGGAATGAATTATTCGTATTATTCGGGTATCTACCAATGAAATCAACATTTCCCGGCGCCGCGACGTAGATTAGGGTCATGCAAAGACGATCGCGCCTGCACGTGCCGCCGACACCGGCCCGTCCCGGAGAGGCTCCGGACTTCAGCTACCTGCAACTGTCCGAGGCTGGCGCCGTCCGGCGCCCGGACGTGAGCGCCCGCGCGCGCGAAATCGGCTTTCTCAGCCTGGAACTCGTGCGCGTGCTCGATGACAAGCACGAGGCCCGGGGGCCTTGGGATCCGCACCTTGACGCAGCCGAACTCGAGATCGGCTTGCGCCACATGCTGCTCACGCGCATTTTCGACGAACGCATGCAGCGCACGCAGCGCGCGGGCAAAATCTCGTTTTACATGCGCAGCCTCGGCGATGAGGCGGTTGCGGTCGCGCAGTGCATGGCATTGCGCCCCGGCGACATGTTGTTCCCGTCCTACCGCAACCAGGGACTGCACATCGTTCGCGGCATCCCGCTCGTCGATATGATGTGCCAGCTCCTGTCGAACACGCGCGACATGTGCAAGGGCCGGCAGCTCCCGGTCATGTATCACTCGGCGGCGGGCCGATTGTTCTCGATTTCCGGCAACCTCGGCACCCAATTCCCGCAAGCGGTCGGCTGGGCGATGGCCGCGGCGATCAAAGGCGAGGATCACCTGGCCGCGAGTTGGATCGGCGAGGGCGCGAGCGCGGAAGCGGATTTTCACCACGCCCTGCTGTTCGCGGCCGTTTATCAGGCGCCCGTGATCCTCAACGTCGTCAACAACCAGTGGGCGATTTCGACGTTTCAGGGTTATGCCGGCGGCGAACAACGCTCTTTTGCCGCGCGCGGCCCGGGCTACGGGATTGCCGGCGTTCGCGTCGATGGCAACGATTTCCTGGCGGTCCATGCGGTGACCCAATGGGCCGCGCAGCGCGCCCGCACCGGGGCCGGACCGACGCTGATCGAATTGGTGACCTATCGAGCGGCGGCGCACTCGACCAGCGATGACCCCGCGCGCTATCGCGCCAAAGACGACTATGCGCACTGGCCGCTCGGCGATCCGATCGAGCGGCTCAAACAGCACCTCATCAAACACGGCGGCTGGTCCGAAGAGCGCCACCGCGCGCTCGCCGCCGAGCTCGAGTCCCTGGTTGCGGCGAGCTGGAAGGAAGCGGCGACCTACGGCACGCTCACCGAAGGGCCGCGGCTCGACCCGGATCTCATGTTCGAAGACGTGTTCAAAGAGATGCCGTTGAATCTGCAGCGCCAACGCGAGGCGATGCGCGCCGAAAGGAATTCCAAGTAATGGCCCAGATGAACATGATCCAGGCGCTGAACTCCGCGATGGACGTGATGCTCGGCCGCGATCCGGCGGTCGTGCTGATGGGCGAGGATATCGGCTATTTCGGCGGCGTATTCCGTGTCACCGAGGGCCTGCAGCGCAAATACGGCGAACACCGCGTGCTCGATACCCCGATCGCCGAGGGCGGCATCGTCGGCGCCGCGATCGGCATGGCGGTCAACGGCTTGCGGCCCGTCGCCGAAATACAGTTCGCGGACTACATCTATCCGGGGTTCGACCAGATCGCGAGTGAGCTGGCGCGCTTGCGCTATCGTAGCGCCGGCGACTTCTTCGCTCCGGTCACGATTCGCACGCCGTGCGGCGGCGGCATACGCGGCGGCCAGACCCACTCGCAGAGCCCCGAAGGCATATTCACGCATGTCTGCGGCATCAAAGTCGTGATGCCTTCGAATCCGTTCGATGCGAAGGGACTGTTGATCACGGCGATCGAGGACGACGACCCGGTCATTTTTTTCGAACCGAAGCGCTTGTACAACGGCCCCTTCGACGGCGACACCAACAGGCCGGCGGTGCCGTGGAGCACGCACAAGAAGGGCGAGGTGCCCGCGGGGCATTACACCGTGCCTCTCGGCAAGGCCGACATCGTACGCGCGGGCAAGGACCTGACGATCATCAGCTACGGCACCATGGTGCACGTCGCCGCCGCTGCCGCGGCCGCGCAGGGTATTGATGCCGAGATCATCGACCTGCGTTCCTTGGTTCCGCTGGATGCCGATAGCATCTGCAGTTCGGTGAAGAAAACCGGCCGGTGCGTGGTCGCGCACGAGGCGACCCGATTTTCCGGGTTTGGCGCCGAGATCGTCTCCATCATCCAGGAAGAATGCTTTTGGGATCTGCTCGCGCCGATCCAACGCGTCGCCGGGTGGGATACGCCGTACCCGCATGCGTTCGAGTGGGAATATTTTCCGAGCCAGGCGCGGGTTGCCGCCGCGCTAAAAGTAGCGATGGAGCCCGCATGAGCGAGTACGTGTTCAAGCTGCCCGATCTCGGCGAAGGAACCGTCGAGGCGGAGATCGTGCGCTGGTTCGTCAAGCCCGGCGACGTCGTCGCGGAAGACCAGCCGATCGCCGAGGTCATGACCGACAAGGCGGCCGTCGAGGTGCCGGCGCCGGTCGGCGGCCGCATCGCGCGACTGCACGGGGAAATCGGCGATAAGGTCGCAGTCGGCGCGCCGCTGATCGTGTTCACGACGGATGCGCCCGATACTGCCGGCACGGCTGCCGGCGCCACGCCGCTACCGGCCCCGGCGGCAGCGCGCACCGCGCAGCCGGCGCGGCCGGCACGCGTCATGGCATCGCCCGCCACGCGCCGTCAAGCGCGCGAGGCAGGCATCGAGCTTGCCGGGCTCGCGGGTTCGGGACCCGGCGGGCGTATCTTGCGCGGTGATTTGGCGGCCGCGGCGGCACCGGCGCCGGCGCAAGCGCCGGAAGCGCCGGAAGCCCTGGATGCGACCACGGAGATCAAAGTCATCGGCGTGCGCCGCCTGATCGCGGAGCGGATGAGCGAGGCGAAGCGCAACATCCCGCACTTCGCGTACGTCGAGGAAGCGGACGTCACCGAACTCGAGGCCTTGCGGCAGCATTTGAACGGCCGGCTGCCCGCGTCGGCGGCGCCATTGACGTATTTGCCGTTCGTCGTCGCCGCGCTCGCGCGCGTGCTTCAGGAATTCCCCCAGTGCAACGTTCGCTACGACGCGGACCGCGGCGTATTGGTGCGTTATAAAGCGGTGCACGTGGGCATCGCGACGCAGACCGCGGAAGGCCTCAAGGTTCCGGTGCTGCGCAATGCCGACGCCGCATCGTTGTGGGATATCGCCGCGGAAATCCGCCGGCTATCCCTGCGTGCGAAGGCCAACAGCGCGACCCGCGAGGAACTGATGGGTTCGACGATCACGGTCACGAGCTTGGGCAAGCTCGGCGGCATCGCTTCGACGCCGGTCATCAATGCGCCGGAAGTGGCGATCATCGGGCTCAACAAGGCCATGCAGCGCCCGGTCGTGCACGACGGTGCCGTCGTGGTGCGCAGAATGATGAATTTATCGTCTTCTTTCGATCATCGCTTCGTGGACGGTTATGATGCCGCTGCGATGATTCAGGCGCTCCGAGAGCGCCTCGAGCATCCGGCGACGATTTTTCTACCGAAGGTTCAATGAACATGACTGCAGCAGCGCAAAGACCCGCATTCGGCACCGTGCTCGCACCGCAGATGGCGGTCGTCTCGTATCACTCGGGCGCGTGGGGCGAGTTCCAGGTCAAGCCCGTCGCGCCGATCGAGCTCAGCCCGGCCGCGCACGTGCTGCACTATGCGAGCACATGTTTCGAGGGATTCAAGGCGTTCCGACACGCGGACGGGTCCGTGCACGTGTTTCGCATGGACAAGCACATCGAGCGCATGCGGCAGAGCGCGCGGCACCTGGTTTTGCCGGAGCCCGACCCGCGGCAGCTCGCGGACATGGTGCGCGCGGTGATCGACCGCTGCCGCGACGCCGTGCCCGAAGCCCCCGGCGCGCTGTACATGCGGCCGTTGCTCATCGGTACGACCGCCAATATCGGCGCGGCTGCGACGCCCGCCGCCGACGCCAGCTTGCTCGTGCTCGCAAGTCCGGTCTGGGATTATTTCGCGGGCGGCATGAAGCCGTTGCGCATACTCGTCGACGACGTCAACACAAGATCGGCCGCGCACCTCGGCATGGTCAAGACCGGCGGCAATTACGCCGCCGCGATGGGTCCGACGCTCGCTGCGCGGACCAAATTTCAGGCCGATCAGGTCTTGTTCTGCCCGGGCGGACAGGTCCAGGAAACCGGTGCGGCGAATTTCGTGCTGCTGCGCGAGCATGAGTTGCTGACACGCAAGCTAGACTCGACGTTCTTGCACGGCGTGACCCGCGACTCGCTGTTGACGCTCGCGCGCGATCTCGGCTATGCGGTCAACGAGCGCGAGTTCGACGTCGCGGCGATGCTCGACTGGGTCAAGACCGGCGAGGCGGCACTGTCTGGAACCGCCGCGGTCCTCGCCGGGGTCGGCACCTTGATTTACCGCGGGCAGGAATATCGCGTCGGCACGGGAGGCGTCGGCCCGCTAACGTGCGCTCTGCGCACCCGGTTGGTCGCGATCCAGCAGGGGCAGGCTCCGGACCGGCACGGCTGGCTGCAGCGGGTCTGATCGCAGGCGGCGCCACGGGCGCCGCCCGGAGTTCAGTATTCCTCGCGGTCCTCGTCTAGATCGTCGTCATCATCGTCGTCGTCGTCGTCGTCCTCATCATCGTCTTCGTCTTCCTCGTCCCAGTCGTCGTCTTCATCCGCACCGTCCTTATCCTGGGAGCCCGACCAGCCTTCGGGCTCGCCGGTCGGCTCCAGATCGAGTTCCGCCCACTCTTCGACGTCCAATTGCTCCGTATCGCCGTCCAGATGTTGAATCTGCACGATCTCCTTGTCCTCGTCGACCCGCAAGACGAGGAAAGTCTCGTCGTTCTCGAGGTCCTCGTACCATTGTCCGGCGATCGGTTCGTACTCTCTGCCCACGGCGGTCGTCCTTCTTTCGGTTCTGCGCGCAATCCAGGACCGAAGTTTAGGTGAGGCCGAGGGCCGCGGCAAATCGTCCAATCGAGCGCGCGCGCGATTCTGACGCTACCATGTGGAATCTATGAGCCTCGCAGACCAAAAGACCGCTGCCCGCCG
>DAIDVO010000145.1 GCA_027456085.1 Steroidobacteraceae bacterium | reverse complement strand
GTTCCTTTGTCGTAGGGTTGTGATGGCGAAACAGGATTATTACCAGCTGCTCGACCTGCCGCGCAATGCGACCGAGGCCGACATCAAGAAGGCGTACCGGCGCCTCGCGATGAAATTCCATCCGGACCGCAATCCGGACGACCCGGACGCCGAGCATCACTTCAAGGAGGCCAAGGAGGCCTACGAGGTTCTCGCCGATCCGCAAAAGCGAGCGGCTTACGATCAGTTAGGCCATGCCGGGCTGCAACCGGGGCGCGCCGGCGGCTTCAGCGCCGGGGACGCGTTCGGCGACATCTTCGGCGAGATGTTCGGCGATATTTTCTCCGGCGGACAGCGCGGCCGGTCGCAATCGTTCCGCGGCGCCGATCTGCGCTTCGAATTGGAACTCGACCTCGAACAGGCCGTGTTCGGAACCGAGAAGACGATCCGCATTCCCTCGCTCTCGGAGTGCGAAACCTGCGGCGGATCGGGCGCCGCGAAAGGCTCTTCGCCGAAGACCTGCGAAACCTGCGGCGGACACGGCCAGGTGCGTGTGCAGCAGTCAATATTCACGATTCAACAGCCGTGTCCGCGCTGCAAAGGGCGCGGCAAGATCATCAGCAACCCCTGCGACACCTGTTTGGGCCAGGGGCGCGTGCGCAAGGAAAAATCGCTGGCCGTCACCGTGCCCGCGGGCGTCGATAGCGGCGATCGCATTCGTTTGACGGGCGAGGGCGAAGCGGGACGCAACGGCGGGCCGGCCGGCGATCTATACGTGGAAGTCCGCGTCCGCGAACACGCGATCTTCGAGCGCGAGGGCGCAAACCTGTCGTGCGAGGTGCCGATCAGCTTCACGGCGGCGGCGCTCGGCGGCACGGTCGAGGTGCCGACGCTCGATGGCGAGGTGGTGCTGAAGATTCCGGCGGAAACCCAGTCCGGACGGGTATTCCGCGTCCGCAACAAGGGCGTCGTCCCAGTGCGCGGCGGTTCGGCCGGCGATTTGTTCTGCCTCGTGGTCATCGAGACGCCGGTGAACCTGCAAGCCGGGCAAAAGGACCTGTTGCGTCAGTTCGATTCGTCGCTGCAGCAGGGCGGCCACAAGCCGCGCGAAAAGACGTTCCTCGACGGCGTCAAGAAATTCTTCACCGGCGCGTTGGATTAGGGATCTCGCGGCGCATGCACCCGTTGGTCATCTTTGGCATCACCGGGCGCATGGGGCAGTCGCTGCTGCGGGCGCTGCCCGGCGCGCCGGGCTTGACGCTCAACGCCGCCGTTGCGTCGGCCACAAGCCCCTGGCTTGGCAAGGATGCAGCGCAGAGCGGGATGGCGGCCACCGGCGTGCTGATCGGCGCCGACGTCGATGCCGCGCTGCGGGGCGCGGCCGTCGCCGTTGATTTCAGCCTGCCGCAGTCGGTCGCGGCGCATGCGACGGCGTGCGCAGCGGCGCAGGTTCCGCTTTTGGTCGGCGCGACCGGTTTGGATCGCGCGACGCAGGAGACGCTGCGAGCCGCCGCCGGCCGTATACCGGTGCTGACTGCTGCGAACACGAGTGTCGGCGTCAACGTGATGGAGCGCCTCGTTGCGATCGCCGCGCGCAGCCTCGGTGGGGCGTACGACGTGGATATCGTCGAGGCGCATCACCGCATGAAGCGCGACGCGCCTTCCGGCACGGCGATCGTGCTCGGCGAAGCGGTCGCGGGCGCGCGCGGGGAGACGCTCGCGGACCTTGCGGTGTTCGATCGCCATGGAGATGCCGGACCCCGGCGCGACCAGAGCATCGGCTTTTCCAGCGTGCGTGCGGGCGACATCGTCGGCGAGCATTCGGTCATCTTTGCGGCCGACGGCGAGCGGCTGGAAATCACGCACCGCGCCGGCGATCGGATGATCTTCGCGCGCGGGGCGCTGCGGGCGGCAGAGTGGCTCGTCGCCCGCCCGCCCGGGCTCTACGGCATGAAGGATGTGCTCGGTCTTTGACGTTCGAGCCATAGACACGCAGGCCGCTCATCGCTATCATTCGCGCCCGGAATCTACTGCTGAATCAACTACCAAGCGGGAGGCCGTTCTAACACGAACGCCTCCCGCTTTGCGCATCTACGGAACGCGCAAAGCGAGGAACCGGCGTGACAACACCTGCTGTGCTAGCTCTCGAAGATGGCACCGTGTTTCGTGGCGTTTCGGTAGGGGCGCGTGGAAACACGACGGGCGAGGTGGTTTTCAATACCGCGATGACCGGGTACCATGAAATCCTGACCGATCCGTCGTATTGCCGCCAGATCGTCACCCTGACCTATCCGCATATCGGCAATACCGGCACGACGCCCGAGGACTTGGAGTCCGCCGCGATTTATGCGTCGGGTCTCGTGATCCGTGATTTACCCCTGCTGCATTCCAATTGGCGTTCGACCGAGTCGCTGGGCGAGTTCCTGGTGCGCTCCAAAGTCGTCGCGATCGCCGAGATTGATACGCGCAAGCTCACGCGCCTGTTGCGCGAAAAGGGCGCGCAAGCCGGCTGCATCATGACCGGAGAGAACATCGAGGAAGCCGACGCGGTGCGCGCGGCGAAGAAGTTTCCCGGTTTGAAGGGCATGGATCTCGCCAAGGTGGTGACGACGAAGCGCACCTACCAATGGAACGATGGCGCGCTGTGGAAGCCCGTGCAACGCGCCGCCCGGCCGCAAACCCGTCTGCACGTCGTGGCCTACGATTACGGCATCAAGCGGAATATTCTGCGCGTGCTCGCGGATCACGGTTGCCGCATGACGGTTGTTCCTGCAAAAATACCGGCAGATCAAGTGCTTGCGATGAATCCTGACGGTATTTTCTTATCCAACGGGCCCGGCGACCCGGAGCCTTGCGATTACGCGATCGCGGCGATCGCGCGCTGTATGGAGACCGACATACCGATTTTCGGAATCTGCCTCGGCCATCAGCTGGTCGCGCTCGCGAGCGGCGCAAAGACGGTGAAAATGAAATTCGGCCACCATGGCGCGAATCATCCGGTCCTCGAGCTTGCTTCTGGAAGAGTCTTTATTTCGTCGCAAAATCACGGATTTGCAGTCGATGAATCGACTTTACCGGAGGTCTTGAAGCCGACGCATCGCTCCTTGTTCGACGGCACGCTGCAGGGCCTCGCGCGCACCGACCGCCCCGTGTTCAGTTTCCAGGGGCATCCGGAAGCGAGTCCCGGTCCGCATGATTTGCGCCTGCTCTTTGAGCATTTTATCTATTTAATGGTCAATCGCTTACAGACGAATTCTAGAGCCAAGTCGATGACCAAACAGAAATCTGCAGAGAGCTGACGCGTGCCGAAGCGAACCGACATAGACAGTATCTTGATCATCGGCGCGGGACCGATCGTGATCGGCCAAGCCTGCGAGTTCGACTACTCCGGAGCTCAAGCATGTAAGGCTCTGAAAGAAGAGGGTTATCGAGTTATTCTGGTGAACTCGAACCCGGCCACGATCATGACCGATCCGCAGATGGCGGATTCGATTTACATCGAGCCGATCAACTGGCGCACGATCGCGCGCATCATCGAGAAGGAGCGTCCGGCGGCGCTCCTGCCGACGATGGGCGGCCAAACGGCGCTCAACACCGCGCTCGATCTGGCGCGCGAGGGCGTGCTCGAGAAATTCAACGTGGAAATGATCGGCGCCTCGAAGCGCTCGATCGACATGGCGGAGGATCGTGAATTGTTCCGGCGCGCGATGGGCGAGATCGGCCTCGCGACCGCGCGCGCGCGCATCGCCCACAGCATGGAAGAAGCGCTCGCGGTCCAGGCGGAGATCGGCTTTCCGACGGTGATCCGCCCGTCGTTCACCCTGGGCGGCAGCGGCGGCGGCATCGCCTACAACCGCGAGGAATTCGAAGGCATCGTCGCCCGGGGCCTCGATGCCTCGCCGACCAACGAAGTGCTGCTGGAGGAGTCGGTCGTCGGCTGGAAGGAATATGAACTCGAAGTGGTGCGCGACCGCAACGACAATTGCATCATCATCTGCTCGATCGAGAACATCGATCAGATGGGCGTGCACACCGGCGACTCGATCACCGTCGCGCCCGCGCAGACGCTGACGGACAAGGAGGCCCAGCGGCTGCGCGACGCGTCGATCGCGGTGCTGCGCAAGATCGGCGTGGACACCGGCGGCTCGAACGTGCAGTTCGCCGTCAATCCGGACGATGGCCGGATCCTCGTCATCGAAATGAACCCGCGCGTGGCGCGCTCGTCGGCCTTGGCTTCCAAGGCGACCGGATTTCCGATCGCGAAGATCGCGGCGAAACTCGCGGTCGGCTATACGCTCGACGAACTGCGGAACGACATCACCGGCGGAGCGACCCCGGCGTCGTTCGAGCCGGCGATCGACTACGTCGTCACGAAGATTCCGCGCTTCACGTTCGAGAAATTCCCCGGCGCGAACACGCGCTTGACGACGCAGATGAAATCCGTCGGCGAAGCCATGGCGATCGGGCGGACATTCCAGGAATCGATGCAGAAGGCGCTGCGCAGCCTCGAAACGGGATTGGACGGGTTCGACGAGCAAATGACGCTGCCGCTGACCGAGGAAGCAGAGAACCAGCTGTCCCATGAACTGCGTTGGCCGGGCCCGAACCGGATCCTGTACGTCGGCGACGCGTTCCGCGCGGGCTGGACGCGCGCGCGCGTATTCGAGGCGACGCGCATCGACCCGTGGTACCTCGCGCAGATCGAAGACCTCGTGCGCGAGGAGGCAAAGACGCGCAGCGAAGGCTTCGACTCGCTCGAGTTTTCACGTCTAAGAGCATTGAAGCGCAAAGGGTTTTCTGACGCCAGAATCGCAAAGTTGGTCGGCCGCGATGCCGCCGCGATACGCAGCCGCCGGCGCAAGCTCGGGATCCGCCCGGTCTACAAGCGCGTCGACACCTGCGCGGCCGAGTTCGCGACGTCGACCGCCTATTTGTATTCGACTTATGAGGAAGAGTGCGAGGCCGCGCCGACTTCGCGGCGCAAGATCATGATTCTCGGCGGCGGCCCCAACCGCATCGGCCAGGGGATCGAGTTCGACTATTGCTGCGTGCACGCCGCGATGGCGCTGCGCGAGGACGGGTTCGAGACGATCATGGTCAACTGCAATCCCGAGACGGTCTCGACGGACTACGACACCTCCGATCGGCTGTATTTCGAACCGCTGACGTTCGAAGACGTTATGGAGGTCATCGATACCGAGAAGCCCGAGGGCGTGATAGTGCAGTTCGGCGGGCAGACGCCCCTGAAGCTGTCGCGCGCGATCGCGGCCGCGGGCGGTCCGATCATCGGCACGACCCCCGACAGCATCGACATCGCCGAGGACCGCGAGCGGTTCCAGAAGCTCGTGACTCAGCTCAAGCTCAAACAACCCGCGAACGCGAGCGCACGCACCGAAGATCAGGCCGTACAGATGGCGCGTGAGGTCGGCTTCCCGTTGGTCGTGCGGCCGAGCTACGTGCTCGGCGGCCGGGCGATGGAGATCGTCTTCAACGAGGATGATCTGCGCCAGTACATGACCGACGCGGTCAAGGTCTCCAACGAGAGCCCCGTTCTGCTCGATCGGTTCCTGGATCTCGCGGTCGAGGTCGACGTCGACGCCGTCAGCGACGGCGAGGATGTGCTGATCGGAGGCATCATGGAGCACATCGAGCAGGCCGGCGTGCATTCCGGGGATTCGAGCTGCTCGTTGCCGCCGTACGCGCTGACCGCTGAGGTTCAGGACGAGCTGCGCGCGCAAACGCGCAAGCTTGCGAAGGCGCTCAACGTGGTCGGCCTCATGAATGTTCAGTTCGCGATCCAAGGCGGCGTCGTCTACCTTCTCGAGGTCAATCCGCGCGCATCGCGCACGGTGCCGTTCGTGTCGAAGGCGACCGGCGTGCCGCTCGCGAAAGTCGCGGCGCGCGCCATGACCGGCAAGACGCTCGCCGCGCAGGGACATACGCGCGAGATCATCCCGGGGTACTACTCGGTCAAGGAGGCGGTTTTCCCGTTCATCAAATTTCCCGAGGCCGATCCGATTCTCGGCCCCGAAATGAAGTCCACGGGCGAAGTCATGGGCACGGGTCATTCGTTCGGCGAGGCGTACGCGAAGGCGCAGGCCGCCTCGGGCGTCGTCCTGCCGACCAGGGGCCTGTGCTTCGTCAGCGTCCGCGAGCGCGACAAGCCCGCCGCGGTGCAGCTCGTGCGCATGCTGATCGAGCGCGGCTTCGAGATTGCGGCGACCAGCGGAACCGCGCAAGCGCTGGAGGACTCTGGCATCATTTGTCGGCGCGTGAACAAAGTGCGCGACGGCCGCCCGCACATCGTGGACATGATAAAGAACGACGAGGTATCGTTGATCGTGAACACGACGGAGGGCAAACAGGCGGTGCGCGAGTCGCGTTCGATCAGGCGCGAGGCGGTTGCGCGGCGGGTCACGTATTACACCACCGTGGCGGCGGCGCGGGCGACTTGCGACGCGCTCGATCACCTCGGCGACATCGAAGTCAATCGTCTGCAGGATTTGCACAAGGAATTGCCGACGTGAAGCGAACCCCGATGACTCTGCGCGGCGCCGAGCGGCTGCGCGAAGAATTGAAGAAGTTGAAGAGCGAAGCGCGGCCGAACGTCATCAAGGCGATCGCCGAAGCGCGCGCACATGGCGACTTGAGCGAGAATGCGGAGTATCACGCGGCGCGCGAACAGCAGAGCTTCATCGAGGGCCGCATCAACGACATCGAGAACCGGCTGTCGAACGCCGAAGTCATCGACGTCACGAAACTCAGCGCGAGCGGCCGCGTCGTGTTCGGCTCGACGGTCGAGCTCGAGGACCGGAGCGGCGGCGCGGCGGTGCGCTATCAGCTGGTCGGCGACGACGAGGCCGACATCAAGCAAGGGCTGCTGTCGGTTTCCTCGCCGATCGCGCGCGCGTTGATCGGCAAGTTCGAGGGCGACGTCGTCGACGTCACGACGCCGGGCGGTACGCGCAGCTACGAGATCATGTCGGTGCGGTACGTGTGAACCGCGTCCGCAGCCTATTTCGCGTTCTCCTGGTGTTCACCGCGGGCAGCATGTGGTCGCTGGCCGCCTGGGTGGCGCCGACGCTGTTCTTCGCGCAGCCGAATCGTGAACTCGCGGGCGTGCTCGCGGGCCGCCTGTTCCACATTGAATCGATCTTGTGCGCGTGCGTCGCGCTGGCGGCGCTCGTGCTTCCCGGTAGAGGCCGATTCATCTGGCTGTACCTTGCCGGCGCGCTGCTCTCGGTCGATCAATGGCTGCTGCGGCGGCCGATGGCAGCGGCGCATGCGCACGGCGCCGCTTACGGCTTGACGTTCGGCGCATGGCACGGCCTGTCGGCGGTGCTGTATGCGATCGCCTGCGCCGCGATGCTGCTACTTGTCTGGAATGACGATCTTCGGTAGCTCGGCGCGGCGGCGGTAGAAGACCCCGACGTTGCCGATGCGCTGCACCAATTCGCTCGACGTGCGGCCGGCGAGACCGGCGAGCGCCTCGTTGCGCCGCTCGCGGTCGCCGATGCGCACGCTGACCTTGACGAGTTCATGCGTCGCGAGCGCGCGCTCGAGTTCCGCGGCGACGGCGTCGGTGAGGCCCGCGTTGCCGATCATCACGATGGGGCTCTGCGGGTGCGCGAGGCGCCGCAAATATTTCTTCTGTCGCTCTGAAAGTGCCATGCGCGCAGTATAAGGCGTGCCTTGGGGTAACCGATGCCAAAACGCACCAAAAGCAGTGCTCGATGGCTTGCCGAGCACGCGAGCGACGAATACGTCAAACGCGCGCAACGCGAGGGCTGGCGTTCGCGCGCGGTTTTCAAGCTCGAGGAGATTCAGGCGCGCGAGCGCCTGTTGCGCCCCGGCATCCGCTGCGTGGATCTCGGCGCGGCGCCCGGCGGTTGGAGCCAATACGCGGCGCGTATCCTCGGGGACGCGGGCCGAATCGTCGCGACCGATATTTTGCCGATGGATGCGATACCGGGCGTCGAGTTCGTCCTGGGGGATTTCCGGGAAGAAAAGATCCTCGCGCAGGTCTGTGCGCGCCTCGGCGCCCCGAAAGTAGACCTTGTTTTGTCGGATATGGCCCCAAACATGGCCGGCATAGATGCCGTGGATCAGCCGCGAGCGATGTATTTGGCGGAACTGGCGCTGGAATTCGCGCAGCGCGTCCTCGCGCCGGGCGGAGACTTGCTGGTGAAATTGTTCCAGGGCGAGGGCTTCGACGAGATCATCAGGCATGCGCGCGGCCGTTTTGGGCGTGTAGTCACGAAAAAGCCGAAGGCCTCGCGCCAGCGAAGTCCGGAGATCTATCTGTTGGCGCGTCAGTTTGGGATGGTGTAACGTCGTGGAACGCCCGATAGACTTTTTTGTCTTACGGTGATGTGCGACCTGTAGGTGAAACTTGAACGATCTGACGAAACAAATTCTGTTATGGGTCGCGCTCGCCGTGATCTTATTGGCGATTTTCAGCCAGTTCGGCGTGCGTTCCGGGCAGCCGACGGTCATCGATTATTCACAATTCCTGACCGAGGTGAAGAGCAATAACGTTGATTCGGTGACCCTCAAGGGCGACACCATCGAGGGCAAGCGCCGTTCGGGCGATGCGTTCGTGACCTACAACCCCGAAACCAACAATAGCGCGTTGATCGGCTTGTTGGTGTCCCAGGGCGTCAAGTTCCGCGGCGAGCCGCCCAAGCAACAGTCGGTGATTCTACAGTTGTTGATATCCGCGTTTCCGATCTTGCTGCTGATCGGCTTTTGGGCCTACTTCATGCGCCAGATGCAGGGCTCGTCCGGCGGGCGCGGTGCGATGTCCTTCGGCAAGAGCCGCGCGCGCTTGTTGGGCGAGGACCAGGTCAGTGTGACCTTCGCCGACGTCGCCGGCGTCGAGGAGGCCAAGCAAGAGGTCGTGGAAATCGTCGATTTCCTCAAAGATCCCGGCAAGTTCCAGAAACTTGGCGGCAAGATTCCGAAGGGCGTTCTGATGGTCGGGTCGCCCGGGACCGGCAAGACGCTGCTCGCGCGCGCGATCGCGGGTGAAGCGAAGGTGCCGTTCTTCACGATTTCCGGCTCCGACTTCGTCGAAATGTTCGTCGGCGTGGGCGCATCCCGGGTCCGCGACATGTTCGAACAAGCGAAAAAGCATGCGCCCTGCATCATTTTCATCGATGAAATCGATGCGGTCGGGCGGCACCGCGGCGCCGGCTTGGGCGGCGGGCACGACGAGCGCGAACAGACCTTGAACCAATTGCTCGTCGAGATGGATGGCTTCGAGGGCAATGAAGGCATCATCGTGATCGCGGCGACGAACCGGCCGGATGTGCTGGACCCGGCGCTGTTGCGCCCGGGCCGTTTCGACCGGCAGGTCGTCGTACCGCTGCCCGACGTGCGCGGCCGTGAACAGATACTGAAAGTCCACATGCGCAAGGTGCCGCTCGGCGACAACGTGAAGCCGTCGGTGATCGCGCGCGGCACGCCGGGCTTCTCCGGCGCGGATCTCGCGAACCTCGTCAACGAGGCCGCCCTGTTCGCGGCGCGCGGCAACAAGCGCTCCGTGATGATGGAGGAATTCGAGCGCGCCAAGGACAAGATCATGATGGGCGCCGAGCGCCGCTCGATGGTCATGAGCGAGGCCGAGAAGCGCAATACGGCATTTCACGAGGCCGGCCACGCGATCGTGGGCTTGAGCGTTCCCGAGCATGATCCGGTCTACAAAGTGACGATCATTCCGCGCGGCCGCGCGCTCGGCGTGACGATGTTCCTCCCGGAAGCCGATCGCTACAGCACGAGCAAGCGCCAGCTCGAGAGCCGCATTGCGACCTTGTTCGGCGGACGCGTCGCAGAAGAACTCGTGTTCGGACCGGATGCGGTCACGACCGGCGCGTCGAACGACATCGAGCGCGCAACCGAGCTTGCGCGCAACATGGTCACGCGCTGGGGGCTTTCGGACCGGCTCGGGCCGCAGACCTACAGCGAGGAATCGGGCGAGGTTTTCCTGGGCCGCAGCGTCACGCAGCACAAACAAGTCTCCGACGTCACCGCGCATGTGATTGACGAGGAAGTACGGCGCGTGATCGACAACAATTACCAGCGTGCATACAAGATCCTGCAGACCAATATGGACAAGCTGCAGGCGATGTCCGACGCCTTGATGAAGTACGAGACGATCGACGAAGAGCAGATCAAGGACATCATGGCGGGGCGGATACCCCGTCCACCGCGCGATTGGGACGACACGCCGACGCCGACGCCGCGAGATCCTTCGGCCGAGACGCCGAGCGCGCCGCTCGTCAATCCCGCCGGCCAGCACTGACGCGCGCGCCGCTGCAGGACTCTGAACGTGGGCAGGCGGCGCTCGGCATGATCTGGCGTTGCCGAGATCGAAATATTGATCTGACCCGTCCGATCGTCATGGGCATCCTGAACGTGACGCCGGACTCCTTTTCCGACGGCGCCCGCTACGCGAGCGTCGGTGCGGCTCTCGACCGGGCCGCCGAGCTCGTCGGCGAAGGCGCCGCGGTCATCTACGTAGGCGGGGAGTCGACGCGCCCCTGCGCTGCGGCGGTCGACGCCGCGATCGAAACCGATCGCGTCGTGCCGGTGATCGAACGCATCACGGCCCGACTGGATGTCGCCGTGTCGATCGACACGCGCAAGCCCGAGGTCATGGCCGCCGCGCTCGGCGCGGGCGCCGCGATCATCAACGACGTGCATGCGCTGCGGGCGCCCGGCGCGAGGCGCCTGGCCGCCGCTGCCGGAGTGGGCGTCTGCCTGATGCACATGCAGGGCGAACCGCGCACGATGCAGGACGATCCGCGCTACGATGATGTCGTCGCGGCGGTTGCGCGGTTCCTCGACGATGAGCGGCGGCTGTGCCTCGCCGCCGGCATCGAACGCGAAGCGATCGTACTCGACCCCGGGATCGGATTCGGCAAGCGGCTCGCGCATAACTTGACGCTCCTGCGCGAACTCCCGAGGCTTGCCGAGCTCGGCAGCCCGCTGCTGATCGGCGTTTCGCGCAAGAAGATGATCGGCCGCGTACTCGGCCGGGACGTCGGCGAGCGGCTCTACGGCGGACTCGGATTGGCGGCGCTCGCCGTCGGACGCGGCGCGAATATCATCCGCACGCACGATGTGGGTGCGACGCGCGACGCGATTTTGATGGCGAGCGCGGTGATGCAAGGAGCGGAAGAATGACACATCGATATTTCGGCACCGACGGCGTGCGCGGCCGCGTCGGCAAAAGCCCGATGACGGTCGATTTCGCGCTGCGTCTCGCGAGCGCGGCCGCGCGCGTGCTCTCGCCCGCGGGCGGCCGCGTCCTCATCGGCAAGGACACGCGCCTTTCCGGCTACATGTTCGAATCGGCCTTGGAGGCGGGATTCGTTGCGGCCGGAGTCGACGTCATGTTGATCGGGCCATTGCCGACGCCCGGGATCGCCTACATGACCCAGCGTCTGGATGCAAGCTTCGGCGTCGTGATCAGCGCATCGCACAATTCTTACGAAGACAACGGCATCAAATTCTTCGACTCCACGGGCAGCAAGCTCTCCGACGAGGTGGAGCGGCGCATCGAACAGTTCATCGATGAGCCGGTCGTCACGCGGCAGTCGCAAAGCCTTGGGCGGGCGACGCGCATCGATAGGAGCCGCACGCAATACCAGGAGTTTTGCGCGTCGACGATACCGCAGGGCATGGATTTGCGCGGCTTCAAACTCGTCGTCGATTGCGCGAACGGTGCGGGCTACAAAGTCGCGCCGCGCGTGCTCGCGGACTTGGGCGCGGAAATCGTGCCGATAGGCTGTTCGCCGAACGGCCGCAACATCAATGACTCCTGCGGTTCGACCGCGCCGGAATTGCTGCAGTTGACCGTGCCCGGCGTGCGCGCGCACGTCGGCCTCGCGCTCGACGGCGACGGCGATCGAGTCGTCATGATCGACGGGTTGGGACGCATCGTCGACGGCGATCAACTGTTGTTCATCCTCGCGAACGCGCGGCAGGCGGATGGAACGCTGAAGGGCCCGGTCGTCGGCACGGTCATGAGCAATCTCGGTCTGGAGCAGAGCCTGGCCTCCCGCGGGATCGCCTTCCGGCGCGCGCAGGTCGGCGACCGCCACGTGCTCGCGATGCTGAACGCGACCGGCGGGAATTTGGGCGGGGAGACCTCGGGCCACATTCTTTGCCTCGACAAGACCACGACCGGTGACGGCCTGATCAGCGCGCTGCAGGTGCTTGCGGTGATGAAGCGCACCGGAGCGAGTCTCGCCGAACTCGCCGCGCCGATGCCGAAATATCCACAAGTGCTGCTGAACGTGAGCGTCGAGCGGGGTTTCGATCCATCGTGCGAGCCGCAAGTGCAGGAAGCGATCGGACGGGTCGAACAGCGATTCGGCGGCCGCGGCCGCATCGTTTTGCGCGCGTCCGGCACCGAACCCGTCATTCGCGTCATGGTCGAGGGGCACGACGCCACGCTCGTCAAGAACGGTGCGCGGGAGATCGCGGCCGTCGTCGAGGCGGCCGCCAAGGAGCGCTAGCGAGCCGATCCCCCATTTTAGACGCGGCTTGCAGTTCGAGCCTCCCGAGGCTAATCTTCGCCGCCTTTCCCGCACAGCACACGCCCGAGGTAAAGCCTATGCGCCGTCCGATGGTCGCGGGTAACTGGAAAATGCACGGCTCCGAGGCCGCGAATACAGCTCTGCTCACCGAGCTCGACCTGCGTTTGCGGGTGGAATGGCCGATCGATGTCGCGGTTTTCCCGCCGTTCGTATATTTGGCGGACATTGCGCGGCGGCTGCGCGACAGCACGATCGAAGTCGGCGCCCAGAACGTTTGCGCCGAAGCGGGCGGTGCGTTTACCGGCGAAGTCGCCGCCGCCATGTTGAAGGACGTGGGTTGCGCCTTGGTGATCGTCGGGCATTCCGAGCGCCGGCGGTGGTATCACGAGGACGATGCGCTCGTCGCGCGCAAGTTCGCCGCGGCCTTGGGCGCCGGACTCACGCCGGTTCTGTGCATAGGCGAGACGCTCGAGGAGCGCGAAGCCGACAAGACCGAGGCGGTGGTGGCGCGTCAGCTCGACGCGGTTCTCGCGACGAACGGCACCGCGCCGTTCGCGCACGCGATCGTCGCTTATGAGCCCGTCTGGGCGATCGGCACCGGCC
This sequence comes from Steroidobacteraceae bacterium, assembly GCA_027456085.1. Lineage (GTDB taxonomy): Bacteria > Pseudomonadota > Gammaproteobacteria > Steroidobacterales > Steroidobacteraceae > Bog-1198. Next base: position 12,061 of record DAIDVO010000145.1, on the reverse strand, counting down.
GAAACGCCTCCCCGGCGCAGGCCCAGGCGGTTCACGCGTTCGTCCGGCGCCGCATTGCCGAACAAAATGCTAACATTGCCGGCCAAACGAGAATTCTCTACGGCGGCAGCGTCAAGGCGGCGAACGCCGCGGAGTTGTTCGCGATGCCGGATATCGACGGCGGGTTGGTGGGCGGCGCCTCGCTGGGCGCCGAGGAATTCAACGAGATTTGCGCGGCTGCGGCCGTTCGCCATTGAGAGTCTGACTATGTTGCGTGGTGTGATTTTGGGCGTGCACGTGATTCTCGCCGGGTTGATCATCGGGCTCGTGCTGCTGCAGCGGGGCAAGGGCGCGGAGGCGGGCGCGGGCTTCGGCGCGGGCGCGTCCGGGACCGTGTTCGGCGCACGCGGCGCAAGCACATTGTTTTCCAAATTGACCGCGGTGTTCGCGGCGCTGTTCTTCATCACGAGCCTGACGCTCGCGTACATGACGACGAAGACCCCGAGCGCGCCGACGAGCGTGTTGGAGCGCGCGGCGCAAGTACCGACCGGCGCTGCGCCGGTCATACCCGCGGCGACGACCGCCGCGCCGGCTGGGCCACGCGCTCCGGCGGCGCCCGCGCCCGCTGGGCCACGCGCTCCGGCGGCGCCCGCGAAGACTCCTTGATCGATCGAGTGAAGTGAAGAGATGAATGCAAGCCGACGTGGCGGAATTGGTAGACGCGCTAGTTTGAGGGGCTAGTGGGGCAACCTGTGCCGGTTCGAGTCCGGCCGTCGGCACCATCTCGTGAAATTTTTTTCTCTGCCATTTGACCGCATTTCATCTTTAGCGGGTTACGTCTCGCGTTCGTCCTGATACAATCCTGGTTTCAACTGTAAGGCACTAGTTGAAGCGCCGAAACGCGAGACATGCTTCGTCAATATTTGCCGATTTTGATATTCATGTGTCTGGCCGCTGCGCTGGGCCTCGCGCTGTTCGCGATCGGCTGGATCGCCGGCCCACGGCGGCCCGACGCCGAGAAACTCTCTCCCTACGAGTGCGGATTCGAGGCGTTCGAAGATTCGCGCATGCGCTTCGATGTCCGCTATTACCTCGTCGCGATCATCTTCATCGTCTTCGATTTGGAAATCGCGTTCTTCTTTCCGTGGGCGGTCTCGCTGCGCGCCACCGGGACCTTCGGGCTGTTGACGATGCTGATCTTTGCGCTGGTCTTGGTCGTCGCGCTGGTCTACGACTACAAGAAAGGGGCTTTGGAATGGGACTAGAGGCCGGCACCGAGGAGGCGGGCGCGGTTCCCGGATTCGAAGTCACGACTGTGGACAAGCTCATCAATTGGGCGCGCACCGGGTCCTTATGGCCGATGACGTTCGGTCTCGCGTGCTGCGCGGTCGAAATGATGCACGCGGGCGCGGCGCGCTACGACCTCGACCGGTTCGGCATCGTCTTTCGCGCGAGCCCGCGTCAGTCCGACGTCATGATCGTCGCGGGGACGCTCGTCAACAAGATGGCGCCCGCGTTGCGCAAGGTCTACGACCAGATGACCGAACCGCGCTGGGTCATCTCGATGGGCTCGTGCGCGAACGGCGGCGGCTACTACCACTATTCCTATGCGGTCGTGCGCGGCTGCGACCGCATCGTGCCGGTCGACATCTACGTGCCGGGCTGTCCGCCGACCGCAGAAGCCCTGCTCTACGGCATTCTCCAACTGCAGAACAAGATCAGACGCAATAAGGCGATCATCCGATGAGCGGTGAGAAACCGACGGCGGCGGATCTCGGAGGCGCCGAGCCGGCGGCGGCGCCCGACGGCCTCGATCGATTGGCGCAGACGATTGCGCGCGTGCTCGGCGATCGGGCGGGGAAGATTTCCCGTGCGGTCGGGGAATTGACCGTCGAGGTCGACGCGCAACGATTGCTCGATTCGGCAGCGCTGCTGCGCGACGACCCGGAATCGAGATTCGAGATGTGCATGGACGTCTGTGGTGTCGATTATCTGGAATATGGCCATGCCGAGTGGAAGACCGTCGATTCGACGGCCTCCGGCTTCAGCCGCGGCGTTGCGCGCGGCGATTCGGCAGAGCCCGAGGCGAAGGGTCCGGGTCCGGGACGGCGCTTTGCGGTGGCTTATCACCTCTTGTCGATCTCCCGCAATCAGCGCGTGCGGCTACGGGTCTATTGCCCCGACGACGAACGACCGATGGTCGATTCCGTGACCGGGGTTTGGGCGTCGGCCAACTGGTTCGAGCGCGAAGCGTTCGACCTGTTCGGCATCATGTTCCGGGGACATCCCGATCTGCGGCGTCTGCTCACCGATTACGGCTTCATCGGCCACCCGTTCCGCAAGGATTTCCCGCTGTCCGGCAACGTCGAAGTGCGCTACGCCCCGGAAAAGGGGCGCGTCGTGTACGAGCCCGTCAGCATCGATCTGCGCATCCTCGTTCCGCGGGTGATTCGTCACGACAACCGCTACGACCCCGCACTCACCGAAGCGAAACCGCATGGCTGAGATCAGGAATTTCACGCTGAACTTCGGTCCGCAGCACCCGGCGGCGCACGGCGTGTTGCGCTTGGTTCTCGAAATGGACGGCGAGGTCATCCAGAAGGCCGACCCGCACGTCGGCCTGTTGCATCGCGGGACCGAGAAGCTCGCCGAGAGCAAAGTCTTCAACCAATCGATCGGCTACATGGACCGCTTGGATTATGTGTCGATGATGTGCAACGAACACGCCTACGTGATGGCGATCGAAAAGCTCCTCGGAATCGAGGCGCCGCTGCGGGCACAGTACATCCGTGTGATGTTCGACGAGATCACCCGCATCCTCAATCATCTGATGTGGCTGGGTGCGCACGGCCTCGACATCGGCGCGATGACGGTCTTCTTGTATTGCTTTCGCGAACGCGAGGACCTCATGGACTGCTATGAGGCGGTGTCCGGCACGCGCATGCACGCGACCTATTACCGACCGGGCGGCGTCTACCGCGATCTGCCGGACTCGATGCCGAAGTACCAGTACTGCGAGTGGCGCTCGAAAAAGGACGTCGACCGGCTCAACGAGCGGCGCGCCGGCTCGATGCTCGATTTCATCGGCGACTTCACGCGGCGTTTTCCGTCATGCGTCGACGAATACGAGACCTTGTTGACGGACAACCGGATCTGGAAACAGCGCACGGTCAACATCGGCGTCGTCGGCCCGGAGCGCGCAATGCAGCTCGGCTTCTCCGGACCTATGCTGCGCGGGTCGGGCGTCGAATGGGATTTGCGCAAGAAGCAGCCTTACGAGGTATACGGGCGCGTGGATTTCGATATTCCGGTCGGTGCCAACGGCGATTGCTACGACCGCTACCTGGTTCGCGTCGCGGAAATGCGCCAATCGAACCGGATCATCGAACAGTGCGTGCAATGGCTCAAGAAGAACCCCGGGCCGGTGATGATCGATGACCGCAAGGTGAGTCCGCCGCTGCGCGAAGAAATGAAGGGCGGCATGGAATCCCTGATCCATCACTTCAAATTCATGACCGAGGGTTATTGCGTGCCGGAAGGCGAGGGCTATGCCGCTGTCGAGGCGCCGAAGGGCGAACTCGGCGTCTACCTGGTGTCGGACGGCGCGAACAAGCCGTATCGGCTGAAGGTGCGCGCGCCCGGCTTTGCGCACATCGCGTCGCTGCATGAAATGGTCCAGGGGCACATGCTCGCGGACGTCGTCGCCGTGATCGGCACCCAGGACATCGTTTTCGGAGAGATCGACCGATGAGCGTGGAATTGTCGGCGCATCTGCGCGAGGAAATCGACCGATGGACCGCGAAATTCCCCCCGGAGCGCAAGCGTTCCGCGGTGATTTCCGCGCTGCATGCCGCGCAGCAAGACAACCAAGGGTTTCTGACGACCGCGATCATGGACGCGATCGCCGCCTACCTCGGCCTCGCGCCGATCCAGGTCTACGAGGTCGCGGCGTTCTATTCGATGTTCGAGACGCATCCGGCGGGCCGGCACCACGTGTCGGTTTGTACGAATATTTCATGCATGCTGCGCGGCGGCGAACAGATTCTCTCGTATGTCGAGAAAAAGCTCGGTATCAAGGTCGGCGAGAGCACGCCGGACGGGCGGATATTTCTGAAGCGCGAAGAGGAATGCCTGGCCGCTTGCGTCGGCGCCCCGATGATGATGGTGGATCACGTCTATCACGAAGACTTGACGCCGGAAAAAATCGACGCCGTCTTGGACGAATTGAAATGAGGCCCAGGTGAGTCCGATGGCTTTCGAACAGAATCAAGTGATATTCGAGGCGCTCGCCCAGGAGCGTTCCTGGACGCTGGAAGGCTATCGGCGCGCGGGCGGCTATCAGGCCTGGGAAAAGATCCTGCGCGAGAAGACTGCGCGAGAGAAGATCATCGAAGAGGTCAAGACCTCGGGGTTGCGCGGTCGCGGCGGCGCCGCGTTTCCGACCGGCGTGAAATGGGGTTTCATGCCGCGCACTTCGCCGATTCAGAAATATGTCGTCTGCAATTCCGACGAGTCGGAACCCGGCACCTGCCATGACCGCGACATCCTGCGCTTCAACCCGCATGCGGTCATCGAGGGCATGGCGATCGGCGGTTACGCGATGACCGCGACGGTCGGCTACAACTACATCCGCGGCGAATTTCTGGGAGAACCGATACCGCGGTTCGAGGCGGCCCTCGCCGAGGCGTACGCGGGCGGACTGCTCGGCAAGGATATCCTCGGGTCGGGCGTCGACTTCGACCTGCACATGTTCGTCGGCGCGGGCGCCTACATCTGCGGCGAGGAGACCGCGCTGCTGGAATCTCTCGAGGGCAAACCGGGGCGGCCGCGCTTCAAGCCGCCGTTCCCGGCGAATTTCGGCCTCTACGGCAAGCCGACCACGATCAACAACACGCAGAGCTTCGCCTCCGTGCCCACGATCATGAGGAAGGGCGCCGCTTGGTTCGCGGGGCTGGGCCCCGTCAATTCCGGCGGCACGGTGATCTTTTCCGTATCGGGACATGTGGGCAGGCCCGGCAATTTCGAATTGCCGCTCGGCATTCCATTCAAGGATCTGCTAGCGCTCGCGGGCGGCGTCTGGAAGGGCCGCCGGCTGAAGGCGGTGATTCCCGGCGGCTCCTCGGTGCCGGTCATGCCGGCGGCGGCGATCCTGCCGATCAACATGGACTACGACTCGGTGAAGACGGCCGGATCCTCGATCGGGACCGGCGCCGTCATCGTCATGGACGAGTCGACGTGCATGGTGCGCGCGCTCGAACGCCTGTCGCGCTTTTACATGTCCGAGTCTTGCGGCCAGTGCACGCCGTGCCGCGAGGGCACGGGCTGGCTCGATCGCGTGCTCAGGCGGATTTTGGCCGGCGAAGGCCGTAATGAGGATCTTGCGATGCTCGTCGACGTTGCCAATCGCATCGAGGGGCACACGATTTGTGCGCTCGGCGATGCCGCGGCGTGGCCCGTCCAGAGTTTCATCAAGCACTTTCGCCAAGAGTTTCAATACATGATCGAGCACAAGGGCCGCTCGATCGTCGCGGCGCAAGCCGCCGCGGCGGCATAAGAGCGAACGATGAGCGAAGATCTGGTCAATATCGAAGTCAACGGCGTCCCGCTCAAGGCCCGCAAGGGTCAGATGATCATGCAGGCCACCGACCCGGCGGGCATCTACATTCCACGTTTCTGTTATCACGAGAAACTGTCGGTCGCCGCGAACTGCCGCATGTGCCTGGTTGAAGTCGAGAAGGCGCCGAAACCGCTGCCCGCGTGCGCGACGCCGGTCGCCGAGGGCATGAAGGTCTTCACGAAGTCGCCGCGCGCGGTCGCCGCGCAGCGCGCGACGATGGAGTTCCTGCTGATCAACCATCCGCTCGACTGCCCGATATGCGACCAGGGCGGCGAATGCGAATTACAGGACCTGGCGGTCGGCTATGGCCGCGACGTGTCGCGCTTCGCGGAGCGCAAGCGCGTCGTCAAGGACCAAAACCTGGGTCCGCTGATTTCCACCGACATGACGCGCTGCATCCACTGCACGCGCTGCGTGCGCTTCGGCCAGGAGATCCAGGGGTATCCCGAGCTCGGCGCCGCGGGCCGCGGCGAACAGATGAAGATCACGACCTACGTGGAACATTCGATCGACCACGAGCTGTCGGCCAACATCATCGATTTGTGTCCCGTCGGCGCGCTCAACAACAAGCCGTTCCGCTACCACGGCCGCGCATGGGAGATGACTCAGCACGCGCTCGTCTCGCCGCACGATGGGTTCGGCACGAACCTGTTCGCACACAGCCTGCGCGGCAAATTGATGCGCATCGTGCCGCGCGAAAACGAGGACGTCAACGAGACCTTGATCGCCGACCGCGATCGCTTTGGCTTCGAAGGCATTTACTCGGAAGATCGCGTCACGCAGCCGCTGCTGCGCATCGACGGCAAACTGCAAACGGTCGATTGGGAGGTCGCGTTGACCGCGGCCGCCGAGGGTTTGAACAAGATCAAAGCGGACGTGGGCGCGGGCGCGGTCGGATTCCTCGCCTCGCCGATGGCGACGCTCGAGGAGTTGTATCTCCTCGCGCAAATCGCGCGCGGCTACGGCTCGCATCATGTCGACCACCGTCTGCGCCAATTGGATTTCCGCGGCCAAGAGAGCGAGGGCCGCTATCCGGGGCTCGGCATGCAGATCGCGGACGTGGAGCGCCTCGAGGGCGTGCTCATCGTGGGCGCGCACTTGCGCCACGAAATACCGCTGCTCGCGCACCGCCTGCGCAAGGCCGCCGTCAAGGGCGGCGCGAAGATCGGTTTCTTGAATCCGCGCCGCTTCGAATACCTGTTCCCGATCGCCGCCTACGGGCTCGCCGACAAGGATCTCGTCGGCGAACTGACTTCCGTGCTGCAGGCGGCCGCCGCGCTTGCCGGCATGCCGCCGCCGCCGGGCATTGCGGCGCGTGCGCTCACCGATGAGCACCGGGCGCTCGCGGCAGCGCTCCTGCACGGCAAGCGCCGCGCGGTGCTGCTCGGCGCGCTGGCGCAACGGCATCCGGCCTATGCGGAATTGAAGTCGACTGCCGCCGCGCTCGCGGACCTTGCGGGCGCGCGCTTGGGACTCATCACCGAGGGAGCGAACGCGGCCGGCGCATACCTCGCCGGGGCTGTGCCGCACCGCTTGCCCGGCGGCGGCGCGGACCCAGCGCCGGGGTTGTCCGCGCGCGCGATGCTGGAGAAAGGCATGAAGGCCTTTGTGCTGCTCGGCGCGATCGATCCGGCGGAGGATATGGCGACCGGCGCGGAGGCGCTTCGCAAGGCCGAATTGCTGATCGCGGTCACGACACATCTGACCGAGGCGGCGAAGGCGCACGCGCACGTCGTGCTGCCTGCGGGCTCCTTCGCCGAGACCTCGGGCACGTACGTGAATATCGAGGGCCGGTGGCAAAGCTGGGCGGGCGCGGCGAAGATTCTGGGCGAGGCGCGTCCTGCATGGAAGGTTCTCAGGGTGCTCGGCAACCTTCTCGCTCTGCCGGGCTTCGACTACGCGAGCAGCGAGGAGGTGCGCGAGGCGCTGCGCGCGCAGGTAGGAGCGAACGCGGCGCCCGACGCGCAGGGCGCGCTCGCGGGCGCGGTGCTCGGCGCGCGCGCCGCGGATGCCGCCTGGATGGACATTCCACCGTATCGAGTCGATGCGCTCGTGCGAGGCTCTCCGGCACTGACCAAAACGAAGGACGGGCGGCTCGCGCGCGCCGTGATCTGAACATGTGGGAATGGGGACCAATTCGATCCTGGGTTGACGGCTTGATCACGCCTTACTGGGCGGCGCCGCTGCTCACGGCCGTCCAAATTTTGATGGTCATGATCGGCGTCATCCTGGTCATGGCGTTCTATACGCTTGCCGAACGTAAAATCATCGGCTGGATGCAATTGCGGCGCGGACCCAACCGCGTCAATATGTTCTGGGTGCCCGGCCTTGCGCAGCCGTTCGCCGATGTCGTAAAGCTCCTGTTCAAAGAGATCCTGATCCCCGCTGAGGCGAACAAGGTGCTGTTCGGCGTGGCGCCGTTCCTGACGCTGATCCCGGCGCTCGCGATTTGGGCGGTGATCCCATTCGCTCCCGAGCGCACCTTCGCGAACATCGATGCGGGCCTCTTGTTCATCCTGTCGATGACGTCGATCGGCGTTTATGGCGTCATTCTCGCGGGCTGGGCTGCCAACTCGAAATACGCGTTCCTCGGCGCGATGCGGTCCGCGGCGCAAATCGTCGCCTACGAGATCGCGATGGGCTTCGCGATGGTCGGCGTGCTGATGGCGGCGGGGAGCCTCAACATCGGCGCGATCATCGAGGCGCAGCACGGCGGCGCGTTCAGCTGGAACTGGTTCTGGCTCCTGCCGATGCTCGGCGTGTATTTCATTGCGGGCGTCGCGGAGACCAATCGCGCGCCGTTCGACGTCGCCGAGGGCGAGTCGGAGATCGTCGCGGGCTTCCACGTCGATTACTCCGGGATGGCGTTCGCGCTGTTCTTCATCGCCGAATACGTCAACATGATCCTCATTTCGGCGCTGACCGTGATCTTCTTCTTCGGCGGCTTGCTGTCGCCGTTCGACGGCTACCTGCCGGCCTCGTCGTGGCTCGCGGCTCCCGGCTTTTTCTGGTTCGGATTGAAGACGCTCGTGCCCATGTTCGGCTTTTTGTGGCTGCGCGCCACGTTTCCGCGCTATCGCTATGACCAGATCATGCGCCTCGGCTGGAAGGCCTTGATTCCGGTCACCCTCGTGTGGCTCGCCGTCGAGGGGTTGATGGTCTATTGGCACGTGGGTCCGTGGAAGGGACGCATTTAAGATGCAACGCATTCGCAGTTTCATCAAGACGTTCTTGTTGTGGGAACTCGCGCAAGGGCTGTGGGTGACCTGGAAGAACCTGTTCAAGCCGAAGACGACGCTCAATTACCCCGAGGAGAAGACGCCGCAGAGCCCGCGCTTCCGCGGCCTGCACGCGCTGCGCCGCTATCCGAACGGGGAGGAGCGCTGCATCGCCTGCAAGTTGTGCGAGGCGGTTTGCCCCGCGCTCGCGATCACGATCGAGTCCGGCGTCGGCGCCGACGGTACGCGCCGCACGACGCGCTACGACATCGACCTGTTCAAGTGCATCTACTGCGGCTTCTGCGAAGAGGCCTGTCCGGTCGACGCGATCGTCGAGACCCGATTGCTCGAGTATCACATGGAGAACCGCGGCGAGAACATCATGAGCAAGGATAAATTGCTCGCGGTCGGCGAGCGCTTCGAAAGCATCATCGCGGCGGACCGGGCCGCGGACGCGCGGTACCGCTGATGTTCGTCACCATCCTGTTCTTCGCGTATTCGGCCGTGCTCGTAGCTGCGGCGCTCGGCGTGATCCTCGCGCGCAACCCGGTGCATTCGGCGCTGCTGCTGGTCCTGTGTTTCTTCACCAGCGCGGTGATCTGGCTGCTGCTGAACGCCGAGTTCCTCGGCATCGTCCTGGTGCTCGTCTACGTCGGCGCCGTCATGGTGCTGTTCCTGTTCGTCGTCATGATGCTCGACGTCAACATCGAGGAGCTGCGCAGAGGCATCGCGGGCTACTGGCCGTTCGCGGTCGCCGTCGCCGGATTCGTCGTATTCGCGATCATCAACGTGATCGTCGTCCAGCACCTGGGAGGCGTGACGCTCAAAGTGGCTGCGCCGCTTCCCGCGCACTATTCGAATACGCGCGAGCTCGGCATCGCCCTGTTCACGCGCTATGCGTACCCCTCGCAGATCGCGGCCGTGATCCTGCTCGTCGCGAGCGTCGCGGCGATCATCCTCACGATGCGGCGGCGCCCGGGCCTGAAGTCGCAAAACGTGTCGGAGCAGGTGCGCGTTCGCGCGAAGGATCGCTTGCGCATGGTCAAAATGACCTCTGGGAAACGTCCATGATCACGCTGACCGAAGTTTTGACGCTGTCGGGGCTGCTGTTCGCAATCGCGGTCGCGGGCGTATTCCTCAACCGCAAGAACATCATCGTCCTGCTGATGTGCATCGAACTCCTGCTGCTCGCGGTGAATTTCAATTTCGTCGCGTTCTCGCGGTTCCTGGGCGACATCAACGGCCAGATCTTCGTCTTCTTCATTCTGACGGTCGCGGCGGCGGAGGCCGCGATCGGGCTGGCGATCCTGGTCGTGCTGTTCCGCGAGCGCCGCAGCATCAACGTCGAAGATCTGGATACGCTGCAAGGTTGAGGGGCCAACACACCATGGAGTCCATTTACCTCACGATTGCGCTCGCGCCGCTGGCGGCGGCGATCGCGGCCGGCCTCGGCGGGCGCGTGATCGGCCGTGTCGGCGCCCAAACGGTGGCGATCCTCGGCGTCGCGATCTCCTTCGCGCTGTCCGCGTATGTGCTGAAGAGCATGGTCGTCGACGGCATGGGGACGTTCGACGGTCCGGTCTACACCTGGCTGACGAGCGACGGCGTGACGATGCAAATCGGCTTCCTGATCGATCATTTGTCGGCATTGATGATGACCGTCGTCACGTTCGTGTCGCTGATGGTGCATATCTACACGGTCGGCTACATGCGCGACGACCCCGGCTATCAGCGCTTCTTCAGCTACATCTCTCTGTTCACGTTCGCGATGCTGATGCTCGTGATGTCGAACAATTTTCTGCAGCTGTTCTTCGGCTGGGAGGCGGTCGGCGTCGTTTCGTACCTGTTGATCGGCTTCTGGTATACGCGGCCGACGGCGATCATCGCGAGCCTGAAGGCGTTCCTGGTCAATCGCGTCGGCGATTTCGGCTTCGTCATCGGCATCGCCGCGGTTCTGTACTACACGGGCTCGCTGCACTACGCGACCGTATTCGCGCACGCCGACAAGATCGCCGCGGCGCAGCTGCGGATCACGCCGACGCTCACGTGGTCCGCGATCAGCTTCACGTGCATAGCGCTGTTCGTCGGCGCGATGGGCAAGTCGGCGCAGGTTCCGCTGCACGTATGGCTTCCGGATTCGATGGAAGGTCCGACGCCGATTTCCGCGCTGATCCATGCGGCGACGATGGTGACCGCCGGCATCTTCATGGTCGCACGCATGTCGCCCCTGTTCGAGCTGTCGGAGACGGCCTTGTCGACGATTCTCGTGATCGGCGCGACGACGGCGCTGTTCATGGGCCTGTTGGGGATAGTCAACAACGACATCAAGCGCGTCGTGGCCTATTCGACCCTGTCGCAGCTCGGCTACATGACCGTGGCGCTCGGCGCCTCGGCCTACGCGGCCGGCATTTTCCATTTGATGACGCACGCGTTTTTCAAGGCCTTGCTGTTCCTGGCGGCGGGTTCGGTGATCATCGCGATGCATCACGAACAGGACATGCGGCGCATGGGCGGCTTGAGGAAGTACATGCCGATCACCTATTGGACGAGCCTCGCCGGCTCGCTCGCGTTGATCGGCTTTCCGGGAACGGCCGGGTTCTTCTCGAAGGACACGCTGATCGAGGCGGTGCGCGGCTCGCACCTTCCCGGATCGGGCTACGCATATTTTTGCGTCGTCGCGGGCGTCTTCGTCACGGCGCTCTATACGTTCCGCATGTTCTTCATGACGTTCCACGGTAAGGAGCGCATGGACCAGCACACCCGGGAACATCTGCACGAGAGTCCCTGGGTCGTGACGGTTCCGCTGATACTTCTTGCGCTACCGTCGGTGCTGATCGGCTGGTTCACGATCAAGCCGCTGCTGTTCGGCGATTTCTTCGCGGGGGCGATCAAAGTCCTCCCGGCGCACGACGTGTTGGCGCCGATCGGCGCGGAGTTTCACGGTTCGGGCGCGTTGGTGCTGAATGCGCTGACCGGCTTGCCGGTGTGGTTGGCGACGGCGGGGGTCTTTTGCGCCTGGCTGTTCTTCTTGAAGAAGCCCGAACTCGCCGATGCCGCCGAGCGCAGGTTCCGCTGGGTGAACTGGGTGCTCGTGAATAAATTCGGATTCGATTGGTTCAACGAGCACGTGCTCGTCGCCGGCACCCGTCTGCTCGGCGGCGGTCTGTGGCGCTACGGCGACGAGGGAGTGATCGACGGGGCGATGGTCAACGGCAGCGCCCGGACGGTCCGCTGGCTTTCGTCTGTG
>DAIDVO010000144.1 GCA_027456085.1 Steroidobacteraceae bacterium | reverse complement strand
GAACTCGACGGCTTCGCCGTCGGCCGTGAAACCGCGCACGCCGAGCACGTTGTGCAGCGTGAGGCCGTACTTCAGGCAATGCACGCCGCCGGAGTTTTCCGCGACGTTGCCGCCGATCGTGCAGGCGAGCTGGCTGCTCGGGTCGGGGGCGTAGTAAAGGCCGAACGGCGCCGCCGCCTCGCTGATCGCAAGGTTGCGCACGCCCGCTTGAACCGTCGCCGTGCACGCCTCGGGGTCTAGCGCGACGATCTGCGTGAACTTCGCGAGCACCATCAGCACGCCGAGCGGGTGCGGCAACGCGCCGCCCGAAAGGCCGGTGCCGGCGCCGCGCGCGACCACCGGCACTCGCTGCGCATGGCATGCCTTCAAGGTCGCGGCAACCTCGGCGTCCGAGGACGGCAGCACGACAATGAGCGGCGCTTGCCGATATGCGGTCAGACCGTCGCACTCGAACGGCGCGGTCGCCTCGCGGCTCGAGAGTATCGCCTCGCGCGGCAGGATAGGCGCGAGCAGCGCGCGGATTTCGGTCCGGCGCCGTGCTCGCTCGCGCTCATCGACGCTCGGCTGTTGGTTCATCGCTGCGACATTAACAGCATCGCCGGCAATTGCGCGAGCGACTCGATCAGCGCGTCGCCGGGCAGGAGGCGCGGGTCGCGCCCCTCGTCGTAGCCGTAAGGCACGCAGATGACCGGTATACCGGCCGCGCGCGCCGCCTCGACGTCGTTGCTCGAATCGCCGACCATCAGCGCCGCCGCCAGCGGCGCCTCGAGCGCCGCGCACGCGTACAACAGGGGCTCCGGATGGGGCTTGCGGCGCTCGCAGGTGTCGCCGCCGACGATCAAATCGACGCTCGCGCAAAGCCCGCCGCTGCGCACCAGGGCATCGGCAAAGCGGCGCTGTTTGTTGGTGACGACCGCGATCTTCAGGCCCGCCGCATGAAGTTGGCGCACGGCCTCGAGCGCGCCTTGGAACGGCGGCGCCGTGCTCTCTGCGCGCCGTTCAAGCTCGGCGTAATGGTGAAAGAACCGCTCGAGCATCGCCGCATACGTCGCCGCATCGGCGTCGCGCCCCAGGACTTGCGCCGCGCGGCGCCGCCACTGCGGCGCGCCGCGTCCGATCAGGCGGCGCACGGCGCCGGCAGCGATCGGCTCCCAGCCGAAGTCCGCGGTCGCGCGGTTGAGCGCGAGTGCGATGTCATCCGCGGTGTCGAACAGCGTGCCGTCGAGATCGAACAGCACCGCCGCGAGCCTTTGTCCACGCCAATGCGCCGGCGCGCTCATTTGACCGTCGACAACAACAGGCTCGTCTCGGTGCGCGCGATGCTCTCGAGCGTGCGGATGCGGTTGATCACGCGATCCACCTCCGCCAAGCTGTCGGCGCGCAATTCCGCGATCAGATCCCAGCGCCCGTTGGTCGAATGCAGCGCCTCGACGGCCGGATCCCCGCGCAGCGTGCGCGACACCTGGTCGAGCGTATTGCCTTCGACCTCGATCGTCATCAGCGCCGTGATCCGGTGCATGTCCGTTTGCGGCCTCAGGCGCACCGTGTAGCCCGCGATCGTACCGTCCGCCTCCAATTTCGCCATGCGGTTTTGCACGGTGCCGCGCGCGATACCGAGTTCTTTCGCCAGATTGGCGACCGATTCGCGCGCATCGGCGCGCAGCAGCGCGATCAAGCGCCGGTCCAAGTCATCCATTGCCGCAGCTCACAATTGACCAAAACGCCAATTATTATTGCCTATATGTCCAATATATATCAAGTTTAGAGCACTTTTGATGCTTCCTGTTGGCCGCAAAACGTCGAATGATAGGCTCCTCAACCGGGAGTTTACGATCATGGTCGACTATATCGGCGTCGTCGACGTAGCGCGGTTGATAGCTGCCGTGGGTCCGGGCGAATTCATCGCGCGCCTCGCCGACGAGATCCTCGCCGACTACCGCCGCTGGGGCGACTTCGAAAAATCCGCGCGCCTCGCGAGCCATTCGGCGGTCGGCGTCATCGAACTGATGCCGACGAGCGACGGGCGCTTGTTCTCGTTCAAGTATGTCAACGGCCATCCCAAGAACACGGCCGCGGGCCTGCTGACCGTGACCGCGTTCGGCGTGCTCGCCGACGTCGCGACCGGCTATCCGTTGCTGCTGTCGGAACTCACGGTGACGACGGCGCTGCGCACCGCGGCGATGTCCGCGCTAGCCGCGCGCTGGCTCGCGCGCGCGGACAGCCGCGTCATGGCGCTGATCGGCAACGGCGCGCAAAGCGAATTCCAGGCGATCGGCTTTCAGCGCATGTTGGGCTTGCGCGAATTGCGCTTGTTCGACCTCGACCCTGCCGCGACCGCCAAACTGGAACGCAATCTGCGCGCGCTGCCGGAATTCCAGGGCGTACGCTTGACTCGCGCGGCGAGCGCCGCCGAGGCGTGCCGCGGCGCCGACATCGTCACGACCGTGACCGCGGACAAGCGCAACGCCGTGATCCTGACGCCGCCGATGGTGAAGCCCGGCATGCACCTCAACGCGGTCGGCGGCGACTGTCCCGGCAAGACCGAGCTGCACGCCGACGTGTTGCGCATGCCGGACACGCGCGTCGTCGTCGAATACGAACCGCAATCGCGGATCGAGGGCGAGATTCAGCAGATGGAGCCCGACTATCCGGTGACCGAATTCGCCGCCGTCGTCGGCGGCGCCGCGCCGCTGCGCACCGGCGGGCGCGACATCACGATCTTCGATTCCGTCGGCTTCGCGCTCGAGGATTACTCGGCGCTGCGCTTCCTGTACGCGCTGCTGGACGAGAACCACATCGAGCGGCGCAAGATCGACCTCGTGCCCGCGCTGCTCGATCCGAAGGATCTATTCGGCGGCACGATAGGCGCAGGCGCGCAAAGCCGCCGCTGGCGCAAGAGCGCGTGAGCGGAGCCCGGGCGATGTCCGCACGCGTCTCCCTGATCGGCGCGCCGACCGACATCGGCGCCGGCTCCCGCGGCGCCTCGATGGGGCCCGAAGCCCTGCGTGTCGCCGCTTTGCAGGCGACCTTGGAATCGCAAGGAGTCGAGGTGATCGACCGCGGCGATCTTTCGGGGCCGTCGAACCCCGCGCGCCCGGCCGAGGCCGGATACCGGCACCTGCCCGAGGTGCTGCGCTGGAACCAGGCCGTCCACGATGCCGTGTTCGCGGAACTCAAGCTCGCACGCCTTCCGATCCTGCTCGGCGGCGATCACAGCTTGAGCATAGGCTCGATCAGCGCGGTCGCGCGCCATTGCCGCCTGGCGAATCGGCCGCTGCGCGTCCTGTGGCTCGATGCGCATGCCGACTTCAATACGAGCGCGCTGACGCCGAGCGGCAACATTCACGGTATGCCGGTCGCGTGTCTGTGCGGCTACGGCCCCGCGCAATTGATCGACTTGAGCGGTGCGACGCCCGCGATCATGCCTGCGGTGCTGCGCCAGATCGGCATTCGCAGCGTCGATCGAGGCGAAAAGCGCTTTGTGCACGAAGTGGGCCTCGAAGTCTTCGACATGCGCCACGTCGACGAGGTGGGCATGCGGCGCACGCTCGAGATCGCGCTCGAAGGCATGTCCCCGGACACCCACGTGCACGTGAGCTTCGACGTCGATTTCCTGGATCCCGACATCGCGCCCGGCGTCGGCACGACGGTGCCCGGCGGGCCTTCCTACCGCGAAGCGCAGCTGTGCATGGAAATGATCGCCGACACCGGCTGCATGGCTTCGCTCGATTTGATGGAGCTCAATCCGGCGCTCGACGTGAAGAACCGCACCGCCGAGGTCGCGGTCGATCTCACCGCATCGCTGTTCGGCAAGAGCACGCTGATGCGCCGCTGAACGCAGGGCGGCCCCGAGGGGGGCCGCCCGCGCCCTTCAGAACTTCGCGGTCACGTTGACCTGGAAGCTGCGCCCCGGAATCGTGAAATACAGGTAGTCGCCATTGTTGTTCTGGCCGTCGGTCGCATAAATTGACTTGCGATCGGCGAGGTTCTGTGCGGTGAGTCCCACCTGCAGATCCTTGAAGCCGCCGAGCGCCGTGCCGAAATCGTAGTTAAGCGCACCGTCGACCGTCGCCTAACTGCCGAGCGGCACGGCATTCCCAACGTCGCCGTAGCGCCGGCCGACGAACTTGCCCATCAGCGAGCCCTGCCAGCCGCCATGATGATAGAGCAGGCCGAGCGCCGCGGTCTTGTCCGGCGTGCTCGGCACCCAGGTCTGATCGACCGTCACCTTCGCGCTGTTGACCGACGCATTCGCATAGGCGGTGAAGCCGAGGCCGAGGTTCACGGAGCCTTCCAACTCGACGCCGTGATACTTCACGCCGCCGAGGTTCTGGAACACCGTGTTGCCGGGCGTGCTGTGTTGCAGATCCTTCGTGATCAGGTTCGTGAAATCGATCTTGTAGACATCGGCCGAGACGGTGACTTGGTGGCCGACCCAGGTCGTGCCGGCCTGCAAGTTCGTCGTGCTCTGCGGGGAGACGTTGCTGTTCGACGGCGTACTGACGTAGAACAGATTGAGGTTCGGCGCGAGGAAGCCCTGGGCCCACTGCGCGTACACCGACCAGTTCGACCGGATTTTGTAGTGTGCGTCGAACGAGGCGAGGTTGCGATCCCAGGTCTTGTCGTAGGTCAGCGACGTGCCGGTCTTCTGATTGACCGTCGCATCGAGAACGCGCTCGAAGTTCACTTGCTTGACGCCGCCCGTGAGATCGAGGCCGTCGAGCGCGTGCCAGATGTACTGGGCGTAGTACTCACGCGTGAATAGATAGTCGTTCATGAGTCGATCCGCCGAATTCAGCAGCGTCGCGTCGGCGGCCGAACAGGGGCAGTTCGGGCCGGTGATCGGGTTGTACGCATAATGGTTGGTCATGTCGATCTCGAACTGCGCGCGCGAGTTCGTCTGGTGATCGTACGAGGCGCCTGCCTGCACCTCGCCGGGGCCGATCTCCTTGGAGACGCGGAAGATGTCGCCGACCGACCGGTAGTACATGTGCATCTGCTGGCCCGGCACGTTGGTCGGGCTGTAAATCGTGCCGTTAGGAACGCCGCCGGGCAGAATGCTGCCGTTCGGCGCCTGGCCGTTCGGATCCTCGCCGTTCCACCCGTCGTGGAAATAGCCGTAGGTGTACAGCTTGTTGTCGAACACCCAGCCGGAGAAGTGCGAGTGCAGCCCGATGTACTCGTAGTCCGTCGTGATCTTGTCGAGGTTGTACTGGTAGTACGACTGGCTGGTCGGATCGTTGTTGTATCCGTAGTTCGGACCCAGCGCCTGGATCTGCGCCAAGGTCTCGCCCCACGCCGGATTCTGATGAACCTTGTTGAGGTTCGACGCGAAGCTCAAGGTCGTATAGTCGTTGAGCGGCTGCAGGAACTTCAGGAACACGTCGCTGCGGTCGAGCTTCGTGTTCGACAGATACCCGTTCGAGGACAGCGTCTTCGCGCTGATGAAGCCGCTCGCGCCGTTCCACCGGTCGACGACGCCGGTGTCGTAGCGCAAGCCCACGAGCTTGGTCTTGAAGCTGCCGTAGCTCAGCCACGCGGTCGCGCCGGCATCCCGATGGGGGTTCGCCGACTGCACGTAGACCGTGCCGCCGAAGGTCGCGTCGCCCAAGGTGCCGGCGTTTCCCGGACCGCGGTCGACGATCACGTTGCCGATGTCCTGCGGCATGAAATAGCTGGTCGAGTGGTGCGTGAAGTCGTTCGAGTCGCCCCAGGGGATGCCGTCGAAGGTCACGTTGAACTGGCCGTCCTGGAAGCCGCGGATCGAGGTGCCCAGGTTCTCGGCGAGCCCCGGGCCGTTCGGATCGACGGTGAACACGCTCGGCGTGAACTTCATGATGTCGGTGTAATTCGCCGCCGGCGCAAGGTTCTTCTGAATGAACTCGCTGTTCACGATCGATTGTGGCTGGGTCGCGACAAGCGAGCCCTGCGACGGCACGTTTTGCGGGCCTTTCAAGGCCTGCGCGGTCACGAGCACCGGATCCAGGCTGCGTCCGGCGGTGGTATCGGCATTCGAATCGGCGTGTGCGAGGCCGCCGGCTGCGACGATCGAGGCGCCTATAAAACCGATGGAAAATAAGGACGTAAGCGGCATTGCATTACGGAACATTGTTTCGCCTTCTTCGTGGATGACTTCGGCAGCGCATGGAACGCGCAGGCGTCGAAGCTTGAAGCGGCGAGATGACGTTTATGTGAAGCTAATATTTCGAAGCGATTGCACGCTCGCGTGCGCGCCGATGCGGGATCGCAACGGCCGCGCGCGCGCGCGCAGGTGTGCGTATTCAGGCGCCGCGCGCGGATCGGAGCGGGAAATTCCCGGCCTTCACCAGCATGCCGGGGATCGGCCTGCCGAGTATTCGTTCGAGCCAGCGGCTGGTCTCTATCATTGCGTCGATCGACAAGCCGGTTTGGACGCCCATCCGATTCAACATGTACGCCAAATCTTCGCTCGGAATATTCCCGGGCGCGGCCGGCGCTAACGGGCAGCCGCCGATGCCGCCGATGCTCGCATCGAGT
>DAIDVO010000143.1 GCA_027456085.1 Steroidobacteraceae bacterium | reverse complement strand
TCCCGCGAGAGAATGACGCACTCCGCTTTCGGATTGCGCGCCAGGTACTCGCCAAGATAGAAGGCAATCGCGAAATCACAGGCATTCGGCTGCACGCTCTGAATGCGCACATAGGCAAATCGGCCACCCATCGCATGAGCGTGAATGGCAAGTTCGCTCGGCAGCTTTGCTTGCTTCCCGCCCAACACGAAGCGAACCTGCACGTCGGCGGGAATCAGGCTCAAGTCCACCGCCTGAATGTTCTCGTAGTCGACCAGCAAAATGCGTTCGGTCATGAATTGCCTCCCGCGGATTACTCGGCGCCCATTATGCCATCCCCGGCAACGCCGGGCCGCTCGGCCCAATCCCATTCCTGCTTGCCGCGCTCGATCATCGCCGGTTTGTCCTCCGGCAGAATCCACCCTTCGGCCACCAACTCCTTCACCGCGAGCCCGTAGCGCTTAAGGTAATCCGCCTCGTTCGCATACCTCTCCTCAATCGAAGGCCGCGGATCGCCCATGCGCTGGCGCTGCGCCTTGGTCTTCGCAAACGCGATGTACGACCCCTCGAATGACACCCGCTGCGCCGCCCCTCCAATCGACGGGTCGCGCAGGTTCCATCCCGTGTACGTCGCCAGCGGCACCGTGATCTCGGGCAGTCGCACGCCATCGCGCTCATTACCGTCCGCGTTCACCTGGGGAACCAGCACCGGGAACGCAGCACCAATCCCCGGCGGTTGCCGACTCAGGATGCCGGTGCGCTGCCAATGCGGCCCGAAGTCCAAATGTCGGGCTGCGCTCGCCTCTGTCGGCCGATTGACTCCTGGAATCGCCGGAAACGCATATTTCTCGAGCGGCACCAGGGTCCCATCCCCGATGTGCGGATAGCGACTCGCGGGCGGCCGCGTGCCATTGCGCACCCATGCGTCCATATTGGCGATCATCGCGCGCCAAAAATACTTCACTGGCAGCGGCGACATCGGCTCTTGCCCATCCAGAACATCGCGCCCCTTTTCCGGCGGAAACGGCCCGGAGAAATGCTGCAGTCCGGTTAAGTGATACACCCGCACGTTCGGCCCGATTCGAATGTCGCGTTTGCCGTCTGCGGTGATGGTGATCAATCCGGCCGCCCGTCCCCAGTACTCGTACGAAGTGCAGGAAAGGAAGATCTTCGGCACCACGTGCAGCGCCTTCGCCGCATCCAGCAACCCGGCTCTTTTGCCGGTTTCCGGATCCACCTCGGGTTCGTCGGTGAACGGGAAGAGGTCGGTCGGGAAATCGATGGAAGACGTCGGCTGCGCATCTCGAGACGGCTGCGCAAACCGGTAGTTGAAGCTGCCACGCCCAGCACCCGCCACATGCGCCAACACCCCATCGAGCGCGATGCGGCCCTGTTCATCGGCATTGAAGCCCTGGTAGAGAAAATCGCGCAGATACCGGCCATCCTGCGAGATACCCTCGCCGTACACGCGCACCACCGGCGTCAGTGCGCCGGGATCATGCTTCGCCCACGACGCAAAATCCCGTACTGCGGCGAAACCGAGACCCGCCACCACCGGGTCCTGCACGGCATAAACGTACTCGTAAATCTTCCCCGGCTGAAAGCCGCCCTGCAAATAAATGTGCCGGTCATCCGGCGTCACCTTGCCGTTCACCCGCATCGCGAACCGCCACCGCGAACGCGCAATGGGCACGCGCGGCGCATGGCGCGCGTCGCGCACCGTGAGCTCATTGCGCGCATCGTTCGGATCACTGACCGGATACTCAATGCCGCCGATTTTTCCGAGGATGTAATGTCCCAGCGGGATCACGTCCTGCCGCCTCGCCAGCGTCAAGTCGCCGCGCAGCAGACCGTGTATGGTTCTGCCGTGAGCCTGCGCGATCGGAGCGTACAGTTTGAGCGCACCGGCGCCGGTCGCATCCCACTGCCATCCGAGCGCAACGATCGTGAACCCACGGCGCAGCAGCCAGCCATCGCCCACATCCGCCAGGTCGGCCGTCCCGCCGTCCACCAGCGACACGATCCCCGCATGCCCGCGGTTCGGCACCTCCAGCAACATCGATTCGTTGCCCTTTTGCGGGTTCTTTGGCCGGATCGCGCTGAAGTCCGCCGAGAACGCCACCTCGCCGTGAGCGAGATTCACCGCGTTCGCCAAGTCGACGATGCGCCGATCGTGCGGATTTGCCACCGGCACCGAAAAATACACCTTGCCGACAATCCGTTCGTAGGGCCCGGCTGCGCCAAAGGGGCGTCCGTCCAGAATATCCGTATGCGAGGTGACTGCGACGCGCACCACGCGCGCCTGCGACCGAGGAACGCCGCAAACGAGCGACAACAGAACCAACGAGCAGCCGAGGAGGGTTTTCATCGAATTACGATAGCACGCGCGCTCGCGGCCGGCGGCGGCGGCGAGGCGGTCCATCGCGGCGCGAGCGCGTATCGCCCCGGGCAGTGGTCACTTGGCGAAGAGCTGGTCCAGGTCGGCGAAAGCCTTGAACTCGAGTGCGTTGCCGGCCGGATCCAGAAGGAACATCGTGGACTGCTCGCCCACCTGACCTGCGAAGCGCGTATGGGGCCCGATGACGAACGCGACGCCGGCCGCGCATGCGCGGCGGACGGCTAACCGCAATTCAGCGCAGTACTGCCTCGATGTCGGGCTCGATGCTTTCCGGCTTATCGGCCGGCGCATATCGCTTGATCGGCAGGCCGTCTTTTCCGACCAGGAACTTCGTGAAATTCCACTTGATCGCCTCGAGTCCGAGAATCCCGGGGCGCGCTTCCTTCAAGTAGGTGAACAAGGGGTCGGCATCGGCGCCATTGACCTTGATCTTCGCGAACATCGGGAAGCTGACGCCGTAGGTCAGCGAACAGAACGCCTTGATCTCGGCCTCGTCGCCGGGCTCCTGATGGCCGAATTGGTCACAGGGAAACCCCAGCACTTCCAAGCCGCGATCATGGTATTTCCTGTAGATCGCTTCCAATCCGACGTACTGCGGCGTGAAGCCGCATTTACTCGCGACGTTGACGATCAGCAGCGGATGGCCGCGATATTGCGACAGCGATCTATCGACTCCATCGATCGTGCGCGCGGAGAAATCGTAGGTATTCATCGTCACCCCTTGGTATAGCGCAAAGACCAAGATGCAATGTTACACCGCACTACCCGCCTCGCCACCAGGCGTCTTGTCGAGCACGATCCCGCGCTGCGCCACCCAAAACCGATCCCGCAGCCAGGCCGCACGCTGGACGCACCCCCACATCATCGCCATGTGCATTCCGCCATTCGGCTCCGCGCAAGGAATGAAACAGCGGTACGCCGGCAGGTCATTCGATCCATGCAGTCCCCACGCCCCGATCCGCGGCACGAAATCGACGTGTTCGAGCTCGAGCGCATTCAGCCGGCGGCTGATCTCGGCGGCGTCCTGTGGCGGCTCTGCGAACGGCAGGGAAACCGTCGCCAAATACCCCGCGCCCGCGATCGGATGTGCGACCCCTGCATTCACCTCCAACAACGCCGGCTCCGCCTTCGGATCGATCGCCCGCGACGGGCAATCCCCGCTCATCGCGAGTTCCGCCCATGCGGTCGTGGCATTGTTCGCCGCCGCTATGCCGCGCGCTTGCAGCGCGGCCGTCGTCGCCTTCAGTTCATCCTCGTGCAACGGCGCTTTCCAATCGCGCGGCAGCTCATGGTGCGCGCGCTGTTGTTCGAGCGCCGCCGCGGAACTGACCGCAAGCGCGACCGACCGACCGATCGGCAGCTGGCCGGCGAACGCATTGAGTATCGTCTGTGCCGCAAGATGCGCAGTGGATTCGGTGGAATACAATGAAAACTGCGCCGTCTGCCGCAACTGGCCGTCGCGCAAATCATACGCCCCATACACCGCCATCGCATTGAGCCTCTGTACGCCCACCGAATGAAACGACGGCAGCCCCGCAGCCCGGTACTCGGCGAGCACTTCCACGATCGCGACCACCGGCAGGTCACCGCGCACCTGCGCGACGGGCAACACACGCAGCGTGCTGGTTCCCGCGCCCGACGGGTGCACGAGGCGGTAGCCGTTCTCGGTCCGCTCGAGCGAATGCACACTCAGCGCTCTATGAATTCGCTCTTCAACTTCACTGATCACGTTGTTCCCTATCATTATCGATCGCGGCCGGCGCGCGGCGAGGCCCGCGGTCACAGATACGGCGCGGGTTCGATCTTGGTCCCTGAGGCCCCGGCCCCGTTGAGCGCGCCTTTGGCCGCTTGAATGAGTTGCGCCGCCGACCTGGCTCCCGCGAGCGCGACCGACGGGCTGTAGGCAGTCACCGTGAAGCGCGTCACCAGACGATCCGCGCCAAGCGCGCCGCCGTTCGCCGTGTAGTGGTCTTCGGTCACGATCGCGACGCCGCAGTGCTCCACTTCGAATTGCAGCTCAGCGAGCGGCGTCTTCAGCGCGATGTTTTCCCGCGGCCTGTCCGCGAGATTCAGTCCGCCGAGTCCCCCAAACATTGCGCGGCGCCCGCAGGAATCGCCGACCTGCACGTTACCGCCGCGCTGCAATCGCCAAGTAGGAGCATCCGGCAGGTCGCCCGCTTGCGTATAGCCGCCGTATTTCTCGACCAACCCGTTCTCGAGGGCGATTTCCCGAACGGCATTCGCAAGCGAATATCCCACCGTATGAACAATCGCCATCACACGTTGGCCGCCCGGAACCGGCGTGAACATGACTTCGAAAGCCTCCCCGTCCACGTTCATGGGGTCACCGGCAACCGGCACGGACCATGCGGCAATGCTACTCACGAAGCGTCCGTGCGCGAGCGGCCGCATGGCGATCTTCGCGGCATCCCAATAACTCAGCGTTTCCATCGACTCGTTGTATTCGCGCAGGTTCTTCGATTTGAGCAAAGCGCGCACTTGGTCGAGCGGCATTCCAAGCGTCACGCCGGCGACGTCGATCTTGCCAGGCGATACCGCGGGTGCCGACGCCGTAGGCGCATTTGGCACATGCGGCGAGAGCGCCGCGGGAGCGCCGCCTGGCGTGTTCGGCATGTACCCGGCGGTGATCAGCATCCCGCGCGTTTCGGCGTCATCACAGCGATATAGCGAGACAGAATCGATCTTGAGGCCGGTCCTTCCGTCGGGCAGCCTGACCGGATTACCCAGGACACCGTTGGGTTCCCGACGACCGGACTTGGCGTCGATCAAGCAATAGTATCGATGCGCGTTAGGCGGGGAGCCGAGGTCGAAGTGCCCACGCACCACTTCGTGATCCGGATCCAGCCTCAGCGACTCCGTGATCGACGACAAGATGTTCTCCTGCGGGAGCGACTGTGACGCGCCGGCATCCGTGACACCCGGAGTGTCGGCGAGCACGCCGCTGCTCGCGCCAAGAAGGAACATGAGGGCCATTGCCAAGGTGTGCGGTGTGATGCGCGACAATCGTCCATGTGTTCCCACGTTGCCCCCACAGCAAAGTTATACGGCAGCCGTCGGCGTGATTCTAGTCGCTACCGGGCCACTGCGCACCACGAACACCGTCCGGGGTTTTCCGGCATCAGGCCCGCTCGAAGCGGGCGACGGTCTCGACGTGCTCGGTGAATGGGAAGAGATCGAATGCGGTGAGCGCGGCCAGACGTAGCTTGCCGTGCGAGGTCAGGCGTGCTGCATCATCGATGAACGACTCGAGGCTGCAGCTCACATACACGAAGCGCTCGGGCGGGTTGTGGCCAAGATGCGCGGCGAGTTCGGGGTCGAGACCTTTGCGCGGCGGGTCGGCGATCACCACTTGCGCGCCGGAAGCGGCCGGACACGCGCTGCCCGCCGGGCCCGGGACGACGGAAATTCTGGCCCGGGTGGCGATGTCGAGCTCAGCGAGCCCGAGTTCGAGTCCGTGCAGCGCATGCGCACCGGCCTCGTTCATTCGAATCTCGCCGGCCCGAGCCAGCACCGACAGGCCGATGGCGCCGACGCCCGCGTAAAATTCGGCGACTAGCGCGCCCGCGGGGATTTCGGCGCGCACGTGATCGATGATGTCCTAGGCGATCTTGAGGTTGCTCTGGCCGAATGCGCCCGGCGGGTAGTGCACCGCGGCTCCGCCGAAACGCTCGACAACGCTCGGCGGCCCGCAGTAGTTCTGGAAGTCGGGACCGAGGATGACGTTGGAGCGTCCGCAATTGGCGTTGAACCAGAGGCTGTGCAGCTCCGGCCCAAGCCGCTCACGGATCAGATCGAAGCACGCCGCCAAGGGTTCGAGGCTCCCGCAATTGGCGGCGAGAACCACCTGCGCCGTTTGCGAGCTGCGCTCCACCACCCCCTGCAGGTAGCGCGCGAGACCCAAATGGGCTTTGTCCGAGTAGCTCGTTACTCGGGCGTCGACTAGAGCCCGGCGCACGACGGCGGCGACGCGGTTGATCAGGGGATGCTGCACGCTGCAGGTGGGGATGTGAACCACGCGGTGCGTGCCGAGCTCGAACAGCCCGAGCTTCGGCGAACCCAGCCGGCCGCGGATTGCGAGCCGCGCGCGCAATCGAAAGGCGGCGGTTTGTGCGGAAATCACCGAAACTTCGGGCAACCGGTACGCGCGCGCGAGCTCATCGAGCGCGCAGCGCGCGGCCGGCGCAATGCCGCGCGCGCCGAACCGCGGGCACCCGGGGCAAGGCGGTCGGTGTGGGCATGACGGCTGCGTGTCCGTGCTCAAGGCGCTCCCGAACAGTGCCATCCAGCACTCATTTCACATCCAAACCAACTTTTCCGACATCAACTCCCGTTCACCATCCCATCGATAGGCGACAAGCGGCCCGCCGCGCGCGACGCTGTAATCCAAGCAAGCGAACCGGGGCGATATCACGCCGGGCTTGCCGCTGAACCAGTAATGCCCGAAGAGCACCGGCGGACCCGCATAGGGATGCCCCTTCCATTCGGCCGGCAGCGGTTCATCCGGAATCAGGTCCTCTTCTCCGTGCGGCACGATCGCGGCATTGCGGTAGGTCGATACGTCCTCCTGCCACCAGCGCACGCGCACCGAATGCCGCACCTTGCCCTCCTTGTCCTTGAACGACTGCCCCGCGGGCAGGGGAATCTCCGGGCCTTTGCACACCACCTCGAGCGCCGCGAATGCCGAGTGCCCCTTCTGATTTCCGAGCGCGATCAATTCATCGGTGACCGCTCGACCCGGAATCCATAGCCCCGCCAGCGCATCCATCGACTCCTGGTGCCAACAGGCATGCACGACGCGCAATCCGTCGAGATCGAGCCACAGCGGCAGCGTCCGGAACCACGCAATGATGTCCGCATGCCGATGCGTCCCCTCCACTTCCTTCAAGAATGCATGATGCTGTTTGCGATTTCCGCGCTTGCTGTGCGGCCTCAAGAAGCGATTGGGGCGGTGGGGGTCGCGCGTCACCCATGCGATCGCGTTGAACTCGTGGTTTCCCATTACGCATTTGGCCGCACCCGTCTCTACCATGCGGCGGACGAGATCGACGGTGGCGAGCTGCCGCGGTCCCCGATCGATCAAGTCGCCTACGAATACGGCCGTGCGATCGGGATGACGCCAGACGCCGTCCGATTCGCAATAACCCAGGCGCGCGAGCAGCCCGACCAGCTTGTCGAACTGTCCGTGCACGTCGCCGATCACGTCAAATGCCATGACTCACCGAAGGCTCGCGGGCTTCGGATCGGACGGGATGCGTCTTAGCCACTGCCGTCTCCTTTGGTTTGAAGTTCATCGGGATAATCGGCGAGCGGATCGTGCCACTCGCGCCGGCGGGCTTTGATCCACGCGTCCGCCGCGCTGAGCGCCCTTTGTTCGATGCGGCAGGTCCGTACGCGGCCGATCTTCTCGGAACGCACGAGACCTGCGCCCTCGAGCACCGAGAGATGCTGCATGATGGCCGGTAGCGAGATTTCGAACGGCTGTGCAAGCTGGCTGACCGAGGCCGGTCCCTTCGACAGGCGTTCGAGAATCGCGCGCCGGCCTGGATCCGCAAGCGCCTGGAACGTCGCATCGAGACCCGATGATCGGTTAAGCATACACTTAAGTATCATACGGCGAACGAGTAATCAAATTCTTGAGTGTTTAAGCCCGGCGCGCCGCCGCGACCTGGCACTCGCGGCAAGGTCCTGCGTATAGTGCGCCGAGCTTTATACCGTCAAGGAACCGCCATGCGCCGCCTGACCGCCGCCGTGCTAGCCAGCGTCATCGGATTTTCCGCACCCTGCGTCGCCGCGACCGGCACTACCGGCGCGGGGGCAGCCGAGAAGCCCTGGGTCAAACAAAGCAACATCTACACGAACAGACTGCTCGGTGTGCAGTTCGCACACTCGCCGGAGGAAGGCTCCGAAGAAGGCCTCGCGCGCTACGACCGGCTGATCTCGGACCCGTCGATCGCCGATCAGCTCGTCGAACGCAAGGAACTCGCAATTGTGCTCGCGCGGCTGCGCACCGTGCAGGCGCGCGAGCAAGACGAGAACGTCCGCGAGGACCTCGAGATCATCCACAAGGCCTTCAATCTGCAATTTCGCCAGGATGACTTCGATCTCGCGCACAAGGTGCCGTTCATGAACGCGAGCGCGGAGGTCTTCCAGGGCCTGCGGGTCCTGTTGGACGATCAGGTCGTCGCGAACCGGCGCCCGGCCGCGGTCGTGCGGCTGCGCAAGTACGCGGGCACGGAGCCGGGATTCAAGCCGTTCACCGCAGCATTGAAACAACGCGACCTAGAGCAAATGGCGAAGGCCGGCGTGATCTATCCGTCGAAGGACGAGTTGTTGACCGAACTCGGCCGCAACTCGAACTACGTGACCGGTATTGCGGCGCTGTTCAAGAAATACAAGCTCACCGGCTGGGAAACGCCGTACGCGAAGCTCGAGCAAGAATTGGCCGATTACGACGCCTGGGTGCGCGCGAACATCCTGCCCAAGGCGCGCACCGACTTCCGCCTTCCGTCCGAGGAATACGCACTGGATTTGGAGAGCTACGGGATCGACTTGCCGCCGGCGAAGATCGCGGCGATGGCGCACGCGTCGTTCGATGAGATCCAGGCCCAGATGGCGCCGCTCGCTGCGCGGATCGCGACAGCGCGCGGCTATCCGTCGAGCAACTACCGCGACGTGATCGCGGCGTTGAAGAAGCAGCAGATCACAGGCGCCGCGATCCTGCCGTTCTACGAGAATCGCCTGCGGCAGATCGAGCGGCTGATCGTGGAGCATCGGATCGTGACCCTGCCGAACCGTCCCGCGATCATCCGCCTCGCGACCGCCGCGGAAACCGCGCAGGAGCCTGCGCCGCATATGGTGCCGCCGCCGCTCCTGCACAACACCGGCCAGCGCGGCGAGTTCGTGCTGCCGCTCAACATCCCGTCGGCGACCGGCGGCAAGGAAGACAAGTACGATGACTTCACGTTCGACGCCGTCGCCTGGACGCTGACGGCGCACGAAGCGCGCCCCGGACACGAGCTGCAGTTCGATTCGATGGTCGAGCACGGCGTGAGTCTCGCGCGCGCTCTGTATGCATTCAACTCGACCAACGCCGAAGGCTGGGGCCTGTACTCGGAGTGGTTGATGCAGCCGTATGAGCCGATCGAGGGTCAGTTGATCACGCTGCAGCTTCGCCTGCTGCGCGCCGCGCGTGCGTTCCTCGATCCGGAACTGCAGAGCGGCAAAATCACGCCGGCCGAGGCCTATCAGGTGTTGGAGAAGGATGTCGTCCTGAGCCACGCATTCGCCAAGGAGGAAATCGAGCGCTTTACCTATCGCGGACCGGGACAGGCGAACAGCTATTTCTACGGCTACACACGCTTGATGGCGCTGCGCAAAGAGACCGAGGCGAAGCTCGGATCGAAGTTCAAGCAGAAGAAGTTCCACGACTTCATCTTGAGCCAGGGCTTGCTGCCGCCGGACCTGATGCGCCAGGCCGTGCTCCGGGACTTCGTGCCGACGCAGCTCTAGGGGCTGCATAATGAACGGTCGATACGACGTCTGTGTCATCGGCGGCGGTCTTGCCGGCTTGTCGGCCGCCGCCGGCCTCTCAGCATTCATGCGCGTGATCCTCCTCGAGCGCGAGCCGCATCTCGCCTATCATTCGACGGGCCGGTCCGCCGCGCTTTTCGCCGAGTCGTACGGCAACGCGCCGATCCGCGCGCTGACGCGCGCAAGCCGCGCGTTCTATATGGCCGAGCGCGCAGCCGCACCTTTTACGAGCGCGCGCGGCGCCTTGTTCGTCGGCACGCATGCGCAAAAAAGCGAGGTTCTCGCTCTGAAAGCCGCGCTCGCCGACGTTTCATCCAAAGCGACTCTGCTGGACGCGAACGAGACGCTGCGCCTGTGTCCCGCATTGCGCGAGGAAACGCTGTTCGGCGCGATCTTCGATCCCGACGCACGGGATATCGACGTCGCCGCAGTCGTCGATCATTATTCGAGAGAACTGCGCTCCCGAGGCGGCGCCATCATCAGAAATGCCGAAGTTCTTTCGCTCGGGCGGCACTTCGGCGAATGGCGCATCGAGGCGGCCGCC
>DAIDVO010000142.1 GCA_027456085.1 Steroidobacteraceae bacterium | reverse complement strand
GCGCGGCGCCGGACGGCGCCGCGCGCCTATTCGACCGCCTTCAGGACCGCAGCGTGCGCGTCAGCTGGAAGAGCGAGGTGCGCGCCGAACTGGAGCGAATTTTCACCGGCGCGCGCTGCGCGCCGATACTCGCCGAATGCGACGCCTTGCACAGGCGCGTGCTGCAGGGCCGCGTGTTCGTCGCCTTGCACATGCATGCGGGCGACGGCAACGTGCACACGAACATCCCGGTGAATTCCGACAACTACGCGATGCTGCGCACCGCCAACGAGGCCGTGGCGCGCATCATGCGGATCGCGCGCGCGCTCGACGGCGTGATCTCCGGCGAACACGGCATCGGCATCACCAAGCTCGAATACCTGACCGAGGAGGAACTCGCCGGGTTTCGCGCGTACAAACGGCGCGTCGATCCGCAGGGGCGGTTCAACAAGCACAAGCTGATGGAGGCGGGCGATCTGCGCCGCGCCTATACGCCGAGCTTCAACCTCCTCGGCCATGAGTCGCTGATCATGCGCCAGTCGGACATCAACTCGATTTCCGACGCGATCAAGGATTGCCTGCGCTGCGGCAAGTGCAAGCCCGTATGCGCGACCCACGTGCCGCGCGCGAACCTTCTGTACTCCCCGCGCAACAAGATCCTCGCGACCTCGCTCCTGATCGAAGCGTTCCTGTACGAGGAACAGACGCGGCGCGGCGTGTCGATCAAGCATTGGGACGAGCTCTCGGACGTCGCCGATCACTGCACCGTCTGCCACAAGTGCGAGTCTCCGTGCCCGGTCGACATCGACTTCGGCACCGTTTCGATGGACATGCGCGATCTTTTGCGGCGCATGGGCAAGAAACGCTTCAATCCGGGCACCGCGGCAGCGATGTTCTTTCTGAACGCGACCAATCCGCAGACGATCAAATTGGCGCGCACGCTGATGATCTCCTGGGGATACCGCGCGCAGCGCGCCGCGAATCGGCTGCTCGGCGCATGGACGAAGGCGCAGACGGCGAGGCCGCCGGCAACGACCGGCAGGACGCCCATCGCGGAGCAGGTCGTGCATTTCGTCAACAAGCGCATGCCGGCCGGCATGCCGACCAAGACCGCGCGCGCGCTGCTGGATATAGAGGACCGCAATTACGTGCCGATCATCCGCGACCCGACGAGGACGACGAGCGACTCCGAAGCGGTCTTCTATTTCCCGGGGTGCGGATCGGAGCGCTTGTTCTCGCAG
Organism: Steroidobacteraceae bacterium; assembly: GCA_027456085.1. Taxonomy (GTDB): domain Bacteria; phylum Pseudomonadota; class Gammaproteobacteria; order Steroidobacterales; family Steroidobacteraceae; genus Bog-1198. The sequence goes on along the minus strand of DAIDVO010000142.1, from coordinate 15,006 downwards.
GTGGGACTCGCGGCGCAGGCGATGCTCTGGCACGTCGGCGTCCAGACCGTGCTGCCGCCCGGCTACCTGTGCTGCGGCTATCCGCAGCGCGGCGCCGGCGAATACGACAAGGCCGAGAAGATCATCACCGACAACCGTGTGCTGTTCCACCGCGTCGCCAACACCTTGAACTACCTCGACATCAAGACGGTCGTCGTCAGCTGCGGCACCTGTTTCGACCAGCTTCAAGGCTATGAATTCGACCGGATCTTCCCCGGCAGCAAGATCATCGACATCCACGAGTATTTGATGGAGAAGAACGTGCGCCTGGAGAACGTCACCGGCGTGCGCTACATGTATCACGATCCCTGCCATTCGCCGATGAAAAAACACGACGCACTGACCGTCGTCAATACACTGATGAACGCCGAACGCAACGGCGTGATCCTGAAGAATGACCGCTGTTGCGGCGAGTCCGGCACTTTGGCGCTGACCCGGCCGGACGTATCGACGCAGGTGCGCTTCCGCAAGGAACAGGAGTTGCGCTTAAGCGAGAGCCGGATCCGCGGCGACGGGCACGGCGGCGAAGTGAAGGTGCTGACCTCCTGTCCCTCGTGCCTGCAGGGCCTGAAGCGCTACCGCGACGATGCCGATCTCGACGCCGACTACATCGTCGTCGAGATCGCGAAAAACGTGCTGGGGCCCGGCTGGCTTCGGGATTACGTCAGCCGCGCGAATTCCGGCGGCATCGAGCGCGTGCTGGTCTGATCTCAAGGCGCCTGCGCGAGCCGGTTCGCACGCGCCATCCACAGGCTCACGCCGACGACGATGATCGTCACGGCGCCGATCGTCAGCGTCGCGAGCGCGTTGACCTCGGGGCTCACGCCGAGCCGCACTTTCGAGTAGATGACCATCGGTAAGGTACTGCTGCCCGGGCCCGAGGTGAAGCTCGATATCACGAGGTAGTCCCACGAAAGCGTGAACGCCAGCAGCCAGCCGGACAGGATCGCCGGCAAGATGATCGGCAGCGTGATGAGGAAAAACACCTTGACCGGCCGCGCGCCGAGATCCATCGCCGCCTCCTCGAGCGACAGGTCGAAGGTCGCAAGCCGCGACCTCAGGACGACCGTCACATAGGCCATCGAGAAGGTCATGTGGGACATGATCATCGTGCCGACGCCTCGTCCCGCGGGCCAGCCGGTCTCCTGCTCCAGCGCGACGAACAGCAGGAGGAGCGACAATCCGGTGATGACTTCCGGCATCACCAAGGGCGCGGTCGTCATCGCGTTCAAGCTCGCGCGGCCGCGGAATTTGGGAAACCGCGCGAGCCCGTAGCCCGCGAGGACGCCGAGTATGACCGAGCCGGTCGCGTTGATCAGCGCGATCTTGAGGCTGATCCACGCCGCGCCGAGGATCTCGTCGTCACATAGCAGCGCGTAGAACCACTTCAGCGTCGGCGAGTTCGCCGTGTCCCAGACGGTGACGAGCTTGGACGCGTTGAACGAGAACACCACCATCGACATGATCGGGATGTAGAGAAACGCATAGCCGAACGCGAGGCAGCTGAGAACGAATACCGAATTGCGGCGGTTCATCCTGAAGGACCCGCCGTTTCGCGCGCCTGGATGCTCTGGTACCACATCATGAACGGCACGAGCAGCAGCAACATCAGTATCGCGACCGCGCTCGCGACCGGCCAGGCGCGGTTGGAGAAGAACTCATCCCACAGTATCCGCCCGATCATCAGCGAATTAGGGCCCCCGAGCAGAGTCGGGATCACGAATTCGCAGACCGCCGGGATGAATACGAGCATCGATCCGGCGAGGATGCCGTTGCGCGACAGCGGCAGCGTGATCTTGTAGAACGCCTGCCACGGGCGGCAGCCGAGGTCCTCGGCCGCCTCGATCAGCTGCCAATCCATCTTCTCGATGTTCGCGTACAGCGGCAGTATCACGAACGGCAGATACGAATAGACGATCCCCACGTACATCGCGAACGGCGTGTACAGCAGCGCGAGCGGATTGTGGATGACCCCGAGCCGGATCAGCACATTGTTGACGACGCCGTTCGCCTTCAACAGGCCGATCCACGCGTAAACGCGCAGCAGCTGCGACGTCCAGAACGGCAATACGACGAGCAACAGGAGAACGTTGCGCGTGCGCGGCCGCGCGCGCGCCATGCCGTAGGCCATGGGGTAGCCGATCAGCAGGCACAGGATCGTCGATACGAGCGCGACCTTGACCGAGTTCAGGAATGCGTCGGCGTACAGCTTGTCGGTGAACAGGAACGCATAATTGTTGAAGTTCAAGCGGATCGCGAGCGCGTGCTCTGCGTACCAGGAAAACAGCGGCTTGTACGGCGGAATCGCGAGATCCACTTCCGAGAACGAGATCTTCAGGACGATCACGAACGGCGCGACGAAGAACAGGAGGAGCCACAGATACGGCAATGCGACGACGAGGCCGCGTCCCGAAAATCTCGCTCGCAGGCGTTTCATCGATCAGCGCGTGACCACGACGGGACTCGACGGATCCCACGACAGGTACACCTCCTGGTCCCAGCCGATCGCCTCCGCGTGCCGCGTCGTGTTCGGGCGGGTGATGCGCACCACTTTGCCGGTCGCAAGCTTCACGAGATAGATCGACAGATCGCCGAGGTAGGCGATGTCCTGGACGGCGCCGCGCGCGACATTGTCGGCGCCCTGCGGCGGCGTCGTCGACATGAGGATCTTCTCCGGCCGCACGGCCGCCCAGACGGTCGCCTCCGGCGCCGCGCTGATGCCGTGGCTCACGTAGATCGTGCCGCCGAACTCCTCGGAGGCGATGCGCACGTACTCCGGCTCGTCCTCGACGAGCTTGCCCTCGAAAATATTCACCGAGCCGACGAAGTCGGCGACGAATCTCGAACTCGGGAACTCGTAGATTTCGGTGGGCGTCCCGGCCTGTGCGATCTCGCCGTGGTCCATGACGGCGATGCGGCTCGCGAGCGTCATCGCCTCCTCCTGGTCGTGCGTGACGACGAGGAACGTGACTCCGAGCTGGTGCTGGAGCCCGATCAGCTCGAACTGCGTATGTTCGCGCAGCTTCTTGTCGAGCGCGCCCAGGGGCTCGTCGAGCAGCAGGAGCTTCGGCCGCTTGACCAGCGAACGCGCGAGTGCGACGCGCTGGCGCTGTCCACCGGAGAGCTGCGACGGCTTGCGCTTCGCGTACTCGCCGAGCTTCACGAGGTCCAGCATCGCGGCGACGCGTTCGCGGATCGCGGCCTTCGGCACGCGGTCCTGTTTGAGGCCGAACGCGACATTTTGCTCGACCGTCATATGCGGAAAAAGCGCATAGGATTGAAACATCATGTTGACCGGCCGCTCGTACGGGGGCACGCCGCTCATGTCTTCGCCGTCGATGTAGATGCGCCCCGAACTGGGGCTCTCGAATCCGCCGAGCATGCGTAGGAGCGTCGTCTTGCCGCAGCCCGATGCGCCCAACAGGCAGAATATCTCGCCGCGGTAGATCTTCAGACTGACGTCGTCGACAGCCTTGAAATCACCGAAGAATTTGGACACCCGCACGAGTTCCACGTACGGCCTCGCATGCGGGTCGTTCCACGGTGCGGCCTTGGCCATCTCGGCTGCGACGCTCGTCATCGATCATTGACCCGTCTTGAATCTTTCCCAGGCGCGCGTGAGCTCGCGCGTGTGCTCCGGGGTGTCCGCGAGCTGAATCGCGAGATCGTGGACCTGCGCCGCCGTCGGGTAGATGCCGGGGTCGGACTTGACGTCGGCCAGCACGTACGGCGCCGCCGCGGCGTTCGCGTTCGCGTAGCGCTTGTAATTCGAGATCGCGGCGACGACTTTCGGCGTCATGAGGTAGTTGATGAACGCGTAGGCGCTGTCCGGATCCGGCGCGTCCTTCGGAATAGCCAGCATGTCGAACCAGAGGATCGAGCCCTCCTGCGGCACGACGTAGCGGATGTCGATGCCGTTGTGCGCTTCGCGTGCGCGGTCGCGGGCCTGCATCACGTCGCCGTTGTAGCCCACGGCGACGCACAGATCGCCGTTCGCGAGCGCCTGGATGTATTCGGAGGAGTTGATGTTGCGGATATACGGGCGGATCTTCATCAGCACCGCCTGCGCGGCCACAAGATCGCCCTCCTTCTGCGAATTCGGGTCGCGGCCGAGATAATTCAGGACCCCGCGCATCATTTCCGCCGGCGAATCGAGCACGCTGATCCCGCATTTGGCGATCTTCGAGGCGACCGCCGGATCGAACACGAGGCGCCAGCTGTCGAGCGGCGCGTCCGGCATCAGCGCCGTGATCATCTTCTCGTTGTAGCCGATTCCGTTCGTGCCCCACATGTAGATCACGCCATGCGCATTGCCGGGATCGAAGGCGGCGACGCGCGCCATCAGCTTCGGATCCATGTACTTCGAGTTCGGCAGCTTCGACTTGTCGAGCCTTAGGTACACGCCCGCCTTGATCTGGCGCTCGAAGTACGAGGACGTCGGCACGACGACGTCGAAGCCGCTGCTGCCGGCGAGGAGCTTGGTCTCCAGCGTCTCATTGGTGTCGTAATAGGCGATGTTCACCTTGATGCCGGTCTGCTTCTCGAAGTTCGAGATCGTGTCCGGAGCGAGGTAGTCCGACCAGATGTAGAGGTTCAATACCTTGCGCCCGCCGGCCGCGGATCCCGCGGCGCCCTTGTGCGCGCCGCAGGCGGCACACAGCGCCGACAACAGGAGTACCGGAACCGCCGATCGCACTACGTTCCACATCGAATACTGACTCCTTCAGGGGAAGCGGACGCCCGCGCCCGCGGCGGGCTTTCCAGCCGTTAGCCGCCATTTATATCCCAGCCGGCGCCGCGGCGACAGCGATAACCGCGCAGCGCGGCCCGGCGGACTGCGGCCGCTCAAACGTTCAACAGCAGGTGCTCGCGCTCCCAGGAGCTGATGACCTGCGCGAATGTTTCGTATTCGGCGTCCTTGACGGCGGTGTACGCGAGTACGAAGCGGTCGCCGAACAGGTCGACAAGCGGCTTCGACTCGCGCAGCAGGCGCAGGCTCTCGGCGAGCGATCGCGGCAGCGCTATCGCGAGATCGTAGGCGCTGCCGGAGATCGGCTCGGACGGCTTAAGGCCCTCGATCATGCCGAGGTAGCCGCACGCGAGGGATGCGGCGAACGCGAGGTAGGGATTCGCGTCGGCGCCGCCGACGCGGTTCTCGCCGCGCCGCGCTTCGGGTCCGGACATCGGCACGCGCAGGCCGGCGGTGCGGTTGTCGTACCCCCAATGCACGTTGATCGGCGCCGAGGAGTAGCGGCTGATCCGCCGGTAGCTGTTCACGTTCGGCGCGAACAGCGACATCGCCGCCGGCAGGTATTTTTGCAGTCCCGCGATGTGGCTGAAGAACAGCGTCGACGGCGTGCCGTCGGGGTTGCTGAAGACGTTCTTGCGCGTCTTCGCGTCGATGATGCTTTGATGCAGGTGCATCGCGCTGCCGGGCTCCTTGGCCATCGGCTTCGCCATGAACGTCGCGTACATCTTGTGGCGCATCGCCGCTTCCCGGGCCGTGCGCTTGAAAAGGAACGCCTGGTCGGCGAGGCTCATCGGGTAGCCGTGCAGCAGGTTGATCTCCATCTGCGCCGCGCCCGCCTCGTGGATCAGCGTGTCGATCTCGATGTCCTGCGCTTCGCAGAACGAATACATGTCGTCGAACAGGGGATCGAACTCATTGACGGCCGCTATGCTGTAGGCCTGGCGGCCGATTTCCGGCCGGCCCGATCGTCCCACCGGCGGCTTGAGCGGATAATCCGAGTCGATGTTCGGCTCGACCAGAAAGAACTCGAGTTCCGGCGCGACCACCGGCTCCCAGCCGTGCGCTTCGTACAGATCGAGCACGCGCCTGAGCACGTAGCGCGGCGCCATCGTCACCGGCCGGCCGTCGCCATAGAAGCAGTCGTGTATCACCTGCGCGGTCGGCTCCGCGGCCCAGGGCACGACGCGCACCGTCTTCGAATCGGCTTTGAGCACGATGTCGATGTCGGACGGGTTCATCGCGCTCTGATCGTCGGGATAATCGCCGGTGACCGTCTGCAGGAAAATCGCCTCCGGCAGGCGCATGCCCTCTTCCTCGGCGAATTTCTCCGCCGGCATCAGCTTGCCGCGCGCGATGCCCGCCATGTCCGGGATGATGGCTTCGACTTCGGAAATGCCGTGTTCCTTCAAGAATTGCTGGATCGTACTGGTCATAAATCACCTAGGATTCTGCGTATTGCCGGCAAGCCGCGCCGAACGCCGCGAACAGCGCCCGGGAAAACGGATTGCCTTCGAATTGCCATTCAGGATGCCACTGAAGCCCGACCGCGAAGCGCTTGGAGCCCGCGACGCGAAACGCTTCGATGAGCCCGTCGGGGGCGCGCGCTTCGATCGCGAGACCCGCGCCGAGCGTCTGCACTCCCTGCCAATGCAGGGAATTGACGCGCAACCGGTCCGTGCCCGCTATTTGTCGCAGCAACCCTCCGGGGTCCAGCAATACCTCGTGGGCCGGCCCGTACTGCTCCTCGAGCGGCTGGGCCTCGTCCTCGCGATGGTCGATATGGCCCGGCACCTCGTGCAAACGCTGCCAGAGCGTGCCGCCGTAGGCGACGTTCATTTCTTGGAATCCGCGGCAAATCGCTAGCACCGGCAAGCCGGCGGCGATCGCACGCGGAATCAACGGAAGCGTCGTAGCATCCCGATTTGCGTCATGCAGGGTCCCCGGTGCGCTCGCCGGGCCTCCGTAGTGGTGAGGTTCGACATTCGTTTGGCTGCCCGTGAACAGCAGTCCGTCGCAAATCCCGAGCAATCCCTCCAAGTCGAGTTTGGGCCCGAGCGCAGGCACGAGCACCGGCACCGCACCCGCCCCATCGGCGACGGCTGTGATGTATTTCTCGCCGACCATGTGGAAGTAATGCTTCCCAAAAAGGCGGCGATCGGCAGGAATTCCAATCAGCGGATTGCGAGACATGTTTAAGATATTGAACGCTTGGTTGAAAATCCAAGCTTTCAGTACGGTGCCATTACACCACACGCCACGGGCGCCGTCCCCGTCTCGATGCACGAATTGGCTAAGATTCAGGCATTTCCAGCACTTAGCCGGTTTTGCTGCGGTGCGCTATGGCGCGCTTTGCAGCGATCTCAAGGTAAGCCCACAGACCTAAGATCCTGTCAATAGACACTAAATTTTAAACACTCTATCGACGTCGATTTGTCAAGTTCGGCCAAATGCCGCCCGCGCGGGTCACCAGGTAACAGCGGTGGATGCGCGGATTGCGCTCGAAATCCTTCGGGATCGTTTGCGCGCTCAAATCGGCGACCAGAAAATCGCCCAGCGCCTCGGCGTCCAATTTGAACTTCGTGAAATTCGTCGAGAAGACCAGCCGCCCGCCGCTGCGCAACAGCGCCATCGCGCGGCGGATCATGCCGACGTGGTCGCGCTGCACGTCGATCACGCCCTGCATGCGCTTCGAATTCGAGAAAGTCGGGGGGTCGAGGAAGATCAGGTCGAAGCGCGGCCCCTCCTCGGCGCGCTCATCGAGCCACTCGAGACAGTCGGCGCGCTGCAGCGCGTGCTTCTCGTCGCCGAACCCGTTCAACACGAGATTCTCGTGCGCCCACTCCAGATAGGTATTCGACAGATCGACGCTCGTGGTCGAGCGCGCCGAGCCTGCGGCCGCATAGACGGTGGCCGTGCCCGTGTAACAGAACAGGTTCAGGAAATCCGCGCCGTCGGCCCATCCGCGCAGCAGCGCGCGCGTGAGGCGGTGATCGAGGAACAGTCCCGTGTCCAGGTAATCGCGGAAATTCACCCAAAAGCTCAAGCCGCCTTCGCGCACGCGGTAGCGCTCGTTGGTCGCGGCCCGCTTCTCGTACTGGGACGCGCCTTTTTGCGGTTTGCGCAGCCGCGAATGCACCTGCGCGAGCGGCACCGACAGCGCCTCCGGCAGCACCGCGAGCACTTCGCGGCGCCGTTCGCGTGCGCTCTCCGGGTTCACGGTCTTCGGCGCGGCGTATTCCTGGACATACACGTGCCGCGGCTCGCGGCCGTACAAATCGATCGCGAACGCGTATTCCGGCATATCGGCGTCGTACAGCCGGTAACACTCGACCTGCTCCCCGAGCGCCCAGGGTTCGAGCTTTTGCAGATTTTTTCGCAGCCGGTTCGCGAACATTTGCGCACCGGCGCGCACCGCCCAATCCGCGCGAACCTCCTCGCGCGGCCGCTGCGCGGCGGCGGGGCCGAGTTCGAAGCGCAACAGCCGGCATTCGATCGGCCCATTGAAAAAGCGGTGCGTGCGCTTCGCGTATACCCCTAAGTTGCGCGCGAGCGATGGGTTGCCGGTCAGGAGCGCCGCCTGCCAACCGGTGAACTCTTCGCGCAGCACGCGGCCGAGTTCGGTGTAGAGGGCCGACAGCTCGGTCTCGGCGCCGATGCGTTCGCCGTACGGCGGATTGCAGACGACCAGACCCTCGTTCGCAGGCGGCCGCTGCTGCGCCGCGAGCGCGCGCTTTTCCACGTGCAGCCACTCGGCGAGCCCGGCGTTCTCGGCGTTGGCGAGGGAAATGCGCACTGCGTCCGCGTCGGCGTCGAAGCCGAGCACGCAGCGGCGCGGCGTGCGCGCCGCGCGCCGCGCGCGCGCCTCACCCTGCAAGCGCTCCCACAGTGCGGCGTCGTGGCCGCGCCAGCCGCTGAAGCCGAAATAGCCGCGGCCTAAGCCTGGCGCCGCGTCCGCGGCAATCGACGCGCCTTCGATCAAGAACGTGCCCGACCCGCACATCGGATCGACGAGCAGGCCGCCGCGCTCACAAATCTCGGACCAGCCGGCGCGCAACAGCACGGCGGCGGCGACGTTCTCCTTCAGCGGCGCGCGGCCGCCTTCCTGCCGGTAGCCGCGCCGGTGCAGACTCTCGCCGGAAAAATCCAGCGAGAGCCGCGCGGCCTGGCCCTCGACGTGCAGATGAAGGAGCACATCGGGGCGCTCGGGACGCACATCGGGACGCGCGCCGGTCGATTCGCGCATGCCGTCGCAGACCGCGTCCTTCAGCAATTGCGCGCCGTAGATCGTATGGCGGATCGCCGCATTGCCGCCGCTGCATACGCAGGCGAGCGTCGCGCCCGCGCGCAAGTGATCCCGCCAGTCGATGCGTTTGGCCGCCGCATACAGGCTCGCGGAGCTCGACGCATCGATCTCGCCCAAGCTCAGGAATACGCGGGTCGCCGCGCGCGACCACAGGCAGGTGCGATAGCCGGTCTCGAGCGTTCCTTCGAATTTGATGTCGCTGCTGCGTTCGGCGATATCGGCCGCGCCGAAAGCCTTGAGCTCCTCGGCGAGGACCGACGTGGCGCCGATCGGCGCGGTCGCGACCCAATAGCGGCTCGCGTCGTTCACGCGCAGCTTTTCAAGCCGCGCAAATCGACCCAATCGACCCGTGCATGCCCGCCGACGTGACGCGCGAGAATGCGGTAGACGTCGGCATCGAAGCGGCGCGCAGCCTCGGGCGCGGCGAATTCGGCCAACTCCTCGCCGCTGCGCGCGCTGCCGAGATAGGCCCAGTCCTCGCAGACGTGGTATTCGACGAGATCCCCCGCGCCGCGCTCACGCAGCGCGATGCGCCCGGGGAACGGCCAGCATTTGAGCTTCAGCGACGACAACGCGAGCTCGAGCCGCACGCGGTGCATGATCGCGTCCTCGCGGCCGACGCAGGCGCCGCGGCACTTGCCGACCTGAAACGCGAGACAGGAGCCTTCGCTTTGCTCGAGGCCGAGCGCCTTGAGACACAGGGTTTGTGCGCGCGCGATGTCCTCGAGCGCCCTGAGCGCGTCCTTGCGCGATCGAAACAAGCCGAAAGCTTGCGCCGGATTCCGGCCGCTCATCGCGTCGGCCGGCACGATTTCCACGCGACTCGGCGAGCCCGGCGCCATTGCCAGCGTGACGCTCGCGGCATCGCCGCGCAGGCGCCGGTTGTAGAGCGGCTTCTGCGCCCGGATCCATTCGGCTTCGAGGAGCGATGCGCCGAGTTCGCCCGCGGTCTCGCGCCAGTCGATGCGCCGCACCTGGCGCGCGAGCTTCGTCTCGTTCGCGCGCCCGTGTTCGCCGGCGAAATGCTGGAGCACGCGCGTTCTTAGAGATGCGCTCTTGCCGATGTAGAGCGGCGCATCGCCCTCGCCCAGGAACCGGTACACGCCCGGCCCTTCCGGCAGCTCGTCGGTGAGCGTGGGATCCAACTGCGCCGGCAGCGCGTTCGTACCGAGCAAGGCCGCAACGCTGCGCGCCAGCACCGGCTGCGGCAAATCGCGGCACAACAGGAGCCAGAAATCGGCGATCACGCGCGCATCGCCGAGCGCACGGTGGCGTGCCGCGCAGGCGAGCCCGTGGCGCTGCATGACGGCATCGAGATTGTGGCGGATTTCGGCCGGGAACAGGCGCCGCGACAATTTGACCGTGCACAGCACCTGCGCCGCGAAGCGGCGCCCAATGAGGCGAAATTCGCCGCGCAGAAAGGAATAATCGAAGCGCGCGTTGTGCGCGACGAAAGGCGCGCCGGCGAGCTTTTCCGCGACCACCGCGGCGACGTCGCCAAAGCGCGGCGCGGCCGCGACCATCTCGTTGCTGATGCCGGTGAGCGCCTCGATGTGCGCCGCAATGCGGCGCTCCGGATTGATGAGTGTGCTCCACTCCTCGACCGTCTCGCCGTCGACGACGCGCACGATGCCTATCTCGGTGATCCGGTCGAAAGAAGCGCTGCCGCCGGTCGTCTCCAGATCGACGAATACCAGTTCCCGCGGCAGCGGCGGGTTTTCAGCCGCGTCCATCGAACGACAGGATCGGGTAATAGAGGTCCGGCCGGCGATCCCTGAATACGCCCCACGCCTGCCGGTAACGCCGCACCTCGTCGAGATCGAAGCTCGCGGTCAGCACGGCCTCGCTTGCACGGTCCGCCTCGGCGAGCTTCTCGCCGGTCGGCGAAGCGATGAACGAGGAGCCGTAGAACGTCATTTCATATTTCTCCCCGCGCTCGACGCCGATCCGATTCGACGCGAGCAGCGGCATCACGTTCGCGGCGGCATGACCCTGCATCGTGCGCTGCCAATGGCCGCTCGAATCGAGTTCCGGCGCTTGCGGCTCGGACCCGATCGCGGTCGGATACAGCAGGATTTCGGCGCCGAGCAGAGCCATCGCGCGCGCGGCCTCGGGAAACCACTGATCCCAACAGATCGCGACGCCGAGTTTCGCAAAGCGTGTTTCGAACACTTTGAATCCGGTGTCGCCGGGCGAAAAATAGAATTTCTCGTGGTACCCGGGTCCCTCGGGAATGTGCGACTTGCGGTAGCTGCCGACGACCGAGCCGTCGGCATCGACGATGACGACGGAATTGAAGAACGCGTTGCCCGCGCGCTCGAACACGCTGATCGGCACCACGATGCCGAGTTCGCGCGCGACCCCCCGGAAATGCTCGACGGCCGGGTGACCCTCGAGCGGCCGCGCCAGATCGAAATGGCGCGGATCGTGATCCTTGCAGAAATACGGCGTCTCGAACAGTTCCTGCGGCAGAACGATGTTCGCGCCGCGGCGGGCCGCCTCGCGCATCAATTTTTCGGCGCGCGCGACATTCGCGTCGCGATCCCAATCGCACGCCATCTGGGTCGCCGCCACGGTCACGTTTCTCATGGCGATCATGGTACCTGAACGACCGGCCGCCCGAACGAGCGGCTAAAACGTCGGCGGCGCGCTCGCACTGACGATTTCGCATTCCTCGCGCCCGACGTTGCGGAAGCGATGCGGCAGCGTGCTCCTGAAGTAATAGGCGTCGCCCGCGCCGAGAATGCGCGTCTCGCCGCCGACCGAGAGTTCGACGCGGCCGCGCACCACGACGCCGCCCTCCTCGCCGGCGTGCGTCAGCATCTCCTCGCCGGTGTCGGCGCCGGGCGCGTAGATTTCGTGCAGGATCGACATGCTGCGCTTGGCGAGGTTGCCGCCGACCAGACGCAGCGCGACGCTGCCGGCGCCGATGTTCGAAAGCTCCTCCTTGGGAAAGAACACCTGCGACTGGCGCTCTAGATCCAGCGTGAAGAAATCGGCGAGCGCCATCGGCACCCCGTCGAGCACCTTTTTCAGCGAGCTGACCGAGGGACTGACGCGGTTTTGCTCGATCAGCGAGATCAAGCCGTTCGTGACGCCCGCGCGCTTCGCGAGCTCGCGCTGCGACAGGCCGTACATCTGCCGTACGGCTTTCAAATGGGCGCCGATATCCAAGCTCATGATGTTGAGAATATTAAACAGTCCAGCGCGTATTTCGCCGGGATTTGAGGAAAGTGTCAATTTTTCTTATCATTCCGCCCACGCCGCAACCCAATTCGCTCACCCCGGCGCCGCCCCGTCGCGGCGCCTTACGCACCTGCAAGGACCGACTACATGAATGCAAAGCCGTCCGCGACCCCCGCGCCCAGCGAACTCGACGCCTTTTGGATGCCGTTTACCGCGAATCGCCAGTTCAAGGCCAATCCGCGGCTGCTCGCGCGCGCCGACGGGATGCGCTACTGGAGCGCCGACGGACGCGAGATTCTCGACGCGGTCGCGGGCCTATGGTGCGTGAACGCGGGCCACGGCCGGCGCGAAATCACCGAAGCGGTCGCGGCGCAACTCGGCACGATGGAATTCGCGCCGACGTTTCAGATGGGCCATCCCGCCGCGTTCGAACTCGCGAATCGGCTCGCCGCAATCGCACCGCCCGGCCTCGATCGGATCTTTTTCACGAATTCGGGCTCCGAATCGGTCGATACGGCGCTGAAAATCGCGATTGCCTATCATCGCGCGCGCGGCGCAGGGTCGCGTACGCGGCTGATCGGACGCGAGAAGGGCTATCACGGCGTCGGTTTCGGCGGCATGTCGGTCGGCGGCATAGTCAACAACCGCAAGTTCTTCGCCGCCTCGATGGTGCCGGGCGTCGACCACCTGGCGCATACGCTGGACCTCGAGCACAACGCCTACGCGCGCGGATTGCCGGCATGGGGCGCGCACTTGGCGAACGAACTGGAGCGCATCGTCGCCCTGCACGACGCCTCGACGATCGCCGCGGTCATCATGGAGCCGATTTGCGGCTCCGCGGGCGTCATCCTGCCGCCGCTCGGCTACTTGAAGCGCATTCGCGAAATCTGCGACAAGCACGACATCCTGTTGATATTCGACGAAGTCATCACGGGTTTCGGCCGCGTCGGCAAAGCCTTCGCCGCACAGGCGTTCGACGTGACTCCGGACCTCATGACGACCGCAAAGGGCCTGACGAACGGCGCGGTGCCGATGGGCGCCGTGTTCGCCGCGCGCAAGATCTACGACGCGTTCATGCAGGGCCCGGAGAACGCGATCGAACTGTTCCACGGCTACACCTACTCGGCGCACCCGGTCGCCTGCGCAGCGGCGCTTGCGACGCTCGACATTTACCAGCGCGAAGGCCTGTTGACGCGCGCCGCGGACATGAGCTCGGCGTGGGAGAGCGCCGTGCACGCGCTCAAAGGCCTGCCGCATGTGATCGATATCCGCAATTACGGCCTGATCGGCGCCGTCGAATTGGAGCCGCGCGCCGGCAAACCCGGCGCGCGCGGGTACGAAGTGTTCCTGAAGTGCTTCGAGCGCGGCGTGCTGGTGCGCCAGACAGGCGACATCATCGCCATGTCGCCGCCGCTGATCATCGAGCCGCACCAGATCGCCCGAATCGCCGACGTATTGGCGGGGGCGATCCGCGATACGCCCTGACGGCGGCCGCGCCGCGTTCAGCGCGCCGCGCCGCTCAGCGCTTCGGCTCGAATATCGCGTACCACTTCTTGCACGGCGCGAGCACTTCCCAGCTCCCCTCGAATCCCGCGGGAATCACGAACGCGGCGCCGGGACCGAAATCGTGGCGCTCGCCGGCGTTCGACTCGATGCGCACCCTGCCCTCGAGGATCACGCAGAATTCGTGCTCGCTGTAGCGCACGCGCCATTTGCCGGCGGTGCTCGTCCATGAACCGCAGAAGAATTCCTGGCCGGCGTCGGCGTATTGATTCGCGGCGCGCGCGCGCGGGATGCCGGCGAGTATGTTTTCCGGCGCGGGGTTCGCGGCGTCGCCGCCGAGCGCGCGGTCCAGGATCACTATTTTCGCCGCGGAAGTCATGCGCCGCTACGCTTTCAGCGAGAACGGCGTGAAATTGGTGCCGATATCGTAGTAATCCTCGTTTTCCGCGCGCTTCAAGAACGCGACGAAGCGGTAGGTCAGCGGCGCGGCGACGAACTCCCAGCCGCTCTTCAGCAAATACTGCGTGAACATGAGCCCCTGCAGGTGACCCCAACTCATGCGTCCGTAAAACGCGATCGAATAGAACAGCAGCGAATCCACGAACTCCCCGCATAGCGTCGATCCGACCAGGCGCGTCCACAGCCAGCGGCCGCTGGTCCAGATCTTCATCTTGGCGAGCACGTAGCTGTTCACGAAGGTGCCGCAGAGGAACGCGCTGATCGAGGCGGCGACGATGCGCGGCGTATTGCCGAACACCGTCTCGATCGCCGCCTGGTTCGCGCGGCCGTGCTCCGAGGCCGGCAGGTGCACGACGACGGCCGCCATGAACGCCGCGAACGCCAGCGCGCCGAAACCCGCCCAGACCACGCGTCGGTCGCGGCCGTAGCCGTAAACTTCGGTCAAAATATCGCCGAAAATGTACGAAATTGGGAAAAACAGGACGCCGGCGAGAAAGGTAAAGGTGCCGAGCAGCGGCACATGGATCGAGGTCTCCTTCGCCGGACCGATCAAATTGGAGCACAGCAACACGCAGACATACGCGGCCATCACGAAATCGTAATAGCGGTATTGCCGGGCCTCGGTCTGGGTCAGCGCGCGCACCGGTCGATGATATGTCATGCGGGCGGCCGGCGCAGGACTGTTCCGTCCGATCCGCGCCCGGAGCCCGCCTTCTGACGTTTTGGCGAAGAGGATCACAGCAGCATGCGGCGTTCTGCGGTAGTA
>DAIDVO010000141.1 GCA_027456085.1 Steroidobacteraceae bacterium | reverse complement strand
CCAAGATCGCGCCCGGCGTCCATGAGTGCGAAATAGAGCTGCCGCTGGTATTCGGGCGCGACCCAGATCTCGTAGCCGAGGTCGCCCGTGTAGCTTACGCGGTTGATCATCGCCGGGACGTTCGCGACATCCATCGCGCGGTGGTCCATGAACTTGAACTGCGCGGCGGACACGTCCTCGTCCGTCAGTCGTTCGAGCACGGCGCGAGCGCGCGGCCCCGCTACCGACAGTCCGACGAGGCCGAGGTCCAACCGACGGATTTGCACCGAATTATCGGCCGGCATGTGCGATTCGAACCAGCGCAAGTGATGGATCTGTGCCTGCGACGAGCCCCACATCAGGAACCGCTCGGGTGCCGTCCGCGCAATGGTGAAATCGCCGATCAACTTGCCGCTTGCGTTCAGCATCGGCGTCAGCACGATGCGGCCCGCGCGCGGCATCCGGTTCGTCATGAGATTCGACAGAAACGTCTCGGCACCCGGTCCCGTGAACTCGAACTTGGCGAAATTGGCGATCTCGGTAACGCCGACGGCGTTGCGAACACCGCGGCACTCGGCCTTGACGTGCGCGAAGTCGTTCGAGCGGCGGAAGGAAACGAGGTCGCGCCGCTCGACTCCGGGCGGCGCGAACCAGAGCGGCGTCTCGAGGCCCCAGCTATCGCCCATGACGGCGCCTTGCGCGAGCATGACGTCGTAGAGCGCGGTCGTCTGGTGCGGCCGCGCGGCGGGCAGTTCCTCGTTGGGAAAGCGGATCGAGAACCGGCGCGAGTAGTTCTCCCGCACCTTGGCGTTGGTGTAGGCGCGCGTCGCCCATCCGCCGTAGCGGGCGACGTCCATTGCCCAGACGTCGAAGCCCGGCTCGCCATCGACCATCCACTGCGATAACGCGAGGCCGACGCCGCCGCCCTGGCTGAACCCCGCCATGACCGCGCACGCGCACCAGAAACCGGGAACGCCCTGCACCGGGCCGACGAGCGGATTGCCGTCGGGCGAGAACGTGAACGGGCCGTTGATGACGCGCTTGATGCCGGCGCGTTCCATCGCCGGAAAGTGTTGGAACCCGAGTTCGAGCGAGGGCGCGATCCGCTCGAGATCCGGCGCCAGCAGCTGTGCGCCGAAGTCCCAGGGGGTTTGCCGAGGCTGCCACGGGACGCAGGCGCTTTCATAAGTGCCGAGTACCAAGCCGTTGTGCTCCTGGCGCAGGTAGATCTCGGCTTTGAAGTCGATCGCGTGCGGCAGCTCGTGCCCGCGCTCCCGGTTGAATTCGACGACCTCCGGCATGTCGTCGGTGATGAGGTACATGTGCTCCATTGCGAGCACCGGCAGTTCGATACCGACCATGCGGCCGACCTCGCGTGCCCAGAGCCCGCCGGCGTTGACGACGTGTTCCGCGACGATCGTGCCGGCGTTCGTGATGACATCCCAGGAGCCATCCGCGCGGCGGGCCAGCGCGGTCACGCGGGTCTGAAGGTAGATCTCGGCGCCGCCTATGCGCGCGGCCTTTGCGTAGGCATGGGTCGTGCCATAGGGATCGAGGTTGCCGTCCGCGGCGTCGAGCATCGCGCCGACGAAGTGGCGCTCCTCGATCAGCGGCAGCAGCTTCTTTGCCTCCGTCGGCGTGAGCAGCGCGGTCTCGAGTCCGAGGTAGCGCGCCCGGGCGTGCGCCATCTTGAGCCATTACATGCGCGCGGGCGTGTCGGCGAGCAACAGGCCGCCGGAGCGATGCAGGCCGCAGGACTGACCCGAGATTTTCTCCAGCTCGTCGTACAGGCCGATCGTATAGCCCTGGAGTTTCGCGACGTTCGGGTCGCCGTTCAGCGTGTGAAAACCGCCGGCGGCGTGCCAGGTGGAGCCCGCGGTCAACTGCTCCCGCTCTATCAAGACGACATCCTTCCAGCCCGCCTTGGTCAGATGGTAAAGGACGCTGCAGCCGACGACGCCGCCGCCGATGACCGCTACACGGGTATGTGACTTCATGGTCGCTCATTCGCTCCTGGTTATTGCTCGGTCTGCGCGACGTGCACGTCGTAGCCATACGGCATCGCCGAATCGAGGATCCACTCCCACGTCGATACCGCATAGGTGCGCAGCACGTACAACTCGTAGCGCTGTGCGTCGCTGCGCTCGAGCAGCACGCAGGCGTGCTGCACACCGGTCTGCGCAAAAGAGCCCACCGGAAGAGCCGCGGACCGCAGATCGATCGGTACGATGCGCGCGAGCAGCGCCGTCGCGGCCGCGCCCTCGATGACGAGCCGGACGCGCGCGTGCGTCAGCGCGGTGCTCGCGCCCACGTCCGGCGTAATCGCGCGCGCGAGCGCCGCCGTCACCGCCGCATCATGCGTGACGATCCAGTACTGGTCCGCGGCGATACGATAGAGCCGATGAGCGCCGCATGCGGTCACGATCCGCGGGGAACTCGGCAGCGCGCAGCCGCACAGGCGGCCTACCGCGGCCGCGAGCGCGGCGCCGGACCGGCGATGCGCCCCGATCTGGATGAGATGCCAGCCACGCGCCTCGCCGATGCGCATGCTGCGGCGGCCGTCGGCGCCGTCGCGGCCGCCGCCCGCGAGCTGTGGTGCGAGCGGCGAGCGGCGCTCAAACATGGAGCCGCTCGCCGTTGGGGTCGATGAACATCGGCGAGACGATCCGGGCGCGGACCTGTTCGTTCTTCAGCGGATACGCGCAGACGATCTCCTCACCCGCGTGCCGCAGCCCCCCCTGGTAGAGTCCGAGCGCGATGTATTTGCCGAGCTCGGTCGACCAGGTCACCGAAGTCACGTAGCCGCGGCCATGGCCGGCGAGCGCTTCGCCGCGCGCGAACAGGATCGCACCGCCCCTCAATCGCGCCGACGGCTCGAGGCATTCGAGTCCGACCAGGCTCCATCGCCCGGGTGCCTGAAGCTGCGCGCGGGCGCGCAGTTCGCGCCCCACGTAGGCCTTGTCGCGCGCGGCCATCTTGCCGAGACCCAGATCGTCGAGCGTATTGCGATGATCGAGTTCGAGTCCGGCGACGTGGCCTTTCTCGATGCGCAGCGAGGCGAGCGCTTCGAGGCCATAGGGCCGGATGCCGAGCGCAGCGGCGCGCTCGAGCAGGCGCTCCCACAGCGCGATTGCGTAGCCGGCCGGGACGTAGAGTTCGTAGGCGAGTTCGCCCGAGAAGCTGAGCCGCAGGACCCGGATCGGCACGCCGTCGACCTCGAACTCGCGCGCGCCCATGTGTGGCAGAGCCGCGTCCGCGGCATCGATTTCCGGCAGGGCAAGCGCGAGCGCAGCGCGGGCGCGCGGCCCGGCGATCGACATCCCGGCCCACTCATCGGTCACGGACACGACCTGCACGTCGAGATCGATCCACGCGGTCTGTAGCAGGAACTCGAGCCAGGACATGACCTCGGCCGCCTGGGCGGTCGTCGTCGTCATGAAGTAACGGTATTCGCCAAATCGCGCGGTTGTGCCGTCGTCGAGTACCGACGCATCGTCGTTCAGCATCACGCCATAGCGCGCTTTGCCGGCCGGCAGGCTCGCGAACCCGTTGACGTACACGCGGTTCAAGAATTCCGCGGCATCCGGCCACTGCACGTCGATCTTGCCGAGCGAGGAGATGTCCGCGAGGCCGACGGCGGAACGCACCAGGCGCATCTCATTTACATAGGCCGCAGCCGCGTCGCCGCCGGCCCATCGGTAGTACCACGGGCGCAGCCAAGGTCCGGCGTCGATCATTGCCGCGCCGTTGGCGATGTGGCAGTCGTGCAAGGGCGAGCGGCGGATGGGGCGGAAGTGATGGCCAATGCTGCGACCGGCCAGAGCCCCGATCGATACCGGGGTATATGGAGGGCGGAAGGTCGTCGTACCCGCCTCAGCGATCCCCACCCCGCGCAATGCGGCCATCAGGTGTATGGCGTTGAGGTTGCTGGTCTTGCCCTGATCGGTGCCCATGCCGAGCGTCGTGTAGCGCTTCAGGTGTTCGATCGCGGCGTATCCTTCCTCGTGAGCCAGCGCGAGATCCCTCGTCGTGACGTCGTTTTGGAAGTCGACGAAGGCTTTTCCGCCGGCGCCGCGCGGGCACGCGCGCGGCGGCTCGAGCGTGAATGGATGATCCGCTACCTGCGGTGGCGGAGTCGGACCGATCGGATCCGCGTGGCCGCAGTAGTGCGCGGCGGCGCGGCCCGCCTCGGCGGCCGAGCGCAGGGCCGCCGACAGAGCGAACTCGCCGCTGACGGCGCCGGCGCCGAACTGCCCCGGGGCGTAGCCGCCGGGCACGAAAGCGCCGATGTCGTCGCGGTAGACCGGCTTGCGGCCGGTGTGTGAAGTGAGGTGTACCGTCGGCGACCAGCCACCCGACATGCAGAGCAAGTCGCAGGCAAGATGCTCCACGCGCGCGCTGCCGTTATGCGCAACGAGCGCACCGGTGACGGCGCGCCGCCCTTGCGCGCGCGTGACGAGCGCGCCCGTCCGTACGTCGATGCCGACGCGCCGGGCGGCGTCCTGAAGAGCCGGCTCGACATGCTGCCGCTGATCAAGGATCGGCACCGCGATACCGGCGACTGCGAGGTCGATCGCCGAACGCCATGCGCCGTCATTGTTCGTCGCCACGAGCGCGCGTCGCCCGGGATCGACCGCATATCGGTTCAGGTACGCCTGGGCGGCCGACGCGAGCATGATGCCGGGTCGGTCGTTGTCGCCGAAGACGAGCGGCCGTTCCGCGGCGCCGGTCGCGTAGATGATCGCACGCGCGTGCATCGTGACGGCGACCTCCCGCGCCTTGCCCAGCCCGGCATCGGGGCGCTCGTGGTCGTGGCGTTCGAGCAGCGCGACGGTGTTCCCATCGTAAACGCCGCACGCCGTGGTACGCAGCAGCACTTCGACGTTGGGCATGGCGCGAACCGCGCGCTCGAGTTCGGTCCGCCAATCCTCTAGAGCGCCGGTGGCCGGTGCGGCGAGGAGCATGCCGCCGAGCGCCGAGTCCTGCTCGACGAGCGCCACCGCGGCGCCGGCCGCGGCGGCCGCGCGCGCCGCGGCGAGTCCCGCAGGGCCGCCGCCGATCACGAGGACGTCGGTGTAGGCGTGCCGCGTTTCATATCGATCGGGGTCGCGCTCGTGGCGTGCACGGCCGAGCCCCGCCGCGCGGCGAATGAACGGTTCGTACCACATCCACGAGCCGCGGCGCGGACCCATGAAGGTCTTGTAGTAAAAGCCCGCCGGGAGCAGCGGCGCGAGCAAGGAGATGGCCGCGCCCAGATCGAAATCGACGCTCGGCCAGGCGTTCTGGCGCCGCGCAACCAGGCCCTCGTACAGTTCGGTCGTGGTCGCGGCGACATTCGGCGTCGTCCGCCCCCCCTCGCCCAACGTGAACAGCGCATTGGGCTCCTCTACGCCGGCGGCAAGGAAGCCCCGCGGGCGGTGATACTTGAAGCTGCGCCCGGCCAGGGTGAGGCCGTTCGCGAGCAGAGCCGAGGCGAGCGTATCGCCCGCAAAACCGAGCAGCGGCTTGCGCTCGAACACGAAACGGATCGGTCGTTGCCGGTCGATCCGCCCGCCCTCGGCTCGGCGGCATGGTGCAAGGCTCACGGCGATCCCTGGCTGCGCGCGAGGTGCGCCTTACCGACGGCGTTGGTCGCCGTGTCGCGCTCCAGCACGAGCCACTGGCGGCAGCCGAGTACGTGCTGCCAATATTCCAGATGCGCGCCCTTCGGGTTGTCGAACAGGAACACGTACTCTTGCCAGGCGCGCGCATCGGCCGTGCCGTGCGGCGGCCGTATCTTGGACGCGTCGCCGCCGTAGCGGAACTCGGTGTAGTCGCGTTCGCCGCAGTGCGGGCAAGGGATCCTCAACATGCCGTCATTGCCGGTAGGTCCAGTTGCCATTCCCGTACTCGTCGTGGCCGTTGCCGCGCTCGAAGCGATCGAGCGACAGATGCCGGGCGAGGGGATGCTCCGCGTCGTGAGCAATCGTGAACGCAAGGCAGCAGCCGGCCGCCGGCGTCGCCTTGAAACCCTGATAACACCAGCCGCCGTTCAGGTACAGGTTCCGGAGCGGGGTGCGCCCGATGAACGGGCTGCCGTCGGGCGTCATGTCCTGAATGCCGGCCCAATGACGCAGCAATCGAAGGCGCGAGATTGCCGGGATCAACGCCACCGCGCATTCGGCGACGCTCTGAACCTTCGGAAACTGTCCACGTTGGGTGTAGCTGTTGAATCCGTCGATGTGGCCGCCGAACACCAGCCCGCCCTTGTCGGACTGAGAGATGTAGAAGAGCTCCGCGCCGAACGAGATCACGTGATCCACGAACGGCTTGATCGGCTCCGTGACGAACGCCTGCAGCAGGTGGCTCTCGATCGGCACTTTAAGGCCGGCCATCGCGGCGACCGCGGAGGAGTGTCCGGCCACCGAGATCGCGGTACGCCCGGCCGCGATCCGGCCGCGATTCGTCTCGATCCCGATGATGCGATCGCCGTCCCGCACGAACCCCGTGACCTCGCAGTTCTCCACTATATCGACGCCCAGCCGGTCCGCGGCGCGGGCGTAACCCCATGCCACGGCATCGTGCCGCACGGTTCCCGCACGGCGCTGCAGCAGACCGCCATGGATCGGGAAGCGCGACGCCTGCGAGTAATCGAGGTACGGCAGCAAGCGCATGACATCGGCACGATCGAGCAGTTCCGCATCGATACCGTTCAGCCGCATGATGTTGCCTTTGCGGGCGAGCACCTCGAGCTGCGACGGGCCGTGCGCGAGCACGATCTGGCCGCGCTGCGACAGCATCACATTGAAGTTGAGCTCGTGCGAGAGCCCCTCCCAGAGCTTCAGCGAGTGTTCGAAGAACTGCGTGTTGCCGTCGAGCAGATAATTGGATCGTACCAGCGTCGTATTCCTGCCGACGTTGCCGGATCCGATGTAGGCGCGTTCGATGACCGCGACCCTTTGAATGCCGTGATTCGCGGCGAGGTAGTAGGCGGCCGCAAGACCATGCCCACCGCCGCCGATGATGACGACGTCATAAGCCGGCTTGGGATCCGCAGACCGCCACGCGCGCGCCCACGGCTTGCCCGTCAAAGCGTGCCGGGCGAGCGCCAGTGCGGAGTAACGGGACGACATCGCGATCATGCTAACGGCTGTTGCGCGCGTTGCCAGTCCGAAAAAATCGCGCCGGACGCAGAAAAACTATCGGCCGATCCGCGCAACCGCCACTGCGGCTCGACGCGAGATCTTGGGGTCTTGCGGGGGCACCGCAGTTTTTCTCGGCGGGCCGTGAATATTTCTCGCTCGACGGCGCGGGACGAATTGCTACGATCGGGCATGCCGCGTTGGCGGTTTCGTCGGATAACGGTCGTCGGGTTGAGCAATAGGGGATGCATCATGGATTCGAATCCGAAACTCGCGTACGCGATCGCGGCGATATTGAGTGGTACCGGCGCCGGTGCGGCGCACGCGGCCGCGGCGATCGACACGAGCGAACAGCTCCAGACGATCACGGTCACGGCGCAGCGGCGCGCCGAGAACATGCAGAACGTGCCGATCACGATTCAGGCCCTGACGTCCCAAACGCTGACGCAGCTGAACGTGACGACGTTCGCGGACGCCATCAAATACCTGCCGAACGTGACCATGGCCGGCAGCGGTCCGGGTCAGAACAACATCTATATGCGCGGGCTTGCGACCAGCAACGGCGGCATCCAGGGATCCGGCGGGGTCGGCAGCTTTCCGAACGTCGCCATTTATCTCGATGACCAATCGGGCCAGGTGCCCGGCCGTAATCTGGACGTCTATGCGGCCGACATGCAGCGTATCGAAATCCTCGAGGGCCCGCAGGGCACGCTATTCGGCGCAGGCGCGCAGGCGGGTGTCGTACGCTACATCACGAACAAGCCCAAGCTCGATGCGACCGAGGGCACGGTCAACGCAGGTTACGCGGTCACGGCGCACGGCGACCCGAGCACCAACGTCGACGCGACGATCAATCTGCCGATCATTCCGGACACTTTCGCGCTGCGTGCGGTCGTGTACAACGAATCGCGCGGCGGCTACATCAACAACATACCGGGCACGTTCGCGCGCGCGGGCACCGACAAGGCGATCGCATACTATTTCGGCGGCGTCGTGCCGCCGAACAGCCCGTCGATCAACAACAACAGCATGGTCGCGCGCGCGATCAATCCGGTCACGTACAAAGGTGGACGGCTCGAGGCCGCGTACAAGTTCAACGAGGATTGGAACGCGCTCGTCACGCAGTCGTATCAGAACATCGACGCCGAAGGCGTGTTCTGGCAGGAGCAATACGACGGTCTCGGCCAGCCCCTGCCGGATCTGTCGGTACAGTTGTACAACCCGTCCTACAACAAGGACCGGTTTTCGAACACGGCATGGACGATCAACGGCCGCATCGCGCAACTGAAAGTGGTCTACACGGGCGGCTATCTCGACCGCCACGCCGACCAGCAACAGGACTACACCAATTATTCGCGCGGCCAATACGCCGAATATTATCAGTGCAATATGCCGGGCTCGGTCGTGAACGGCGTGACCACGCCCGCGGGCGGCAATACCTGTTACTCACCGAGCGGATTTTGGACCGATCATGAGTCCACGATGCATCAAAGCCACGAGCTGCGCATCAGCACGCCGGACGACTGGCGGCTGCGCGCCCTTGGCGGCCTGTTCTGGGAGAATTACACGATCCACGAGCAGACCGACTGGTTCTACGGCAGCAACCCGAATTTCGTGCCGATCGCGCCTCCGGCGGGCGTCACGGCCAACAACCCGAACGTGCGCCCGCAGGGCGACTCGTTCTTCGACGACATCACGCGCGGCTACAAACAAAAGGCCGCGTTCCTGTCGGCCGACTTGGACCTGGTGCCGAAGACGCTGACCCTGACGCTCGGCACGCGCTATTACAGCATCGAGAACTTCGAGAAAGGCTCCAACGTCGGCAGTTACGGCTGCAACCCCGGCGGCATCTACAGCGCCGCGACCGTCGCGTATCCCTGCGGAATTCCCGTCAGCAACGGCAATAACCTCGACACGAAAGTTCCGCCGCTCGACAAGACCTACACGGGCTTCAAGAGCCGAGCCAACCTGACCTGGCACATCACCGACGACGCGATGGTCTACGGCACGTGGTCGCAGGGCTTCCGGCCTGGTGGATTCAACCGCGCGCAATCCATCATCAAGCCGACTTCGCCGATCTACGGCCTGTTCACGCCGCCGCTCGCCTATGCACCGGATACGCTGACGAACATGGAACTGGGATGGAAAACCGAATGGTTCGACCGGCGCCTGCAATTCAACGGCGCGGTCTACCGCGAGGATTGGAAGAACACGCAGATCGAGATTTTCGATCCCGGCGTGACCGGCAATCTGACCTTCACGACGAATGGACCGAACTATCGCGTACGGGGCGTCGAAACCTCGTTCATCGCACGCGTGACCCACGGCCTGACCGTGACCGGCGCCGCATCCTGGAACAGCAGCGAGGTCGTCAAGACCTTGAGCCTGGTCAATCCGCAGACCGGACAGCCGATCAACATCGAGAACCCGTTCGGCGCGCTCGGCTCGCCGCTCGCGCAATCGCCGCCGTTTCAGGCGAACATTCGCGCGCGCTACGAGTTCGACGTCGACGACTACCACGCGTTCTGGCAAATCGGCGCAACGCACCAGGCGCATTCCTATGGGTCGACCGACCACCTGACGAAGACCTTGCAAGGCGGGACGGTCGCATTCGACGATCCCGGATTCTCGACCTACGACGCGTCGCTCGGCATCGCCAGGAACGCGTGGAGCGCGCAGCTGTACGGTACGAACCTGACCGACGTGCGTGCGATTTTGTTCGCGAGTTACGCCGAGTACGTCAAGATGAATTCGATCAACGTGCCGCGCACGATCGGCGTTCGCTTCTCGTACAAGTTTTGAAGTGACCGCGGCACCCGCACGCGGCCGGCGGCGCCCGACTGCCGCGATGGACGGCCATTCGGTCTTCGACCGGACGCGTTCCTATCGGCGGCTGCGCAATCCGTTCGAGCCGATGAAGGTCTTTTCCGACGACCAGGTCGCCGCGATCCACGATGCGGCGCTCGGCATGCTCGAGACCCAAGGAATGAAGGTGCTCTGCGCCGATGCGCGCGCGCGCTACGCGCGCGCCGGCGCGCTGGTCGACGAGTCGACGCTGATCGTGCGCTTCGACCGCGGGCTGGTCGGCGCCTGCCTCGCGAGCGCGCCGCGCGACATCACGCTGCACGCGCTCGATCCAGAGCGGCACGTACCGCTCGCGGACGGGCACGTCGCCTTCGCGCCGACCTCCGGTCCGCCGAACGTCATGGACACGGCGCGCGGGCGCCGCGCCGGCACGCTCGAGGACTTCTGCAATCTGATCAAGCTCTGCCAGAGCTTCGAGGTGATCCACGTGCTCGGCGGCGCCACCGAGCCGCAGGACATAGCTGTGCACGTCCGCCACCTCGAGCTGTCGCGTTCGCAGCTGATGCTGAGCGACAAGATCCCGCTCGTGTTCGCGCGCGGCCACGGCCAGGTCGCCGACTGCTTCGAGATGATACGGATCGCGCACCGGATCTCGGCCGAGGAA
>DAIDVO010000140.1 GCA_027456085.1 Steroidobacteraceae bacterium | reverse complement strand
TTCGCCGATGCCGCGGATCTCGCCGAACGCGCGGCGCTCGATCGGCGCGACCTCGATGCGCTCGCCGCCGCCGATGCGCTCGCGGATCTCGCGGGAAACCGGCATCGCGCCGCGTGGCAGGTGAGCGGCGTCGAGCGCGCCCTGCCGCTGTTGCCGGCTTCAACCGCGGCCGGTGAGGGCATCCCGCTGCTGCGCGCGCCGAGCGAAGGCCGGCAGATCGTCGCCGATTACGGCAGCGTCGGCTTCACGCTGCGACGGCACCCGCTTGCATTGCTGCGCGCGCGGCTTGCGCGGCGCGGCGTCCTGCCCGCGCAGGCGCTCTGGGATCAACCGAATGGAAAATTCGTCGGCGCGGCTGGTTTGGTCATCACCCGCCAGCGGCCCGGCAGCGCGGGGGGCGTGACCTTCGTGACGCTGGAAGACGAAACCGGCCACGTGAATCTGATCGTTTGGGAGCGGGTGGCGAGCGCACAGCGTGCTGCGCTGATCGAGTCCCGCCTTCTCGAGGTGCGCGGCAAGGTGCAGCGCGAAGGCGACGTATTGCACATCGTCGCGCAGCGCCTGACGAATCTATCGGGACTGCTCGGCGAATTGACCGCGATCTCGAGGGACTTCCACTGACGGCCGGCGCACCGTCAGCGGGGCTTCTTTTTCTTCTTCGACGTCGGCTGCGCGCCGGCCCCTTCGATTTTGTAATCGGCGAAGTCGCTCAACAGTTCGGCCGTACGTTTCTCTTCCATGACCCGCTCCAGCCGCCGCCACGCCGGTTCCGCGCCTTTCTGCGCGCGCCGCCGCTGCGAGTCGACGTCGCGGATGATGTGATCGACATCGACATCGTCGGCGCCGGCCGCGGGCTCTTCCGCGTCCTCTTCCTCGAACTCGTCGGATTCGGGTTTTTCGCTCATGTCACCGAAGCCTCGGGCTTCACCAACCTTCAAGCGCGCGTTTTTATCGGAAAAGCCGCGCGCGCGCAATACCCATCCGCGGTGCGGCTCATTTCACCAGGTCATTGAGCTGAAATATCGGCAGCAACAAGGCGATGACGATGAACATGACGATGGCGCCCATGAATACGACCATGAACGGACCCAGCAGATTGGTCATCGTCGCGAGCAGGCCGTCCATTTCCCGTTCCTGGTTCGTGGCGGCGCGTTCGAGCATCTTCTCGAGCTCGCCGCTACTCTCGCCGCTCGCGATCAAGTGGATCATCATCGGCGGGAAGAGCTTGCGCGCGGCGAGCGATTTGCCGATCTGCGCGCCTTCCCGGACGCGCAGCGCGGCTTCCACGACGGCTTGCTTCATCGGCTGGTTGTTGACGACGTCCGCGGATATCTTCAGCGCTTCGAGGACGGGAACCGCGCTTGCGGTCAGGATGCTGAAGGTACGCGCGAAGCGCGCGGTGTTGAGGCCGCGAATCAGCTTGCCCGCGAGCGGCAGGCGCAACAAGAACCGATCGAACCGCAGGCGCGATTCCGGGCTCTTCAGCCAGCGCAAGAAGGCCCATACGGCCAAACCGCCCAATATGACGGCGTATATCCAGTAGTGGCGCACCAAGCGGCTCGTGCCGATCAGGATGCGCGTCGCGAGCGGCAGTTGCTGATGTCCGGACTCGAACACCGCGACGACCTGCGGGACGACATAAGCCAACAGGAACGAGACGATCGCGAACGACAGCACCAGGAGCACGATCGGGTAGACGAGCGCATTGCTGACCTGTTGTCCCATTACCTGGCGCGACTCGGTGTAGTCCGACAAGCGCTCGAGGACCTGGTCGAGCTTGCCGGACTGCTCGCCGGCCGACACGGTCGCCCGATAGATCTCGGGGAATGCCTGGGGAAAGTCGCGTAAGCCGTCGGCGAGCGGGTGGCCCTCGATGACTTTGCCGCGTACGCCGAGGATGATCCGCTGCACACGCGGCTTTTCGGTCTGTTCGGCGACCGCCTGCAGCGATTCGTCGAGCGGCAATCCGGAGCGCAGCAAGGTCGCGAGCTGGCGCGTCAGCAGCGCCAAATCCGGCGTCGACAGGCCGCGGCGCACGAAAGCGCGGCGCACGAAAGCGCGGCCACGGTTCTGCTTCTGTTCCCGTTGCGCGGCTTCCTGAATCTCAACCGGCAATAATTGCCTTTCGCGCAGCAGTTGGCGCACGTGCTTGACGGTGTCGCCTTCGATCAGGCCCTTGCGCTCCTTGCCTTGCGCATCCAGCGCGATGTATTCGAAGGCGCCCATCAATCTTCGCGCGTCACGCGCAGCACCTCTTCGAGCGTCGTCTCGCCGGCGAGCACCTTGCGGCGCCCATCGTCGCGAATGCCGGGACTCGCCGAGCGCGCATAGCGCTCGAGGTCCTGCTCCGAGGCGCCGTCGTGGATCATCGTGCGCATGTGATCGTCGACCGCGATCAACTCGTAGATGCCGGTGCGGCCCCGGTACGCGTTGCCGGGCTCGGCGCAAGGGCGGTAAAGGTGAGCCGGGCCGCTTTTCGGATCCAAATTCAGCAGCCGCCGCTCGTACTCTCCGGCCACGAACTGCTCCCTGGTCGCCGGATTCAGCACGCGCACGAGTCGCTGCGCCAGCACGCCTACGAGGCTCGAGGACAACAGGAACGGCTCGACGCCAATGTCGCGCAGGCGCGTAACGGCGCCCACCGCGGTATTCGTGTGAAGGGTCGACAGCACCAGGTGGCCCGTCAAACTCGCCTGTACCGCGATTTGCGCGGTTTCCAGGTCGCGGATCTCACCGACCATGACGACGTCCGGGTCTTGCCGCAGGATCGCGCGCAATCCGCGCGCGAACGTCATTTCGACCTTGGTGTTGACCTGGGTTTGCCCGATCCCGTCGATGTAATACTCGATCGGATCTTCGACGGTCATGATGTTGCGGGTGTTGTCGTTGATGCGCTCCAACGCGGCGTACAGCGTCGTGGTTTTTCCGGAGCCCGTCGGGCCGGTGACCAGGATGATGCCGTGCGGCTTGTGGATGATCTCGTCCATGGCATCCTGAGTGCGCAGGTCCATGCCGAGCGAGGTCAGCTCTATGCGGCCGGCCTGCTTGTCGAGCAAGCGCAGCACGACCCGCTCTCCGTGACCCGACGGCAGCGTCGAGACGCGCACGTCGACGGCGCGGCCGGCGATGCGCAGCGATATGCGGCCGTCCTGCGGCAGGCGCCGCTCGGCGATGTCCAATTTGGACATGACCTTGATGCGCGAGACGACGAGCGGCGCCACGGCCCTTTTCGTCTGCAGCACCTCTCTCAGCACGCCGTCGACGCGAAATCGGATCACAAGCCTGTTTTCATACGGCTCGATGTGGATATCGGACGCGTTCTCCTTGACGGCCTGGGTCAGCAGCGCGTTGATCAGGCGGATGATCGGCGCCTCGTCGTCGCTCTCCAACAGGTCGGAGGACTCCGGGATTTCCTCGGCCAGATGCGCGAGATCCATGTTGTCGTCGAGGCCCTCGAGCATCTGCATCGCGGCGCCCGAGCCCGCCTCATAGGCGGTGCGCAGCATGGAGTCGAATTGCTCCACGGACACGCGCGGGAGCTTCAAGGGCATGCCGACGAAGCGGCGCACCTCCGCCAGGCTCAACGGTGACACGCCGGGGCGGCAGACCGTATCCGCGGCACCGCTCGCGATGCCGCGCACCAGCACGCCGTGGCGCTTCGCGAACGGGAACGAGAGCTTGCGCTGTTGCGGCAGCGCTTCGCGTTCCGCGCTCAAGGCCCGTGCTCGGCTTGCGGCGCGGGCGCGGGCGCCGGAGTCGGTTCTTGCCGTGGCGGAACGACGGGTATTACGGGTTGCCGCTGTCCGGGCAGGAGGGTGACCTTGCCGTGGTGCAGCGCCTGCTGTTGGCGGCGCACATGGTCGTACTGACTCCTGCTGGTCGCGTCGATCTGGGTCTGGTCGCGCAGGATCTTCGGCCGGATGAAGACGAGGAGCTCCTTCTTCTCGTGCGAGCCGCTGCGCGAGCGGAACAGTTCGCCGATCAGCGGGATGCGGCCGAGCCCCGGCACGCGATCTTCGCTCTCGTTGACGGTATCGGAGATCAATCCGCCGAGCACGATGATGCCGCCGTCCTCGATCAGCACGGTCGTCTTGATCGAGCGCTTGTTGGTCGAGATGTCGGCCGAATTCGCGAGCTTCGCGCCGGGGGATGAATCCTCCTGCTCGATTTTCAGCTGCACGGAATCGCCTTCGTTGATGTGCGGCGTGACCTTGAGGATCGTGCCGACTTCCTCGCGTTGGATAGTCTGGAACGGGCTCGTCGTGCCGTTGACGCTCGCGGTCGCGGTCGAGTACGAGCCCGTGATCAGCGGAATTTCCTGAGTGACCTTGACCTCGGCCTCCTGGTTGTTCATCGTGATCACGGACGGAGTCGAAATGATGTTGCTCGCGCCGTCGCTGCGCAGCGCCTGTAGCAGCGCGGCGAAATTCGTGCCGGACGTCTTGTTGTAGCGGCCGATTGCGAGCGACGCGCCGACGCCGAGCACCGAGCTGCTGACGGCCGAATATGCGCCGGGCGCGGCCGCGGCCGCGAGGTCGACGATGCTCGCTCCGCCGCTCGTCGGGAGATTCGATACGCCGGCGAGCGTATTCGAATTCCGGCCGTCGATGAGCCATTGCACGCCGAGATCCGAGCTCTTGTTGACGTCGATCTCGACGATGATCGCCTGGACCTCGACCTGCGCGCGCCGAATGTCGAGCTTGTCGATCACGCCCATCAATGATTTCATCAGCTTCGGCGGCGCCGTGATGATCAGCGCATTGGTCGGTTCATCCGCCCATATCGTGACGTCCGAGCCGAAATTCGATCCGCCGGCGGAGGCCGCGGCGCCCGGCGCCGCGGGTCCACCCTGGGCTTTCGCGGACGCCGATGCCTGGCCTTTCAGCTTATCGGCGAGCTGCTTCGCATCGGCGTAATGCAGGTAGCGCACCTGGATGTCGCCGCCGGACTTCAGCGGCGCGTCGAGACTCAGAATCAGCGCCTTCATTCTGAGGCGCATCGTCTGATCGCCGCTCAGCAGGATGCTGTTCGTGCGCTCGTCGGCGACCGCCTTGACGACGGTGCCGCCCACCGCGGGGCCCTGGTTCAGTTGATTGATCGTGCGCACGACGTCGACGGCGTTCGCATTGTGCAGCGGGATGATCTCGTACGGCTCGTTATTGCTTTCGTCCATCCGCTCGACGATGCGCACGATGCGGTTCACGTTGCTCGCGCGGTCCGAGATGATCAGCATGTTGCCGCCCGGGTAGGCCGCCAGCTGTCCGTATTGGGGGATCAGCGGACGCAGCAGCGGAACCAGTTCCGCCGCGCTGATGTTCTTCACCGAAATGACCTGGGTGACGAGTTCGTCCGAGGTCGGGCTCACCGTCCGCGGCAGATCGATCGACGGCAGTTCGCGCGCGTCGATGTTCGGCACGATCTTGATGACCTTGCCGGCCGGCACGGCGACGTAGCCGTAGACCTGCAGCACCGACAGGAACGCCTGGTAGAACGCGTTCGGCGACATCGGCGTCGCCGACAGCATCGTGACCTTCGCATTCACGCGCGGATCGACGATGAAATTCTTGCCTGTGACCTGGCTGACCGCCTGGATGATTTGGCTTAAGTCGGCATCCTTGTAGTTCGGTGTGATCGTCGCCGCATCCTGCGGATCGGTTTGCGGCAGGGCGACCGACAGTGCCGCGAACAGCAGCAGCGCCGCGGCGGCCGCGATCGCCGCCTTGCGCGGCTGGATTTGACGATTCATGGACTTCGACATCGTGAATTCTCGTTTAAGGATCGCGTGCGGCCCGCCTGCACGCTAGAAGTTTGGATTTCGGATCGCGCCGGCCGGGCGCGGCGGCCGCCCCCTCGGCGTGGTGAGGTCGCGATTCGCCTCGGCGGCCACGTGGGCGATGTTCAGCGTCAAATCGATGTTTTGACCATTCCGGTCGATCGACAGGGTCGCCTGATCCGACGTCTCGATCGTGTTGAACACGGCTTCACCGCGCTGTGGATCGTCGAGCGGCGTGCCGTTGATTGCCGTCACCAAGTCACCCGGCTTCAGCCCCAAGCCGTTGAACGCAGTGCGGTTTCTGCCTGCATAAATTCTAAAGCCGCGCAGCCGGCCGGCCCGGTTGTCATACGAGGGAACCGCCCTGATGATCTCGTTGAGGATGCCGGGATTTCGCTGCACCATGCGGCGAATGCTGTTCAAATTGGCGGTCGTTTGCGCGTTGGAGCCGATCGTCGATTGCGCGCGCGTGGGACCGCCGGCGAGCATGATCTGGGGCAATTTCAGCGCTTCCAAGTTCCCGCCGCGATTCAATATGACGTGGTCGAGATACACGGAATAGAGCGTTGCCCCGCCGACGGAGTCGCCGACCGTGTATACGCGCGCCGGACCGCCCGCGCTGACGATCGCGAGGCCGTGCTTCGGGTCCTGCGTCGCGATGGTCCCGGCCAATACCAGGTTGGCGCTCGTCGGTGGCGCGTTGGCCGGGTTCTGCAGGTTCGGGTCGGCTGTTGCAGTGCCGAATAAGTGCGCCGCAATGATGCTCTGCACGTCCGCCGTCGGGCTGGCGATGATCCGCGCCGGTTCCCGGGTTTTAAGTTCGTTGATCGGGCTGCCGCCGAGCAGTGCGATCGCAATGCGCGCGCATTCCGCGGCGATGGCCGCGGCGAGCAGCAGGGACGCCAGCCAAGGACCGTTCTGCGGTAGTCGGGACAGCCAGTCGTGAATGCGCGTTTCAAGCATATGGAGATCTTGCGCGTCTATCGCGTAACATGCGTGGCTCGCTTCAGCGCGCGCCGCGGTATTTCCTCCGAGTCTGAATGATACGTTCTAAGTGCTTGGAGTCTCAAGCATTTATTTTTATTTGTTAAAGTGAAGTGACACCAAACGGCGACAGCATTCCGCCCTCGAGCCTAGGGCTGCGCGCCGCGTTCGGATTGCGGCCCATGTGGCTTGTCATCCGTGCTTTTGACCCATATAAAGTGTTGGACCATGAGTGAAAACGAACGCGGGCGCAACGGTACGGGCTTGATCGTCGAGGAAGCGGCGCCGAAGCTGAAGCGTGCCCCGCTGTACCAGGTCGTCCTGATCAACGACGACTACACCCCGATGGAATTCGTCGTCGATATCCTGCAGCGCTTCTTTGCGATGGACCGCATCAAGGCGACGCGCGTGATGCTCGAGGTGCATATGAAAGGCAAGGGCGTATGCGGCGTCTTTACTTTTGAGATCGCCGAGACCAAGGTGGCGCAAGTGATCGCGTACGCGCGCCAACATCAGCACCCGCTGATGGCAACGCTAGAAGAGGCGTAAATAGTGCTTAGTCAAGAACTAGAATTTTGCTTGAACGATGCATTCGCCGGCGCGCGCGAGGCGCGGCATGAATTCATGACCGTCGAGCACCTTCTTCTCGCGATCCTCGACACGCCGAAGATCCGCGAAATATTGAAGTCCTGCGGCGCGGATACCGCGAAGCTCAAAGCGGAGTTGAAGCAGTTCATCGAGCAGACGACGCCGCGCCTGGCGGCCGGCGAGGAGCGCGACGTGCAGCCGACGCTCGGTTTCCAGCGCGTATTGCAGCGCGCGGTGTTTCACGTGCAGTCGAGCGGCAAGAAGGAAGTCACGGTCGCGAACGTGCTGGTCGCCATTTTCAGCGAAAAGCAGTCGCACGCCGCGTATTTGCTCAGCATGCAGGATGTCTCCCGGCTCGACGTCGTCAACTTCATTGCGCATGGCTTGTCCAAGGCGGGCGGCGAGGAGAGAAGCGAGCGCGATGATGCCGGCTCTTCCGGCGATTCCGAGCGCGAAGGCGACGGCGGCGGCAGTGCGCTCGAGAAGTACGCGACCAACCTGAATGAATTGGCGCGCAAGGGCAAGATCGACCCGCTGATCGGCCGGCGCCTCGAAGTCGAACGCACGATCGAGATTCTGTGCCGCAGGCGCAAGAACAATCCGCTCTATGTGGGCGAGGCCGGGGTCGGCAAGACCGCGATCGCGGAGGGCCTCGCGCGCATGATCGTCGAGAACCAAGTGCCGGACGTGCTCCTGGATGCGACGATCTACTCGCTCGACATGGGTTCGTTGGTCGCCGGCACGAAATACCGCGGCGATTTCGAGAAGCGGCTGAAGGCCGTGCTCGCCGAGGTCAAGAAGCAGCCCGGGGCGATACTGTTCATCGATGAAATACACACCGTCATCGGCGCGGGGGCGGCCTCCGGCGGCGTCATGGACGCATCGAATCTGATCAAGCCGGCGCTCGCGAACGGCGAATTGCGCTGCATCGGTTCGACGACCTATAACGAGTACCGCGGAATATTCGAGAAGGATCATGCGCTTGCGCGGCGCTTCCAGAAAATCGACGTGACCGAGCCCTCGGTCCAGGATACGGTCGACATTCTGCGGGGCTTGAAGTCCAAATACGAGGAACACCACGGCATCAAGTACGAGGACGATGCGCTGCAGGCCGCCGCGGAATTGGCGGCGCGGCACATCAACGATCGGCACATGCCCGACAAGGCGATCGACGTCGTCGACGAAGCGGGCGCGAACTTGCGTCTGCGGCCCGTGGAGAAGCGCGAGCCCTCGGTGACGGTCACTCAAATCGAAAATGTGGTCGCGCGCATCGCGCGCATACCGCCTAAGAACGTGTCGATGTCCGATCGCGACGTGCTGCGCAATTTGGAGCGCAACTTGAAGCTCACGATCTTCGGTCAAGACAAGGCGATCGAGGCCCTGGCGGCGGCGATAAAAATGTCCCGTTCCGGCCTGGGCGATCACCGCAAGCCGGTCGGATCGTTCCTGTTCTCGGGCCCCACCGGCGTCGGCAAGACCGAGGTGACGCGACAACTCGCGCTCGCGATGGGCATCGAGTTCGTGCGCTTCGATATGTCCGAATACATGGAGCGGCACACCGTTTCGCGGCTGATCGGCGCGCCTCCCGGGTACGTCGGCTTCGATCAGGGCGGCCTGCTCACGGAGGCGATCGCCAAGCATCCGCACTGCGTGCTGCTGCTCGACGAGATCGAGAAGGCGCATCCGGACGTGTTCAACCTGCTGCTGCAGGTCATGGACCACGGCACGCTGACCGACAATAACGGCCGCAAAGCGGACTTCCGCCACGTGATCATCGTCATGACCACCAACGCGGGAGCGTTCGAAATGAGCCGGCCGAGCATCGGCTTCACCCAATCCGACGCGGCGACCGACGGCATGGAGGCGATCCGGCGGCTGTTTTCACCGGAGTTTCGCAACCGGCTCGACGCGGTCATCCAGTTCGGCGCGCTCGACGAGGATACGATCGAGCGCGTGGTCGACAAACTGCTCGTCGAAGCCGAGGCCCAGCTCGAACAGAAGCGCGTTTCCATTTCGGTCGACGAATCCGCGCGCCGCTGGATCGCCAAGCGCGGCTACGATCCGAAGATGGGCGCGCGGCCGATGGCGCGGATCATCCAGGAATACATCAAGAGGCCGCTCGCCGAGGAGCTGCTGTTCGGCAAGCTCGTCAACGGCGGCCATGTCGAGGTCAGCGTGAGCGAAGACGGGGAGAAGCTGAAACTCGATGCGCGCGCCGCGGACGAGCCGTTGCTGTTGTCTTGAGGAGACCCGACTTAAGGCGCCGGCTCGATAGGCGCCGGCGCCGATGTCATCGGCCGCGGTATACGATCCGGCCCTTGGTCAGATCGTATGGCGTCATTTCGACGGTAACCTGGTCGCCGGTCAATATGCGGATGTAGTTTTTGCGCATCTTGCCTGAGATGTGCGCAGTCACGATGTGCCCGGTCTTGAGCTTCACGCGGAATGTCGTATTCGGCAGGGTCTCGATGACCTCGCCTTCGAACTGAATCGCCTCTTCTTTTGACATGCGTCCTTTGGAATGACCCTGAAGCCGGGCGCATTGTGCATAAAGCACTCGGGTAATGCAATTTAAGCGGATTCGGACGCCCAAGAACCGACCGGCGCGCGCTGCGCGTACGCGCGCAGCAGGGCGGTGAACTCGCTGCGCGGCACCTCCCGGGCGCCGAGGCTCGCCAGGTGATCGCTCGCAACCTGGCAGTCGATGACTCGAATGTTGCGGCGGCGGCACTCATCGACGAGTCGCGCCAAGGCCACTTTGGACGCATCGCTCATCAGGCTGAACATCGATTCGCCGAAGAATATCCCTCCTAGCCGCAAGCCGTACAATCCGCCGACCAGCCTGCCCTCGGCGTAGGTCTCGACCGAGTGGCCGAAGCCCTCGGCGTGAAGCCGCTCGTACGACTCGATCATGCCGGGATTCAGCCAGGTATCGGCTCCGGAGCGCCTCGGCGCTGCGCACGCGCGGATCGTTTCGCCGAACGCCTGATCGACGCGGGTTTCATAAATCTCGCTGCGAATTTTTTTACGTAAGCTGCGTGACACATTGAATTCGTTTGGAAATAAGACCATACGCGGGTCCGGCGCCCACCATAGGATCGGTTGCTGGGCGGAGTACCACGGGAAGATGCCGCGCTCGTAGGCGGCGAGTATCCGCGCGGGGCGAAGATCACCGCCGGCCGCGAGCAGCCCGGGCGGATCGCTGAGCGCCTGGTCGAGCGGCGGGAACCAATCGACGCCGGTGTCGGCGCCGAGCCAGGCGAGCTTGCTCAGAGCTTGAGCTCCTCGTCGGCCGAGCGGTGGTAGGGGACGTGCTCCCGCACCGCGGCCGCATATTCGGCGACGCCGCGTGCTTCGCGTGCGGCAAAGGCGCGAATCGCTGCGGCGAAGCGCGGGTCGTCGATGTAGTGCGCGGAACTCAACATCGTCGGCACGAACCCGCGCGGCACTTTGTGTTCGCCCTGCGTGCCCGGCTCGAAGCGCGCCAAACCATGCTCGATGCAGTATTCGATGCCTTGGTAATAACAGGTTTCGAAATGCAGGCTGTGATAATTGCCGTTCGCGCCCCAGTAGCGGCCGTAGAGCGCATCCGCGCCTACGAAGAAAATCGCAGCTGCGATCGGTTCGGCGCCTAGCTTCGCGATCTTTACCATAAAGTTATTTGGAAGTAGTTCAGCTATCTGCTTGAAAAATGACAAGTTTAAATAAGGGTCATGGCCGTGCCGATAGAAGGTGTCGGCATAGAACCGGTAGATGGTCTCCCACAAGGGCGCATCGATGTCGCCGCCATGCCGGGTATCGAACGTGATCCCGGCTTCGGCGACCCGGCGCCGCTCGCGCTTGGCCTTCTTGCGCTTCTCGGCGGTGAAGGTCGCAAGGAACGCGTCGAACGAATCGTATGCCTGGTTGTACCAATGAAACTGGCAGTCGCGGCGAACGATCAATCCGGCGTGCTCGAGATCGCCGAGTTCCTCGTCCCGCGGAAATAGGACATGCCAGGAGGAAAGGCCTGCGGCGCGCGCTCGGTCCAGCGCCGCGGCGCTCAGCGCGCGCCGTACCGCGGCCGCATCGGCCGCCGGGTGCGTGAGGAGGCGGGCGCCGCGCACCGGGGTGAACGGCACGGCGCTCACGAGTTTCGGGTAATAGCTCATGCCGTGCTGCAGATAGGCGTTCGCCCAGGAAAAATCGAATACGAATTCACCGCGCGAATGCGCCTTTTCATAGGCGGGCATTGCGCCGATCGTGCGCCCGTCCGCGTCCTCGATAACGAGGTGCGCGGGAGTCCAGCCGTGTTGCGGGGTGGCGCAGCCGCAATCCTCGAGCGCCGACAGGAATTCGTGGCGCAGAAACGGCTGCCCCTCGCATGCGAGTTCGTTCCAGACCGCCGCGTAGATTGCGCCGATCCGTTCGAGCGCGCGCGCGCGCGCTGCGGGCTTATCCGGCGACGAACGGGCGGCGCGCGGCTTCACGAAAGCGCGGTGCGGCGCTGCGCGTGGAGCGATGCGTCCAGGTGTTCGAGATACTTGTCCGCGTCCAGCGCCGCCATGCATCCGGTGCCGGCCGACGTCACCGCCTGGCGGTAGACGTGGTCGGCGACGTCGCCGGCCGCGAAAACGCCGGCGACGCTGGTCGCCGTCGCGTCGCCGCTGTTGCCGCCTTTGGCTACGATGTAGCCGCCGCGCATGTCGAGCTGGCCGTCGAACAACTGGGTGTTGGGCCGATGCCCGACGGACACGAACACACCGTGCACCGCCAGCGCGCGCACGCCGCCGCCCGGCTCGCCCCGCAGGCGCACGCCGGTGACGCCGGTTTCATCGCCCAAAATTTCCTCGACGACGTGATTCCAGACGAAGCTCACTTTGCCGGCGTGCTCCAACGCGTATAGCCGGTCTTGCAGGATTTTTTCGGCGCGCAAGGCATCGCGGCGGTGTACCAGCGTGACGTGCGCGGCGATATTGGCAAGATAGAGCGCCTCTTCGACGGCGGTGTTGCCGCCGCCGATGACGGCGACGTTCTTGCCGCGGTAGAAAAAACCGTCGCAAGTCGCGCACGCCGACACGCCCTTGCCCCGGTACAATTCTTCGGACGCGAGGCCGAGATACTTCGCCGACGCGCCCGTTGCGATGATCAGCGCGTCGCAGGTGTACTCGCCGCTGTCGCCGTACAAAGCCATCGGCCGGCGCCGCAAGTCGACGCGATTCACGTGGTCGACGACGATTGCGGTTTGAAAGCGCTGCGCGTGGCGGCGCATGCGCTCCATGAGATCGGGTCCCTGGAGCCCCTCGGCTTCGCCGGGCCAGTTGTCGACATCGGTGGTGGTCATCAATTGGCCGCCTTGGCTGATGCCGGTAATCAAGACCGGTTTTAAATTCGCGCGCGCGGCGTAAACCGCGGCGCTGTAACCCGCGGGGCCGGAACCGATGATGAGCAAACGGCAATGTTTGGCGGACATGAAACACTCCTGAAGCGAAAAGGGCTAATGGATAAGGCAAAACGGTGCGCGATTTTAACAGCAATCACCGGCATTCTGTGATGGCGTCGATGTTGGTATAATCGCCCATTCGTCAATTGTTTGAATCAATGGCCAATTTCAATCGTACAGCGGGTAAGGTGAATGGGCCGCAAGCCAATACGCGGCTCGTCGCCCTGGTGCGCGAAGCCGGGTGGTTCGTGCTCATCGCAGTCGCGGTGTTCATGGCGCTCATTCTATTCACCTATCATAAAACCGATCCCGGCTGGTCGCATGGCGGCACCGATCTCGCAGTGCAGAATGCCGGCGGGCGCTTTGGCGCCTGGATGGCCGATGTAGTGCTGCATTTATTCGGCCTGTCGGCGTATTGGGGCGTGGTGTTTGCCGGCTATCTGGTGTGGTGGGGGTATCGGCGCATGGAGAGCAACGGTATCAGCGACCGGCGTTCCTTGTTCGCCGCCTTCGTGGGCTTCGTGCTGGTGT
>DAIDVO010000139.1 GCA_027456085.1 Steroidobacteraceae bacterium | reverse complement strand
GGCGACATTCTCGGCGGCGCCGCGATGGGCGTTTGCAACATGCTGTGCCTCACCGGCGACGGCGTGCAGGCGGGAGATCATCCGCAGGCGAAGCCGGTATTCGATCTGGATTGCGTGTCCCTGCTCGAAATCGCGCGCACGCTGCGCGATGAGCAGCGCTTTCAAAGCGGCCGCAAAATCACTTATGCGCCGCGCGTCTTCTTGGGAGCGGCCGAGAATCCGTCGGCGCTGCCGCACGAATGGCGTGCGCGGCGTCTTGCCAAGAAGGTGGCCGCGGGCGCGCAGTTCATCCAGACGCAGTATTGCTACGACATTCCTCTGCTGCGGTCATTCATGCAGCAAGTCGAGGCTCTCGGACTCAGCGGCAAGGTCTTCATCCTCATCGGGGTCGGGCCGCTGCGCTCGGCGAAGACCGCCGAGTGGATGCGCGCGAACGTTCCCGGCATGCACGTTCCCGACGCGCTGATCGCGCGCCTCGCCGGCGCCAAGGATCAAGCGCGCGAGGGGCGCGAGATCTGCATCGAAATCATTCAGCAGGTCCATGAAATGCCGGGTACGAGCGGCGTGCACGTGATGGCGTACCGTCAGGAGGAATCCGTGGCCGAGATCATCGATCGCTCCGGCGTTCTCCGGGGCCGAATTCCCTGGCATCCCGCCGCGCACGACGCCGCCCCCCTTGGCGATAGGACGACCACATGACCGACACCGTACTCAGTTCCGCCACCAAGGAGGTCGTGATCGGCTTCGACCGGCCGTTCGTGATCATCGGCGAACGGATCAACCCGACGGGGCGCAAAGTCCTCGCCGCCGAAATGGCGGCCGGCGACTTCAGCCGCGTCGAAGCCGACGCGCGCGCGCAGGTCGAGGCCGTGGCACACATGCTCGACGTCAACGCCGGCATTCCGCTCGCCGACGAGCCGGCGATACTTGCGCGTGCGGTGCAGCTCGTGCAGTCGATCACGGACCTGCCTCTCGCTATCGACTCCTCGATCGTCGCGGCGCTCGCGGCCGGGCTCGCGGTGTACAAGGGCAAGGCGCTCGTCAATTCCGTGACCGGCGAGGACGAACGGCTCGAGGCCGTGTTGCCGCTCGTCAAGAAGTACGGCGCCGCCGTGATCGCGATTTCGAATGACGAGACCGGCATTTCGGAGGATCCGGACGTGCGCTTTGCGGTCGCGAAGAAGATCGTCGAGCGCGCGATGGACTATGGCATTCCGGCCTCCGACGTCGTCGTCGATCCGCTGGTGATGCCGATCGGGGCGATCAACCGCGCCGGCGTGCAGGTCATGCGCCTCGTGCACCGGCTGCGCACCGAACTCAAGGTGAACACCTCCTGCGGCGCGTCGAACATCAGCTTCGGCCTGCCGAACCGCGACGGAATCAACAGCGCCTTTTTGACGATGGCGATCGGCGCGGGACTCACGTCGGCGATCACCAATCCGCTGCATGTCGATGTGGTGCGCGCGTGCATGGGCGCCGACGTCATGCTCGGCCACGATCCGGATTGCGCCCGCTGGATCAAGAGGTTCCGCGAAGCGCCGCCGCCCGGCACCGGCGCCGCGGGCGAAGCCGGGCGAGGCCGCCGCGAAGGCGGACATCGCCGGCGCCCCGCCTAGGCAATCGTCGCTTCATCCATGGATGCACGGGATCCCCTGATCGTGTTCACGCCGTCGGGCAAGCGCGGACGCTTCCCCGTCGGTACGCCGATTTTGCAGGCGGCACGCGCGTTGGGCGTCGACATCGATTCGGTGTGCGGCGGCCGCGGACTGTGCGGGCGCTGCCAGATCCTGGTCGCCGAGGGTGAGTTCGCGAAGCACGGCGTCTCCTCCTCGGGCGCGAGCCTTTCGCCGTTGAGCGAGCCCGAGCGGCGCTTTTCGAAGCGCACGCCGCTCGCCGAGGGAAGGCGCCTGTCGTGTTCCGCGCGCGTCGCGACGGATGTCGTCATCGACGTGCCCGCGAGCAGCCAGGTACACCGCCAGGTCGTCCGCAAGGATGCCGAAGTGCGCGCCATCGAGCTCGACCCGGTCGTGCGCCTGCACTTCGTGCAGGTGAAACAGCCCGACATGCATGATCCGTCCGGCGACCTGCGACGGCTCTACGAGGCGCTCGATCAGGAGTGGGGTCTGCGCGATCTGGCCTGCGACCTGCGGGCACTGCAGTTGATCCAGCCGGCGCTGCGCGCCGGCGGCTGGGCGGTCACGGTCGCCGTGCATGCCGGCAAGCAGATCGTCGCCCTCTGGCCCGGACTGCACGAGAAGGCCTACGGTCTCGCGGTCGACGTCGGTTCGACGACGATCGCCGCGCACCTGTGCGATCTGCAGAGCGGCGACGTCGTCGCGAGCGCCGGGCTCATGAATCCGCAGATCCGCTTCGGCGAGGATCTGATGAGCCGCGTGTCGTACTCGATGATGAACCCCGGCGGCGCCGCGCAGATGACGGCCGCGGTGCGCGAGGCGCTGTCCTCGCTCGCGGCCGATGTCGCGCGCAGCGCGGGCCTGTCCCACGAGGACATCCTCGAGGCGACGATCGTCGGCAATCCGATCATGCATCACCTGCTGCTCGGCATCGATCCGGTCGAACTCGGCGGCGCGCCGTTCGCGCTCGCGACCGACATGGCGACGACGATGTGGGCGAGTGAGATCGAGCTGAAGCTGAACCGCAACGCGCGCATCTACGTGCTGCCCTGCATCGCCGGGCACGTCGGCGCAGACGCCGCCGGCATGGTGCTCGCGGAGCGTCCGGACCTCAACGAGGAGATGACGCTGCTCGTCGACGTCGGCACGAACGCGGAGATCGTGCTCGGCAACCGCGAGCGGCTCGTGGCCTGTTCCAGTCCGACGGGCCCCGCATTCGAGGGCGCGCAGATCAGCTGCGGCCAGCGCGCGGCTCCGGGCGCGATCGAGCGCATCCGCATCGATCGAGACACCTTGGAGCCGCGATTCAAGGTCATCGGCTCCGACCTATGGTCCGACGATGCCGCCTTCGACGCCGCGACCGCGGCTACCGGCATCACCGGCGTCTGCGGGTCCGGGATCATCGAGGCGATCGCGGAGATGTACCTCGCCGGCGTCATCAACCAGGACGGCGTGGTCGACGGGCGTCTCGCCGGGCGCTCGCCTCGGATCGTGCCGAACGGGCGCACGTTCGCGTACGTGCTGCACCGGGGCGCGGTCGAACTGAAGATCACGCAGAACGACGTGCGCGCGATCCAGCTCGCGAAAGCCGCACTGTACGCCGGCATCGCGCTCCTGATGGAGCGGCTCGGAATCGATCGTGTCGACCGGATCCGCCTCGCCGGGGCCTTCGGCAGCCACATCGACGTCAAATACGCGGCGATTCTCGGCATGGTCCCTGACTGTGATCTCGAGCACGTGAGCTCCGCAGGCAACGCCGCCGGCACCGGGGCGCGCATCGCGTTGCTCGACGCGAGCTCGCGCGGCGTCATCGAGTCCCTCGTGCGGCGCATCGAGAAGATGGAAACCGCGACCGAACCGCGCTTCCAGCACCATTTCGTCGAAGCCATGGCGATTCCGCACAAGAGCGCCGCGTACGCCGAACTGCGCAAGGTCGTCGATCTGCCTGCGCCCAAGGATTCGACGAGCCAAACAGAGACCCGGGGCCGCCGGGGCCGGCGCGCCTCAAACGTTTGAGTCGGGGAACGACTCCTTGCGGCGGGCCATATAGTCGAGAAGCGCCTCGTCGATAGCCGGATCGATCGGCGGCGGGACGTATTCGGCGAGCATCTTCTTCCACAGGCCGTTCGCGCGCTTGGCCATGTCGGTCGCG
Organism: Steroidobacteraceae bacterium; assembly: GCA_027456085.1. Lineage (GTDB taxonomy): Bacteria > Pseudomonadota > Gammaproteobacteria > Steroidobacterales > Steroidobacteraceae > Bog-1198. The sequence goes on along the minus strand of DAIDVO010000139.1, from coordinate 19,292 downwards.
CCCTCGGCTTCCCATTGCTCGTAGCTGTTGTTGTCCGCGAGCGGCGAGCGATAGAACGCGTTCTCGAAATTCGCCTGGGTGTGTCCACACCCGAGGAAATGCTTGCCGGGTCCGACTTCCCGTATCGCCTCGAGCGCTTGTCCGTTCGCCGAGAGATCGACGCCTGCGAGCAACGTGTGCATCATGCCGGCCTGATCGGCGTCCATGACGAACTTCTCGTAGCCCATCGCGAGCCCGCCTTCGAGCCAGCCGGCGGTATGCAGCACGAAATTGACGCCGGCGAGGCAAGTCGGCAACAGCGTATTGGCCGATTCGAAAGCCGCCTGCGCATCGGGAATCTTGGATGCGCAAAGGCTGCCGCCCGACCTGAACGGGACCCGTAAGCGCCGCGCGAGAGCCGCCATCGCGTACAGCACGAGCGCGGGCTCCGGGGTGCCGAAGGTCGGCGCGCCGGATTGCATCGAAATCGACGAGGCGAAGCTGCCTAGCACGACCGGTGCGCCCTGGCGCACGAGCTGCACGAACGCGAGTCCCGCGAGCGCCTCGGCGAGCGTCTGCGCGATCGTGCCCGCGACCGTCACCGGCGACATCGCGCCCGCGAGAATGAACGGGGTGATGATCGTCGCCTGATTCGCGCGCGCATACACCTTGGCCGCGCCGAGCATCGTCGCGTCGTAGGTCATCGGCGAATTGACGTTGATCAGATTGATGATCGTCGTCTTCGGCCGGCCCGTGAGTGGGTCGGTCAATTCGTCGCCGAAAACGATGTCCGCCATAGCGACCGAATCGGCCGCACGCTCAGGCGCCGTGACCGAACCCATGAACGGCTTGTCGCTGTACTTCAGATGGCTGTAGACCATGTCGAAGTGGCGCTTGTTGACCGGCAGGTCGACCGGTTCGCAGATCGTGCCGCCGGAGTGGTGCAGCGAGGTCGACAGGTACGCAAGCTTGACGAAATTGCGGAAATCCTCGATCCGCGCGTAGCGCCGGCCCTCGTCCAGGTTGCGCACGAACGGCGAGCCATAGGCCGGAGCGAATACGGTGTTCTTGCCGCCGATAGTCACGCTGCGCGCGGGGTTGCGCGCGTGCTGCGTGAATTCGCGCGGCGCCGATTTCTGAATCAGGGTGCGGCACATGCCGCGCGCGAAATGCACGCGCTCGCCGCGCACGTCGGCGCCGGCGGCCTTCCAAATCTCGAGCGCCTCGGGGTCGTCGCGAAAGTCGATGCCGACTTCCTCGAGTATCGTGTCGGCATTGCGCTCGAGCGTCTCCAAGCCCTCTTCGCCGAGCACTTCGTAGTACGGAATCCTGCGCGTGATGTAGGGCACCGACGATCCCGCGCGTGCCGCGCGCGAGGCCCGTTTCGCATCACGCCCGCTGGGACGACGGCCCCGGCCGGTTTCCGCTTGCTGCTCGTCCATCTTCGTTCTCCGTGACCTCCGGGGCTTAAGGCCCTCAGTATGGTCAAGGCGGAGTTATGCGGCTGATCATATTGCGTCGCCGACTTGTCTCGATGCGCCAGGCAGCGGCTAAAAGCGGCGAACACCCCGCCGATCGTAAGGGATCTGCGGGGTGTCGCCCAGGGGCGCCGACATGGGGGATGCCGGCCCTAGATCAAACCGTTGAAAATCAAATCCTGAATCAAATCGACGCCAAATACGTGGCGACCGCCTGCATCTGATCGCGCGTCAAATCCTTGATGACGCCATGCATCACGGGAGCCGTGCGCAAGACGCTCTGAATCACGAGCAGCTGTTTCAGCAGGTACGGCGCGTGCTGGCCGGCAAGGCGCGGAAACATGTCGCGTCCGGCAGCCTGCGGTCCATGGCAGCTCGCACACGGCGGGACACCCTGCGAAGGCAGGCCTTCGGTGAAAATCTTCCGTCCCTTCGCGATCAGCGCCGCATCGCCGGTTACCGCCGGCGGCGGCGGCTGCTTGGAGAAATATTCCGCAATCTGCGGGATCATCGCGTCGCTCAGCTGCGATGCCATGCCCCACATATAGGCCTGGGCGTCGGGATCGCCGCGGGTCTCGTTCTTGAAGGCCTTGAGCTGGTTCTCGAGGTAGACCGGTTGTTGCGCCGCGAGATTCGGGAACGTCGGCGAGCCGCTGTGGCCGTGCAGCCCGTGGCATACCGCGCAATTGTTGAGCGTCGTCTTCAGTTCGGCCTGATCCTGCTTGCTCGCGAGATCCTGCGCCTGCGAGATCGCGCCGAGGCCGACACACGCGCCGAGGGTCAGTGTCAAGACATGTCTTAGCTTCATAACTCGTCCACTCCGCATTTCGTTTGATCGTGCCGCGTCAGAAATTCAGCCAGGCGAGCAGGTACAGCGTGTCGTTGTCGGACGCGCTGCGTCCGGCGACGTATCCTGTCGTGCCGTAGGCGTAGGGACTCGGGCCCACATCGTAGTTCGACGTACCGCCGTTGAACTTGTCGTAGTGCACATACTGCAATTGCATCTTCGTGTTCAACCACGGCAGGTAGTTCAGCTCGAACACTTCGCCGCGCGAATCCGGGCTGTTTGCGTAGCTGCCGCTGACGGCGGCCGCCGGATACAGCAGCGCATCCTGGGTGCCGGTCGTATTGAAGTAGCCGACCGAGCCGCCGATCATGCGCTGGTAGTAGTACTCACCGACGATCTTCAGCGTCTTCAGCGTGTTGTGACTGTTCGACGCGAAGCCGTCCACGACAGCACTCGCATCGAGCGTCTGCTTCTCGTCGATGTACGTCGACATCAGCGTGAACAGGTGGTCCTCGCCGATGTATTGGTACTGGACGTCGCCGGCGACGTCCAGGTACTCGTCGGTGGGTCCCTGGAGGGCCGTCCCCGCACCGGGATGCATTTTCGCGTCGATGCCATAGGTGCCGACCATCAGCGAATTGCGATTCCAGCGATATTCATAGGCGAGGCGCCAGTAGGGCGAAATTCCGTGGATGACCGCGGCCTGGGCGCTGTCGAGCGGGTGCGTGCCGCCGCGCAACGCCGCCGAATACAGCGTCAGCTCCGCGTACAGACTGTGATGCCACCACGCGTAGACGCCGAGGCCCGCCGCGCTCTGACCGATTCCGCCGCTGTCGAGCTTCGTCGACGCGTTCGTACCCGGTGCGACGCTGCTGCCCGAATAGGGGAATCCCCAGGCTTGCGTGGTATTCCACGGGTCCTGCACCGTCGGGTTGTTGTTGAGCGTGACGCCAATCACGAGATCCTTGTTGCCGCCCATGGAGCCCAGATCGACGTGGCGGGCGTAGCGGATGTCTGTGTTGTCGAAGCCGAAGGTGTCGCCGACGCCGTCGTAGGTCAGCTGCACGAACGCGCCGAGATTGTCGGCGATCTTGCCGGCGTAGAAAATGCTCGCCTGTTGCGGGAACAACACGTCGCCGTCCTTCGCGAGGGCACCGGAGATCACACTGTCCGGCAGCGCCGTGCCGGTGTGGGTATAGGAGATCTGCAGCATCACGCTGACCGGCGGCACCTGGTTCAGCGCCATGGTCGAGCGGTCCTCGGTCGTGATGCCGGTGATCTGCTTCATGTTGTCGAGCACGTAGCCGTTCAATTTGAACTCGCGCCCGAACGGAGTGAGCTCCGGAAAGACGGTATGGCAGGCCGCGCAGGCCATGCCGGTCTGGCGCGCGAAGCTCGGCACCGCCCAGCTCGGCGACGCCAGCCCCGCACATAATGCGATCGCGGACAAATGCGGCAGGAACCGGCGGAATGAAATGCGGTATGTATGAATCATCTGTAATCATCCTCTCGCTGATGGGACGGCCCATGGGCATGATTCCCGCGGGCATCGCGCCAATTTCTTATCGTCGCGCGAACGATACCTAGGTCCGGGCGGCGCCAACATAAGGACATCTACTTATCGGCGTGCATCGCGTCAATCCAAGGCCCGCGGACGCGGCAGCGCCGGCTGGCGGATGCGTCCGCGAGATTTGCGGCGGATTGCAATCGTCGGGCCGCCGCCGCGGTAGAATGCATCGCCTCCAGGCGGCGGCGGGAGTGACATCGCGTGAAATTGTCCGTGCTCGATCAATCTCCGGCAGCGTTAGGATCGGCGCAAGACGCGGCGATCCGCGCATCGCTTGAACTGGCGCGCACCTGCGATGCGCTCGGATACCATCGATTCTGGGTTTCCGAACATCACAACAGCGCGAGCATCGCAGGCTCTGCGCCGGAAATTCTGATCGCGGCGGCGGCCGCGACGACGGCGCGCATCCGCGTCGGCAGCGCGGGCGTGATGTTGCCGCATTACGCGAGCTTGAAGGTCGCGGAGCAATTCCGGGTGCTCGAGGCGATCGCGCCGGGACGCATCGACTTAGGGGTGGGCCGCGCCCCGGGATCCGATCCGTTGACCGCTCTCGCCCTGAATCCTCATGCGAACGCGGATGACTTTCCACGCCAGGTGCAGGAGCTTCGCCTTTGGGTTTGCGGCGACGCGCTGCCCGAGTCGCATCCGTTTCACGCGATCGCCGCGCATCCGACGGGGCCGACGAGTCCCGAGCTTTGGATTCTCGGCAGCTCCGACTACGGCGCGCAGCTCGCCGCCTACCTCGGGTTGCCCTATGCGTTCGCGTATTTCTTTCAAGAGGGAGCCGGCGTCGAGGAGGCGCTCGAGCTCTACCGCCGCAATTACCGCCCGAGCGCCCGTCATCCGGCGCCGCAGGCGACGATCTGCATCTGGGCGCTCGCAGCGGATACGCAAGGCGAGGCGCGGCGCTTGGCGAGCGCGCGCGAGCACTGGCGCGTCGGTTTTCAGAAGGGCCTGCGCGAGCCCTTGATCCCGCCGGAAGACGCCGCCGCCCACCCCTACAGCGCCGCGGAACGCGCGCTCATAGACGAGCTGCGCGGCAAGGCGATCGTCGGCGCTCCTGTGCAAGTCGCGGGCCGCATCGCGGCCTTAGGCGAGCGCCTGAAGCTCGACGAGATCGTCGTCAACACCTGGGCATTCGATCCCGCCGCGCGCAGCCGTTCCTATGAACTGCTCGCCGCCGAGTTCGGCCTCGCCGGCGGGGCGCCCGCGCCTCGGCCGCGGGGCGGCTCGGCCTAGTCGTCCATCAGAAAGCTGCGCAGCTGCTCGCTGCGGCTCGGGTGCCGCAGCTTGCGCAGCGCTTTGGCCTCTATCTGCCGGATGCGCTCGCGCGTCACGTCGAATTGTTTGCCGACTTCCTCGAGCGTGTGATCGGTATTCATGTCGATGCCGAACCGCATGCGCAGCACCTTCGCCTCGCGCGGCGTCAGCTGTGCGAGCACCGAATGCGTGGTCTCGCGCAAGCTCTCCGTCGTCGCCGAATCGATCGGCGAGGACACCGAGGTATCCTCGATGAAGTCGCCGAGGTGAGAATCCTCGTCGTCGCCGATCGGCGTCTCCATCGAAATCGGCTCTTTGGCGATCTTCAGCACCTTGCGCACCTTGTCCTCGGGCATCTCCATGCGCACGGCGAGTTCTTCCGGCGTCGGCTCGCGCCCCATCTCCTGCAGCATCTGCCGCGAGATGCGGTTCAACTTGTTGATCGTCTCGATCATGTGCACCGGAATGCGTATGGTGCGCGCCTGATCGGCGATCGACCGGGTGATCGCCTGCCGGATCCACCAGGTCGCGTAGGTGGAGAATTTGTAGCCGCGGCGGTACTCGAACTTGTCGACCGCCTTCATCAGGCCGATGTTGCCCTCCTGGATCAGGTCCAGGAATTGCAGGCCGCGGTTCGTGTACTTCTTCGCGATCGAGATCACGAGACGCAAATTCGCCTCGACCATCTCTTTCTTCGCGCGGCGCGCCTTGGCTTCGCCGATGGACACTTCGCGGTTGATTTCCTTGATCTCGCTGATCAACAGATGGAACAAGCCCTCCATCTCCTTGAGCTTGTTCTGGCGGCGCTCGATCTCTTCCTTGAATTTCGCGAGCGGTGCGGAATAGCGCTTCTTCGCCTTGATGTGCTTGTCGAGCCAGCGCGTGCTGGTTTCGTTCTTCGGGAACGTGGAGATGAAGTCCTTGCGCGGCATGCCGGCCTGCTTGATGCACAGGAACATGATTTCGCGTTCCAGCAGGCGCACCTCGGTCACGTGCTGGCGCAGATTGTCGATCAATTGATCGAACATCTTCGGCGAGAGCTTCAGCTCCATGAGCTCGCCGCAGATCTTCTTGCGCAGCTTGAGCGCTTTCGGGTCCTTCGAACCCAGCTTGTCGAGCGCGTTGACGTATTGGTGGTGGGCCTTCGCGATCGCCGTGAAGCGCTTGGCGGCCTCCTCCGGGTCCGGACCCGTGTCGATCGCCTCCTCCTCCTCCTCGTCGTCGCCGTCGTCGTCACCGGCCTCTTCCGGCTCCATCGCCATCATTTTCGGGTTTTGCGGCTGCGCGATTTCATCGGGAGCGTTCGGGTCGACGAAGCCCGTGATCACGTCGACCAGGCGCATCTGCCCGGCTTTGACCGATTCGTAGTGCTTGAGCAGCAGGTCGTACGTGCCCGGATAGCTGCCGAGCGCGATCTTGACCGCCTCGAGACCTTCCTCGATGCGCTTCGCGATGCGAATCTCGCCCTCGCGGGTCAAAAGCTCCACGGTCCCCATCTCGCGCATGTACATGCGCACCGGATCGGTCGTCCGGCCGAACTCGGCATCGAGGTTCGCGAGCGCCGCGGTCGCCTCCTCGACGGCTTCTTCGTCGGGGGCCGCGGTCGCATCCGTCAATAGCAGCGACTCCGCATCCGGCGCCTTTTCATAGACCGGGATGCCCATGTCATTGATCATGTTGACGATATCTTCGATCTGTTCAGGATCGACGATTTCGCTCGGCAGATGGTCGTTGACTTCGACGTAGGTGAGGTAGCCCTGTTCCTTGCCGCGCGCAATGAGCAATTTCAGCTGCGACTGACGTTCGTCGGCGATTTGAGTCGCGGTGCCTTGTGGCGCTTTTTTGGTCAAAGTGGACGCCCCGTATAAATGACGTTGGGAAATAAAACGCGAAGCCGGCTAGTATACGTTTTTGGCTATTCTCTAGCCACTTGCGTTGCTTGCGGCGGCCAATCGAAGCTTGCCATCTCAAGAACCGCTCTCGAGGCGGCTTTTAGCCTTCAATAGGAACGATAATTCCGCTTTTTCATCGGAATTCAAGCCCGATTCTCGGGCTTTTTGCAGCAATTCATCCATGCGGCGGCCCGTTCGGTACTCTTCGGCCAGTTTTTCGACGGCCGTCTTAAGCTCGCTCGCCGCGGCCGCGCCGTCGGCGACGAGCGGCGAGCGCGCCGCCAACTCCGCGAGACGGTCGAATTCCGGGCGGTCGCGCCAGCGCTCGAGCAGCATCGCGGTCGTGGGCGCATCGACCGAGGCCGCCTGTTCGAGCAGAGTGCGCAGTACGTCGACGCCCGGCCGGTCGATTCCGCCAAGCAGGTCCGAACCCCGGATCGCGCGCGCCGCGGCCGGATGGTGCAACACCAGGCTGATCGCCTGGCGCAGCAAGTTGCCGCGGCCGGCGCTCGCCGCATGCCCGCCGTGATGCGGGGGACCGCGGTCGGGGCGCTCGGGCTGCGGCCTGCCTGCCGGCACGCGCCTGGGCTCGTGCGGCGCGAGCAGCGCCTTCAATTTATCCGCCGGCATGCGAATTTCGCCGGCAAGCCGGTCCGCGAGCAATTCGCGGTAGACGCCGTCCGGCATCCGCGCGAACAGCGGACGCGCGAGCGCCGCCAATTTCGCGCGGCCGTCGACGTGCGCCAGATCGACCTGCTCGACGAGCTGCTTGAGCAGGTATTCGGACATCGGCAGCGCCGACTTCAATCGACTTTCGAAGGCTGCCGCGCCCTCGGCCGCGACCAAGGTGTCGGGGTCATGGCCCTCGGGTAGGAACAAGAACTTCAGTTCGCGGCCATCGCTCGCCAGCGGCAGTGCGTTTTCCAGCGCCCGCCAGGCCGCCGCGCGGCCAGCGCGGTCGCCGTCGAACGAGAACACCACCTCGTTCGTGATCCTGAAAATCTTGTGCAGATGCTCCTGCGTCGTCGCGGTACCGAGCGTGGCGACCGCGTACGTGATCCCCGATTGATGCAGGCGGACGACGTCCATGTATCCTTCGACGATCATCAGCCGCTTGAAATCGGCGTGCGCTTGGCGCGCCTCGTACAAGCCGTACAGTTCGCGGCCCTTGTGGAACAGCGGGGTTTCCGGCGAATTGAGGTATTTGGGCTCGCCCTGGTCGATGACGCGGCCGCCGAACGCGATGACACGGCCGCGTGCATCGCGAATCGGGAACATCAGGCGATCGCGAAAACGGTCGTAGAAGCCGGGCTGGCGTTCGCCGCCGCGCGTGTCGCGCTCTATGATGAGTCCGGCCTGCAGCAGCTTGCCGCGCTCATGCTCGCTCTGGCCGAACCGATTCAGCAACGCGTTCCACGAATCCGGCGCGTAGCCGAGCCCGAATTTAACCGCGGTCGCCGCGTCGATTGTGCGGCCCGCAAGATAGGCGCGCGCGCGCGCGTTGTCGCTCAGGTTTTGCTCGAAAAAGCGAGCCGCCTGCGCCATGAGCGCGTAAAGATCGACGCCGCCGGGCTCGCGCGCAGCTTGCGCCTCGCGCGGCATCTCGAGGCCCGCGCGTTCGGCGAGTTGTGCGACGGCCTCGGGGAACTCGAGCTTCTCGTATTGCATCAGAAACCCCAAAACCGTGCCGTGTGCGCCGCAGCCGAAGCAGTGGTAAAACTGCTTCTCGGGGCTGACCCAAAAGGACGGGGTTTTTTCGCTGTGGAACGGACAGCAGGCCTTGAACTCGCGGCCCGATTTCTTCAGCGCGACATGCGCGCCGATGATCTCGACGATATCCGAGCGTGCGACGAGTTCGTCGATGAACGATTGAGGGATGCGGCCGGCCATGGACCGCCCGCGGTCAGGCGCCGAGCTTGGCTTTGATCTTCGCGCCGACGGCGGCCATGTCGGCCCGGCCGGCGGCCTTGCCCTTGACCAGCCCCATGACTTTGCCCATGTCTTTGATGCTGGCTGCGCCCGTGGCGGCGATCGCTTCCGCGATCAGCGCGTCGATCTCGGCTTCGCTCAATGCGGCCGGTAGATAGCCTTGCAGCAGCGCGATTTCCGCCGCTTCCTTGTCGACCAGATCCTGGCGGTTGCCGGCCTGGAATTGAACCACCGACTCCTTGCGCTGCTTGATCATTTTTTCAAGCACGCCGAGCACCTGGCTGTCGTCCAAGCTGATGCGCTCGTCGACTTCGCGCTGCTTGATCGCCGCGGTGATCATGCGGATCAGGCCAAGGCGTTCCTTTTCGCCGGAACGCATTGCCGCCTTCATGTCATCGGTAATGCGCTCCTTGAGCGGCATCGATGCAGTGGATCGGTCAGTACTGTCGAGACGGAGCCGCAGCCGGCGGGCTCGACGCCGCGCCGCCACCCATGCCGCGCATATTCTCGCGCGACAGGCGCTTCAGATGGCGCTTGACCGCTGCCGCCTTTTTCCGCTTACGCTCCTGGGTCGGCTTCTCGTAGAATTCGCGGCGGCGAAGCTCGGTTAGAACGCCCGCTTTTTCACAAGCACGCTTGAATCGACGCAATGCGGCGTCAAAATATTCATTTTCGCGAACACGAACGCTGGGCATTCAAACCTCAATAGTCAACGGAACGCGCCGCCGGCATTTGGCGACAGGGGCGCGCATTCTACGGCGGCCCCGCTGAAAAGGCAAAATTATGCGTATTCTCGGTATCGAAACCTCTTGCGATGAGACCGGCGTCGCCGTCTATGATGCAGACTCCGGCTTGCTTGCGAACCGGCTCCACAGCCAGATCGCATTGCATCAGGCCTATGGCGGGGTGGTTCCGGAGCTGGCTTCGCGCGACCACGTGCGCCGCCTGCTGCCGTTGGTGCGGGAGGCGCTCGCCGAGGCGTGCGCGGACCCGGCCTCGATCGACGGAATCGCCTACACGGCGGGTCCGGGCTTGATCGGCGCCTTGATCGTCGGCGCCGGATTCGCGAAAAGCCTTGGATATGCGTGGGGCAAGCCCGCGATCGGCATCCACCACTTGGAGGGACACCTGCTTGCGCCGCTGCTCGAGCCGCGTCCCCCGCAATTCCCGTTTCTCGCGTTGATCGTTTCGGGCGGCCATACCCAGCTCGTCGATGTCGCCGGAATGGGCCGCTACCGCATCCTCGGCGAGTCGCTCGACGATGCGGCCGGGGAGGCGTTCGACAAGACCGCGAAGCTCTTGGGGCTGCCCTATCCCGGCGGCGCCGCGCTCGCCGCGCTCGCCGAACTCGGCCGCAGCGGAGCGTTCGCCTTCCCCCGGCCGATGCTCGACCGCGCCGGTCTCGAGTTCAGTTTTAGTGGCCTGAAGACCGCGGTCCGGGTAGCCTTGCGCGGCCGCGCGCTGACCGACGCGCTGCGCGCCGACGTCGCGCGGGGTTTCGAAGACGCCGTCGTCGACACTTTGAGCGAGAAATGCCGGCGTGCGCTGCGGCTCAGCGGGCATCGGCGCCTGGTCGTTGCGGGCGGCGTCGGCGCAAATCGGCGCTTGCGCGAGCGGCTGCGGTCGGTCGCACAGGAGAGCGGTGCGGAAGCGTTTTTCCCACGGCCGGAATTCTGTACCGACAATGGTGCGATGATCGCGCTCGCGGGCTGCATGCGGCTCGCGGCTGGCGCGGACGCCGCCGTGGCGCCGGCCGCGCGCGCTTCGTGGCCGCTCGGCGAGGATGCAACAACGGGGGGTTGACGGTTTCCATGGACAAGATTTTCATCCACGCGCTGAAGACCGAGGCGATCATCGGAATTTTCGACTGGGAGCGGCAGGTCAAGCAAACCGTGATCGTCGACATCGAGTTCGGCGCCGACGTGCGCAAGGCCGCGCTCAGCGATTCGATCGAGGATACGCTGAACTACAAGCGCGTCGCGAAGCGCGTGCTCGCGTTCATCGAGGCCTCCCGATTTCACCTCGTCGAGACCCTGACCGAAAACATCGCGATGCTGATCATCGACGAATTCGGCGTCGCCACGGTGCGCGTCGCGTTGAGCAAGCCCGGCGCGATCCGCAGTTCGCGCGACGTCGGGATCATCGTAGAGCGCGATCGCGACGACCTGGCCGCGTGGCGCAGGCTTTCGGGCCCGCAGAGTGCCCAATGAGCCGCATTGCACGCATACATCGAACCGGCGGGCCGGAAGTCCTTGGGATCGAGGACATCGACGTCGGTGAGCCGGGTCCGGGCGAGGCGCGAATCCGCATCGAAGCAATCGGCTTGAATCGATCGGAGGCGCTGTTCCGCGCCGGCGGATACCGCGTGACGCCGAAACTGCCGAGCCTAATGGGCTACGAGGCGGCCGGTTCGATCGAGGCGGTCGGCGCCGGCGTGCAGGGTTTTGCGCCGGGCGAGCGCGTCTCGATTCTGCCGACGTTCGCGCTCGGCACGTACGGCGTCTACGGGGAAGCGGCGATCGTGCCTGCGCGCAGCCTCGTAAAGGCGCCTGCGAGCCTGTCGCCGATCGAGGCGGCGTCGATCTGGATGCAGTACCTCACGGCATTGGCGATCGTCGAAGTCGGCAAAGTCGGCATCGGCGATTATGTCCTCATCCCGGCCGCATCCAGCAGCGTCGGTCTCGCCGCAATTCAGCTCGCCAATTGGGCGGGCGCGGTGCCGATCGCGGCAACGCGCCATCACGCCAAAGCGGACGCGCTCAAGGCCCACGGCGCCGCGCACGTGATCGCGACCGCAGAGTGCGACGTCGCCGCCGAGGTCATGCGCATCAGCGGCGGCAAAGGCGCGCGCGTCGTGTTCGACCCCGTCGGCGGGCCGTTCGTCGAGGCGCTCGCGAACTCGATGGCCACGGAGGGGATCTTGATCATCTACGGCGGCCTCAGCGGACAGCCGACGCCGTATCCCCACTGGCAGGCCGCGCTCAAAGGCTTGAGCCTGCGCGGCTGGGTGGCCTCGTCGATTTGGACCGATCCCGGGCGCTTCGAGCGCGCGAAGGCCTTGATTTTGCGGGGACTTGCCGCGGGCCGCCTCAAGCCCATCATCGCGAAAACGTTCCCGCTCGCCGCGATCGTCGACGCGCATCGCTACCTCGAATCGAACGAGCAGCTTGGCAAGATCGTCGTCACCGTCTGATTCGGGAGCGGCTCGCCGCCACGGCGCTACCTTGGCAGCAAACTCAGCCAGCCGAAGGCGTCGCGTGTGACCGCGACGCCGATGATGAACGCGTACGTCGTCCATGCCGCCAGCAGCGCCGCGATGCGCACCGCGCGGGTTTGCGCGCGCTTCAGCGCGATCGTGCCGAGCGCGATATAGACCGTCAACAGCAGAACCTTGGCCGTCAACCAGGCGTTCACGAACGGGTATTGGTGCACGATCAACGTCAGCAATACGGCCGCCGTCAGCAGTGTCGTGTCGATCACGACTGCCGACATGCGCAGCAGCGGGTGATTCGCGGCGGGGTTGCCGGCGACGCGCAACAGGCCACGGACGGAAAACAGCCCGCCGGACAACGCGACGCAGCCTACGTGGAGTGTGAGAATTTGCCCAAAATGCGCAGCCGCCATCGAAATCTCGTGCGGAACGACCGGTTCATGCTACGCGCAGCAGATATCGTCGCCAATCGACGACGGAATTTTTCTTCAACCGCCATCTGCGCTCTAATGACTTCCCTGGGTCCTCGTCAGGCGGCAGCGCGGCAAGCGCGCGCGGCGACGCCGATTCTCTCGATGAAGGAGGAATACATGAACAAATCCCTGGTGGTTGGTACGGTGCTCGGCGCGATTGCGGTCACGGCCGGCGGCGCATTTGCGGGATATCGGATGATCGGCGCAGCGCATGGTGCCGAAGTCATCAGCGTGCGCGCGTTGAACAAAACGATTCGATCCCCGCGACGGCAATGCCGCAATGAAGAGGTGACTCGGGTCAAACGGCCCCAGGATACCAATCGGCTCGCGGGCACCGGCATCGGCGCCGTCATCGGCGGCCTGCTCGGCAATCGCGTCGGCGGCGGCAGCGGCAAAGTCCTGGCGACCGTCGCCGGCGCTGCGGCCGGTGGCTATGCCGGAAATAAAATCGAACAGCGGGTTCAGCAAGGAAACACCTACACGACAACCGAACAGCGCTGCATCACCGCCTATGACATTTCCAGAGTGCCCGCCGGCTACGAAGTGACCTATGTGCTGAACGGCAAGCGCCATCGCGTGCATATGGACCACGATCCCGGCAAGACCCTTCCGCTCAAGAATGGCGAGGTCGTGACGACGACCTGAAGCCGTATGGCTTACGTCCCGGCGGTCCGCTGCGGGCACCGCAGCCGCATTGCGGAGCGCGGCCTTTCAGGCGAAGCTTCCTACCCCGGTGGGTCGAGTGCTGCCCCGGGCGCACACACAACATGCTCCAGGGAGGCTACCACGGTGAGCAACGACAACGATGATGCGGCATTTGCCGCCGGCATGAAAATCCGGCGGGACATGTTCGGGCCGGCGGGGGCTGAACAGCGCCTGGCCCAGGCCACCGAGCTCAATCGGCCGTTCGAGGAACTCGTCACCCGCTACTGCTTCGGCGAGACCTGGAGCCGCCCCGGCCTCGACCTGAAGACGCGCAGTCTGCTGACGATCGCCGTCCTCACGGCGCTCGCGAAGCCGAACCAGCTCAAGGTGCACGTGACCGGTGCGCTCGCGAACGGCGCCACGCAGGAGGAGATCCGCGAGGCGATCCTGCATAGCGTCGTGTACGCGGGCATCCCGGCCGGCGTCGAAGCCTTCGCCGCGGCGGGCGAGGTTCTGGCCAAGATCGCCGCATCCGCGCAGACGGCGCAGTAAGCCGATGACCATTGCATTCATCGGTATCGGCAACATGGGCTGGCCTATGGCCAAGAACCTGCGCAAGGCGGGCCACGATCTGATCGTCTTCGACAGCGCCGCCGACCGGGTCGCGCAGTTTGCCGCCGAACATGGCTGCGGTGGCGCCGCACAGCTCGCCGAGCTCGCGACGGCGGAATTTCTCGTCACGATGTTGCCGACGGGGCAGATCGTGCGCGACGTGTACCTGCGCGAGGCGCTTGCGCAGCGGCTCAAGCCCGGCACTATCGCCATCGACATGAGTTCGTCGGACCCCACCGGAACGCGTCAGCTGGGCGCGGCCCTGGCCCGGCAAGGTGTTGCGCTGATCGATGCGCCGGTGTCGGGCGCCGTGCCGCGCGCCATCACCGGCACGCTCGCCATCATGATCGGCGGCGATGCCCGGTCGGCCATCGAACGGGTCAAGCCGCTACTCGCGGCGATGGGCAACCGCCTGTTCGAAACCGGGGGGCTGGGAACGGGCCACGCAATGAAAGCGCTGAACAACTTCGTCGCGGCGGCTGCCTACGCCGCGGCGGCGGAGGCGCTGATCGCGGGTCGCCGCTTCGGCCTCGACCCGACACGGATGCTGGAGATCCTCAATGCATCCACGGGCCGCAGCTTCATCACGGAGCTCGTGATGCAGGAGCACGTCGTGAACGGCAAATTCGCGACCGGCTTTGCGCTCGGCCTGCTCGCCAAGGATGTGAAGACCGCCGCGGATCTCGCGCACGATGTAAGGTTCGATGCGCCGCTCGCGCGTTTGGTGAGCCAGCGCTTCGCCGAGGCGCGCGACCAGCTCGGCTATGGTCGCGACAACACCGAGGCCATCCTCGCCTGGGACAATGCGGACGGCGCAGAGACCTGAATGCAGAAACGCACTTTCGCGACAAGCGCGGCAATCGGCGCGGCGCCCGTCAGGGCACGACGTGCGAACTACCGAGATCCTTCCATTCGTATCGCGGCACTTGGATCCAATGCCCGCCCTTGAACTGCGGAACCTTGTGGACTTTGGTTTGCACCACGGACATCTTGCCGCCCTTGTCGTCGATCCAAAAATCGATGTCGTAGATTTGATTTTTCGTGCCGGCGGTGCGGAAGTCGGTACACGCGAAATAATGGCCATTGCCGTCGAGTTGCCGGACCGGCTGGTGCGTGTCGACGAATTTCAATTTCAGGGTCTTGCCGGTCTTGTCGTCCTTCAGCAGGAAAATACCGCCGTTTTGCGCGCTCTTTCGCAATGCATCCTGTTCGACCGCCGACATCACTTCCCAGCCGCGTTTCGCCGCGACTTTGCCCGGATGCTCCGAGGCCGGTATCCACCACCAGGGAATCGGCTGGCGCTCCATCGTCGTCCATTTGCCGTCGGCCAGCAACGGCGTCTTGTATATCCGCGTTTCCTGGGTTTCGAGCTGCCCATGTTCCGGCACCACCCAGAAATCGATCAGATATTTCTTGCGCAGATCGCCCTGATCATGAAATTTCACGTCGGGAAAGAAGCCGTAGCCGTCGATCGTGCGCGTGAAATCGATGCCGTCGAAAATCAGACGGAGATGCTCGCCGTTGCGCGGGTCGACCAGCGGGAACACGCCGCCGTTCGCCCGGAGCTTGGCATCGATCAGGTTCTTGACCACCACCTCGGCGTCGCTGCCGGTGTAATACTGCATCTCCTCCTCGGTGGACGCGACGCTGCTCGCGGCGATGAACTCGTGCGCCCGCTCCAAATTCTGGTCCGGACTCTTCAGGAACAGCGTCTTGGCCGCGCCGTTGTCGAAGCAGTAGATCTTGCCGTCTGGGCCGCTCCAGCGAATGCTGCAATTGGTCATGACGTGCCGGCCCTCGGCGAGGCTCTCGGCGCACTGGCCGCCAAATTCAGGCTGCGCCGGCGGCGCGGCGGCATCCGCCGCGAGCGCCCCATACGCCGCGCCCGCCAACATCAGCGCCGCGGCGCTGAACGCGCAGCGTCGCCGGATTGCCGATGCCGTCCGCAAGCCTCGCGATGGATCGCGGGTTCGAGTTGAAATATTCATGCTCCTTCCCCCCAACTGCAGTTCCCCGGGATTGCGCAGGACTCGGGGCCGATACTCTCACCAAATCCACGCGAACGGGTACTGCTTGTCCGGCGTCGCCCTTGATGCGGTGCGATGTCGGCCGGAGCAGCTGCGCGACCCCGCTCAAAGGCTCCGGCCGCCGTCGACGGCGATGATTTGTCCGGTGATGAACGGCGCATCCTTGGCCAGGAACAGCGCGGTGCGCGCGACATCGGCGGGCGAGCCGTGGCGCTTCAGCGCGGTCTTGTCGACGATTTCCTGCTTCAGCGCGTCGGACAGCTCGACTTCCGGCCAGAGCACCGGGCCGGGCGCGATGCCGTTCACGCGAATTTCGGGTCCGAGCTCGCGTGCGAGCGATCGCGTCAGCATTGCCAGGCCCGCCTTCGCGGCGCAATAGACCGGGTGTGCGCGCAGCGGCCGCAGGCCGTGGATATCCACGAGATTGATGATGAGTCCGCGCCGCGCCCGCAGCGCGGGAGCGGCCGCTTGCGAGAGAAACAGCGGCGCTTTCAAGTTCGTTCCCACGAGATCGTGCCACTGGTCCGGCGTGATGCGCCCGACCGGCGTCGGATAAAAGCTCGAGGCATTGTTGATCAAGATGTCGAGCGCGCCGTATTCGCCGACGGCTGCCCCGACGAGCGGCTCCATCGCATCCGTATCCAAGAGGTCCGCGGCGTGACAGAGCGCCGAACGCGGGCGCTCTGCGTTCAATTCGCCGGCCAGCGCTTTCGCCGCGGCGCCCGAGGAGCGATAATGAATCACGATGTTTGCGCCGGACGCGTGCAGCGCGCGCCCGATCGCCGCGCCCACGCGGTGCGCGCCGCCGGTGATCAGCACGACCCGGTCCCGAAGGCTTGAATTCTCGTTGCTGGGCGTCATGCGAAACTACGATACCGGAAGTCCATTGCAGGGTGAACCCGCGTTCAGCGCGGCCGAGGCGCAGCATGCTGCGCTTGTTCGCGATCATATCGCCGCGGCGCTCGAGGCGGCGGGCGGTTGGTTCGGTTTCGACCGTTATATGGATTTGGCGCTGTATGCGCCGGCGCTCGGCTATTACAGCGCGGGCGCCCGCAAATTCGGCGGCGGCGGCGACTTTACGACGGCCCCGGAAGTATCACCGCTGTTCGGTGCGTGCATCGCGCGCCAGTGCGCCGAGGTGCTCGCGGCCTTGCCCGGAAGCTCCATCATGGAGATCGGCGCCGGCAGCGGCCGCTTGTCGGGCGATATTCTCGAGAACCTGGAGAAATCCGCACTCTTGCCGCGACGCTATTGGATCTTGGAAGTGAGCGCGGACTTGCGCGCGCGGCAGCGCGCCCATTTGGCCGAACGGCTGCCGCATCTTGCCGCACGCGTCGCGTGGCTCGATGCGCCGCCGGCGGCAGCCTTTGACGGAATGATCGTCGCGAACGAGGTGCTCGATGCGCTGCCGGTGAAGCGCTTCCGCCGGCACCGGGATCGCGTCGAGGAAATGGGCGTCGCGCGCGCGGGCGCAGAGTTCGTGTGGGCGGCGCGTCCCGGCGGCGCGCAGCTCGCGGCGTACAGCAAGGCGCTCGCCGCGACCCTAGGCGACCACTGGGATGACGGCTACGAGTCCGAATACCGCCCCCAGCTGATTCCCTGGAGCGCAAGCGTGACGCGTTCGCTGCGCGCCGGGGTCGCACTGTGGATCGACTACGGCTTGCCGCGCGCGCAATACTATATGCCGGAGCGGCGCGACGGCACGTTGCTGTGCCATTTCCGCCAGCGCGTCGTCGACGATCCGTTCCGCCGCCCGGGAATGCAGGACATCACCGCATGGGTTGATTTCACGCACCTGGCGGAGGCGGGCGCCAGCGCCGGCTTCGAGATCGCGGGCTATACGACGCAAACCTATTTCTTGGCGGCGACGGGCATCGACGAGCACATGCGCGATCTCGCCGCGGACGATCGGAATCGGTTCGCGCGGCTCGCGAATCAGGCGCGGCAGCTGATGATGCCCGGTGAAATGGGCGAGCGATTCAAGGTGATGGCTTGGCGGCGCGGCCTCGATGCGGCCTTGAGCGGCTTTGCGCTGCGGGATCTGCGCCACACGCTTTGACCTTCGGGCTCGGCGCACCGAGCCATTCAGTCCGCGGCGATGTTCCCGCGCAAGGAACCGATCGCCGCGCAGCGCCGTTCGCGCAGGACCTCGGCGATCTGCGCTCCCTGGTAGGCGGCAAGATCGGCGGGCGTCGGTTTGATCGTGGCGGCGGTCCGTTGCGCGCGTCCGAGGTAGGCGCGCTGCGGGTAGTCCCGGGTCTCGTAGCCCGGCCGGCCGCGCGCATCGGCTTCGCACGCGATCAGCGCCTCCTAGAAGCGCGCCGGCCGGCGCAATGCGTCGCTGCGCTCGAGCAAAGCCACCACGGTCGACGGCCGCAGTTCGAGCGCGCGGTGCACGAGCCCGTGGTCGCGCGCGACAATCGAGGCGAGATCGCGGTATTCCGTCGGTATGCGCAGCCGCGCGGCCATCGCCTCGATCAAGGCAACGCCGCGCTCTTCATGTCCGCGATGGTGCGGCCACTCGGATCGCGGGGTTTGCCCCTTGCCGAGGTCGTGCGCGAGCGCCGCGAACCGAATTTTCGGGTCGGGACTGAGGAGCGCCGCCTGGTCCAACACCATCAGCGTGTGTATGCCGGTATCGATCTCCGGATGCCATTCGGCGGGTTGCGGGACGCCGAAGAGTGCGTCGATTTCCGGAAAAACGACTGCCAACGCGCCGCAGTCGCGCAATACGCGGAAGAACTCGCCGGCCGCGGGCTCGCGCAGCGCCTTGTCGGCTTCCTGCCATACGCGCTCGGCGACCAGCGCGCGCGCTTCGCCGCGCTCGACGATCGCGCGCATCAACGCCATCGTCTCCGCGGCGACCCGAAATCCCAGCGGCGCGAAGCGCGCCGCGAAGCGCGCGACGCGCAGTACGCGGACCGGGTCCTCGACGAACGCGGCTGACACGTGACGCAACAGGCGCGCGTCGATGTCGCGGCGGCCGCCGTATGGATCGACGAGCGTGCCGTCTGCGGCGCGCGCGATCGCGTTGATCGAAAGGTCGCGCCGGCCGAGATCCTCCTCCAGCGTGACTCCGGGATCGAATCGGATCTCGAAGCCGCGGTATCCGGGGGCCACTTTGCGCTCGAGCCGCGCGAGCGCGTATTCCTCGTGCGTGTGCGGATGAAGAAATACCGGAAAATCGCGTCCGACTTCGCGATACCCCATGCGCAACATGTCCGCGCGCGTGCCGCCGACGACGACCCAATCGCGTTCCAGGACGGGCAGGCCGAGCAAAGCGTCTCGGACGGCTCCGCCAACCAGATACACTTGCATGCATGCATAGTACCATCATCACGCCGAGGATCGGTGCCGTGATTCTAGTGCTGCTGACCGGTGCCGCGACGAGCGGCCGCTACGAGCTGCAGGCCGCATATGGCTAGGCTGCGC
>DAIDVO010000138.1 GCA_027456085.1 Steroidobacteraceae bacterium | reverse complement strand
CGGCGCGGGCGGACCGCCCCCCGATCGATCAATGGAAATTACGCTCGAACGTAAGTCCCCATTCGCGCGGAGTTCACGGATTGCCCTGTTCGCGGCCGAAGAAGCCGACCAGGCTCAATTTGCCGGCAAAGTACTCTTTGTTCGTCAAATTGCGCCCATACAAGGCGATGTCCCAATCCTTCGACTCCGTCTCCCAGGTGAGGCGGCCGTTCAGCAGCGTGTAGCCGCCTTGCTCGCCCTGGTTGTTCGACGTGAAGTAGATCCTCGACTGGTACTGGGCGTCGAGGCGCGGGGTCAGTGAACCGCCCGGCACCAGTATCCCGTATTGCATGCCGGCCGTCGCGGTCAATTTCGGCGTCCGCTGCGAGTAACAACGCTGGCCGCCGCACTCGTTGTTGATCAGCAGCAAGGTGTTGCTCTCGCGGTCGTACAGGTCGTAATTCAAGTAGCCGCTCGAAAAATTGATCTGCAGTCGATCGATCGGCTCGGCGAGCACTTCGGCCTCGATGCCCCAAATCTTGGCCTTGCCCGCGTTCGTATAGCGGAACCAGTTGACGCCGAGCGCATCGGTCGTCTGCGTGAACGTCTGCTGATCGAGATATCGGGAAAAATAAACGTCCGTGTTCAGCCGCAGGCGGTGATCCAGAAATTCGGACTTTTCGCCAAGTTCCCAGGTGCGCAACTTCTCCGGCTTGAACGGCGCCGTTTGCAGCGCGTCGGCCGGGCGCGCGCTGAATCCGCCGCCCTTGAAGCCGGTCGCGTACTTCAAATAGGTCATCAGGTTCTGCGTCCACTGATAGTCGGCCGCTACCGTGAAGTCGGTGTTCGTCGCGGTCAACGGTACGTAGTCGTTGTTGATGATCACGCCGCCGAAGAAATCGGTCAGATTGATCAGCGCGTTCTTTTCGTCGTGCGTGTAGCGCACGCCGCCGGTCAACGAGAACTTGTCGGTAAAGTGCTCGGTTTCCTGCGTGAAGACCGCCCAGTTCTTCGTCGTCTGCGTATCGTAGGAGTCGTGCTGGTAGATGACCGTCGGATACAGGACGTCGAAGCCGCGATTCGAATCGTACGCGTCGTAGTAGAACGCGCCGGTCGCCCAATCGAGCTTTCCAGCCTTGCCGGTCAATCGCAGTTCCTGCGTGAACTGGCGGTGGCGGCTGTCGTCATAGGTGAAGTTGTTCGGTAGCGGGCTGCCGTCGGAATCGCGGCCGAACGTGTTCCAGAAGCGCCGGTACGCGGTTATCGACTTGAAATGCATGTTATCGGAAATGTCCCAATCGAACGCGGCCGACACGCCCCAGTGATCCATGTTGTTGATGTTCGGCACCGAGCGGCCGGCCAAGGGATCGTTGAACGAACTGTAGTTGGTGTACATGCTGTTCGTGACGAAGCGACTGTCCCAAGCGACCCCGGCGCCGTACACGGGCGCGACGAACGCGGCGTTCCAGAATTGATTCAAGCCGTTATTGCCGTCGATCACCGTGTACTTGTCGGCCGGGCCTTCCTGGCGCTGGCTCTCCAAGTCCGCAATGATGTTCAGTTCGCTGTTGGAACTCGTCAGGATGCGAAACGCGGCGCGGCCGGATTGGATGTTCTCATTGTTCAGCGTGCCGACCTGACAATTGCCGCCGGGGCCGACCGCCGAGGTCAGGTGTATTCCGGGCAGGCCGCCGGGATATCCGCCGGGCACGCCGTAGGGGCCGTTAGGCAAGCCCGGACCGCCGGTGCCGAGTGAATTCGGGCCATGCACGCAGACGTAATCCAGGATATGGAACCAGCCGTCCGCTTTCTTGCTGGAGAACGCGAAGCGCGCGAACACCCGGTCCTTGATCAGGCTGATGTCGTACGAGCCGCGCGCATCGAGGCGGCCAAAGTTGCCGATCGTCACGCTCATCGAGCCGGTGTTGTCGCCCTGCGGCTTCTTCGAGATCAGGCGGATCGTGCCGCCGATCGCATTCTTGCCGAACAACGTGCCTTGGGGGCCGCGCAGCACTTCGACGCGCTGCAGGTCCAAAAGGTCGAACATCGCGCCCTGCGGGCGGCCGATGTAGACGCCGTCGACATAGATGGGCACGCCGGGCTCGAACGACAGGATGTTGTCGCCGAGGCCGACGCCGCGGATGAACGCGGCCATCGTCGCTCCCCAGCCGGCGCCGAGCGGCTGGATGATCGTGCTGGGCACCTGGGCGCCGATGTCGGTGACGTTGGTGAGGCCCCGTTCGACGATGGTGTTGGCCGTCAGCGCCGTGATGGCGATAGGCGTCGTTTGGAGCTTTTCCTTGCGGAATTGCGCGGTCACGACGATCTGTTCGAGTTGGCCCGCGGCCGGCGGAGCGGTATCCGCGCGGGCGGCGCCGACGAGTGCAATGGCCACCAACGCGCATAGCTTTCCATTACGGAAAACTCGTTGGGCACGAGCTAAGTTCATGAATAATCCCCCTAATCGCGCTTAAATTTGTAATGATCCCGCGGTGCGGTATTGATGCGCACGGAGAAAAAACATAGCACCTAAATTCGATGTGCAGAATGCAACAAAAAGCGCGATCAGCTTTCTCACCGGGAGAACGGCATCAATAATCTGCTGAATATCACCGCGTTCGTGCGCGTCGCGCGCCTGCACAGTTTCTCGGCCGCCGCGCGCGATCTGGGCGTCGCGCCATCGGTCATCACCAAGCGGATCACCCAATTGGAGAAGAGTCTCGGCGTGCAGCTCATCGTGCGCTCGACGCGCGGGCTTGCGCTGACGGCGGCCGGCGACCGATATCTGCCGCGATTCGTGCGCTTGATGGCCGAATTCGACGAGATCTTCGCCGCCAACGAGACGGAACAGGTCCGTCTCGAGGGACACTTGCGGATCAAGAGCCCGACGACCATCACGACCGAGTCGCTCGGCTGCCTGTTCGCCGATTTCCAGGTCGAACACCCCGGCATCAGCCTCGAGATCGTCCTCGTCGACCGCTCGGTCAATCCGCTGGAGGAGGGTTTCGACCTCGCAATAGGTGCGCTGCCCGTTTCCTACCCGAACGTGATCGACGTGCCGCTATGCCCCTATGAACTCGTGACGTGCTGTGCACCCGCCTACTTGGTCGGCAAATCGCCGCCGCAACACCCGACCGATCTGGTCGATTACGAATGCCTGACGACCGTGTTGTTCCGCACCACCTGGGTCTTCGAAAGCTCCCGCGGCGCGCTCAGCGTCGAGGTGCATTCGCGCATGCATTCGAGCGACAGCCGCGTGCTGCGGGAGGCGGCGCTGCGGGGCCTCGGCATCGCGATCCTGCCCCGCTTCCTCGCCGATGAACCGCTCGCCAAAGGCGAGCTGATCCCGCTGCTGAACGACTTCCCGGTCGCGAACTTCTGGGTCAGGGCTCTGGTCCCGCGCATGAGAATGAGCAAGCCGGCGGTGCGCGAACTCGTCGCCTTCTTGAAAGCGCGCATGCAAGTGCGCTCGTGAGCCGGACGGCGTTCGCTTATCGCGAAAGCTGATCGCGCCGCAATAGCGCTACTCGGCTTTGTCATCCGCCGCTAACATCGCCCGATGCCGGCGGCAGGGGCGGCCATCCGCCGCGTTTCCACGGCATCCACAGGGGGAGCACATGAAAAAACCACTGCGCAGCTACATCGAGCCTGGGTCACCGCGCGAAGCGATCCGCCGCGCGCAATGGCGGGCGCTCGGCATTTCCGACGAAGACATGCAAAAGCCGAAGATCGCGGTCGTCAACAGCTCCTCGGAGCTCGCGATCTGTTTCAGCCATCTGGACGGCATCGCCAAAGTCGTTAAGGAGTCGATCCGCGCGGCCGGCGGACTGCCGTTCGAAGTGCGCACGGCGGCTCCGAGCGACTTCATCATCGGCGCAGGCTCGGCCGGCGGCTACATTCTCGCCAGCCGTGACCTGATCGTGAACGACATGGAGATCGCGATCGAAGGCGCGCAACTCGACGGCATGATTTGCCTGTCGTCGTGCGACAAGACCCCGCCCGCGCATTTGATGGCTGCCGGCCGATTCAACATTCCGACGATTCTCGTCATTTGCGGCTACCAGCCGAGCGGCCGGTACGCGGGCAAGCACGTCGACATCGAAGACCTGTTTCTCGGCACGATCCAGGCCTCGCTCGGCAAATTGACGCGCGCGGACCTGCGCGGCATGAGCGACAACGCGATCAAGGGCCCGGGCGTCTGCGCGGGCATGGCGACCGCGAATTCGATGCATGTCGTATGCGAAGCGCTCGGCATGACGCTGCCCGGCAGCGCACCGGTTCTCGCGAACAGCCCGCAAATGTTCGCCGCGGCGCGCAGCAGCGCCGAGCGGATCGTCGCGATGGTCAATGAGGATCTGCGGCCCCGGCAAATATTGACGCCCGGCGCATTCCGCAATGCGGTCGCGGCCGTGCTCGCGGTCAGCGGCTCGATCAACTGCATCAAGCACCTGCAGGCGACCGCGGTCGAGTCCGGCGTCGACGTCGATGTGTTCAAGATGTTCAATGATCTCGGCGATCAGGTGCCGGTCCTGTCGGCCGTACGCCCGAACGGCGAGGACACGATCGAGGCGTTTGAGGCCGCGGGCGGCGCACGCGCGTTGATGAAGCAGCTCGAGCCGCTGCTCGACACCAGTGCGCTGACCGTCACCGGCCGCACCGTCGCCCTGAATCTCGCCGGCGTGACGGTCGCGAACCCCGAGGTGATTCGACCCTTGAATCGGGCCTTCTCCGACAAGGCGCCGATCGTCATCCTGCACGGTTCGCTCGCGCCCGAAAGCGCGATCGTCAAGCTTGGCCTGCGCGGCCTCGATCGCAAGGCGCAATTCAAGGGGCCGGCCGTCGTGTTCGACGACGGCGCGCTCGCGATGCAGGCGATCGCCGCTGGAGCGCTCAAGCGCGGCGACGTGCTGGTCGTGCGCGGCATGGGTCCGAAAGGCGGTCCCGGCATGGCGGGCCCGGCGTCCTCGGTCGTGTTCGCGTTGGACTCCGCCGGACTGCAAAGCGACGTCGCCTTCGTCACCGACGGCCAGTTGTCCGGCCTTTGCAACAAGGGGCTCACGGTGGCGGAAGTATCGCCGGAATCGGCGGTTGGCGGACCGCTGTCGCTGGTCGAGAACGGCGACCTGATCGAGATCGACGTCGACCGGCGGTCGCTCGAAATACTCGTGCCCGCCGAGGTGCTCGCGGCGCGCCGCGCGCGCTTGGGTGAACCGGTGCTGCCGCAATCCAGCGGCTATCTGTCGATCTACCAACGCAGCGTGCAGCCGATGTCCACGGGCGCCGTTTTGGTCAAGCGCTCCTGACGGAAATCAGCGTAGAGAGGAATCATGTCCGACAATGAAATCATCGCCACTCGCACCGTGCACCGCGGGGCGCAGCGAGACATAAAGACGGTCAAAGCCGACATTTGCGTGCTCGGCGCGGGCATCTCGGGGGTCGCGGCGGCGCTCGAGGCGGCCAAGCTCGGACGCAAAGTCGTGATCGTCGACGCCGCGCCCGCGATCGGCGGCCAGGCGATCGGCTCGATCATCGGCACGATCATCGGCCTGTACACGCACGGGCCCGAGGCCTACCAGATCACGCACGGCATCGCCGACGATTTGATCAAGGACATGACGGCCGAGGGGTCGCTGCTGCGCAACCATCATTGGACGGTGAACTTCCAGTACGACGAGGTGCGCCTCAGCCGGTGGATGGAACGCAAGATCCAGGAGGCGGGGGTGACGGCGGTCGTGGGCGCGGTGTTGACGGACGTGTCCTTCAAGAACCGCCGGGTCGAGCACATCGACTTTGCGACGCGCTTCGGCGCATTGCGCGTGGAGGCGAACGGCTTCGTCGATTCCTCGGGCGACGCGACGCTGAGCTTCGCGGCGGGGCTTGCGGTGCGCGAACCGACTGCGCCGATTTTCGGATCGCTGAATTTCTTGATCGAGGGATACAACCTCGATACGGTCAAGGAATTGAAGATGCCGGAGATTTATGAGCGCTTGACCGCGCGCGGCAAGAGCTACGGTTTGGTGCGCCATGACGGCTTCCTGATGCATTTCCCGGCCAAGAATTTCATGCTCGCGAACATCAGCCATTTCGAAACGCCGCTCGACCCGCTGCAAAGCGCGAACATGGTGTTCGAGGGGCGCCGGCAGGCCGACGCGGTGCTCGAGTTCCTGCGCAAGGAGTTCGGGCATATTTTCGCGAACGCGCGCATCCGCGCCTACGGCAACCCCGGCATCCGTCAGACGCGCTGGATCGTCGGCAGCAAGCAGCTGACTCTCGACGAAATCCGCAGCGGCGTGCGCCCCGCGGATGCGGCCGCGCGCTGCGCCTGGTGGGTCGAACTGCACAATGCCAAGGAGCTCGTACACTGGGAGCGTCTGCCGGACAACCACGTCTATTACATACCGTTGGGCTGTATGACGCCGGCCGAAGCGGACAACGTCGTCGCCGCGGGACGCTGCGTCGACGGCGATTCGCATGCGCTGTCGGCGATTCGGGTCATGGGGCCTTGCATCGCGATGGGCACCGCCGCGGCACACAGCCTCGACTTGGCGGGCTCGGGCTCCGTTCACCGGATCGACATGGCCGCGCTAAGTAAGCGGCTGTACGACAACCTCGATCGCCGCGTTTAAGGAGGGAGCGATGTCGCCGCGTTTCGGCATGATCGCCGCGTGTCTTTGGTTCCTCGGCGCCGCTTCCGCGCAGGGCGCGGTCGCCGACGTCGGCGGCGCGCGCATCATCGCCGCCGACAAGGAACCGCAAAATTGGATGACCGTCGGCCGCACCTACGGCGAAGGCCGCTTTAGTCCGCTCGCGGCGATCAACGACCGGAACGTCGGCCGGCTCGGCCTCGCCTGGTACCTGGATTTAGACACGAAGCTCGGCTCCGAGACGACGCCGCTGGTCGTCGACGGCGTCATGTACACGGTCGGCGCCTGGAACGTGATTTACGCGTTGGACGCGAAAACCGGCCGCCTGTTGTGGCGCTACGATCCGAAGTCGCGGCACGATTGGCTGCGCTATATGTGCTGCGGCCCGGCGTCGCGCGGGCTCGCGGTTTGGAAGGGGCGCGTGATCGCAGCGACGATCGACGGCCGACTGTTCGCCGTCGATGCGGCCACCGGCAAGCCGCTGTGGGACGTGCGCACGACCGATCCCAATAAGCCCTATTCGATCACCGGTGCTCCGCGCGTCGTGCGCGGGCTCGTCGTCATCGGCAATGCCGGCGGCGAATTCGGCGTGCGCGGCTACGTCAGCGCGTACGCTGCGACCAGCGGCAAGCTCAAGTGGCGCTTCTATACCGTGCCGGGGAATCCCGCGAAAGGCTTCGAATCGAAAGCGATGGCGATGGCCGCGAAGACCTGGCACGGAAAGTGGTGGAGGAGCGGCGGCGGCGGCCCCGCATGGGATGCGTTCTCGTACGATCCCGACCTCGATTTGCTCTACGTCGGCACCGGCAACGGCAACGCCTGGTCGCGCGATTTGCGCAGCCCCGGCGGCGGCGATAACCTCTTCCTGTGCTCGATCGTCGCGCTGCGTGCCGATACCGGCCGGTACGTTTGGCACTACCAAGAAGTGCCCGGGGAGAACTGGGACTACGACTGCGTGCAGCAGATGACGCTCGCGGACATCAAGATCGGCGGCGTCGAGCGCAAGGTCCTGATGCAGGCTTCGAAAGACGGGTTTTTCTACGTGCTCGACCGCACGAACGGGAAGCTCCTGTCCGCGCAGCCGTTCGTGCATACGACCTGGGCTTCACGCATCGACATGAAGACGGGCCGGCCGGTCGAGAACGAGCAAAACCTGTACACGGACAAGCAGGCGAAAGTCGTTTCGCCGTCGCCGTTCGGCGCGCACAACTGGCAGCCGATGTCCTACGATCCGTTGACGCGGCTCGTTTATTTTCCGGCGCAGGAGTCGGGTTGGGCGTATTCGCGCACCACCACGTTCGATTACCATCCGATGGCCTGGAACATCTCGCAGAACCCCAAGGCGAAGCGTCCGCCGGCATCCGCCAACGTCCCCGCGACCGGCTTCACGCTCGCCTGGGATCCGGCCGCGAACAAAGAGGCCTGGCGCATCCCGCACGGCGGCCCGTGGAACGGCGGCGTCCTCACGACCGCAGGCAACTTGCTGATCGAAGGCACGCAGGGCGGGGAGTTCGTCGCCTACCGGGCGTCGAACGGCGATAAACTGTGGCACATGCACATCGGCACCGGTGCGGTCGCGGGACCCATCAGCTACTCGGTCGACGGCGAGCAATACATCGCCGTCTCGGCCGGTTGGGCGGGCTCCTTGCCGATCATCGGCGGAGGCATCGCGGCGATCCACGACACGCCGACGCGGCTCCTCGTGTTCAAGCTCGGCGGCGGCGAGACTCTGCCGCAGACGCCACGGCGCGTCATTGCGCCGCCGCCGCCGTCGAACGCGTCTGCCGCCGAAATCGCACGCGGCGAAGCCGCCTACAACAAGACCTGCCGCATCTGCCACGGCGGCGATCTGGTGTCGAGCGGCATGATTCCGGACCTGCGCTTCATGTCGGCAGCGACGCATGCCGAATTCGATTCGATCGTCCTCGGAGGCGCGCGCGCCGATCGCGGCATGGCCTCGTTCGCGGACAGCGTGAGCGCCCCGGACGTCGAGGCGATTCACGCCTACATCATTTCCGTGGCCAAACGCGAACAAGGACGGGTGTTCGGCTCCGACCGAATCCAGGAGAGCGGCAGCAAATGAAACTCAACGGCGAAGAACAGGCGATGCTCGACGGAGTCGGCGGCAAGGCGCGCCAGAAGGCGATGGAACTCCTGGTGCGCTACGGCGAGGCGCTCGGCGCCGAACGCCTGGTGGCGACCGACAACATCGCCGGCGTGCCGGGCTCATCCAATCCGTTCCTGCAAAAATTCTACCAGCCGCGCGGCGGCGGCTATCAGGCCATTTTCTCCTACTTCGACTTGGACAGCGACGAACTCGTCGAAGTCCCGCCCGCGGCCGCGCATACCTGTCACTTGCAGGGCGGCTACGATCCCGAAAATTGGCAAACGCTCGGCGCTAGCCCAGAGGCGTTCAAAATCAGCCAGGAGAGCGAGGCGTTCATCGCGGGCCGCGGCGTCGAGATCCTGAAGACCTGCACGCCCTACTTGGCGGGCAACGTGCCGAAAAAAGGCGATCATTGCGCCTGGATGGAGTCTTCAGCCGTCGTCTATTGCAACTCGGTGCTCGGCGCGCGCACCAACACGGAGGGGCGCGAGAGCACGAGCGCCGCGATGCTGACCGGGAAGATTCCGGACTGGGGCTTTCATCGCGACGCGAACCGCCTCGGCTCGCATTTGATCGAGGTCGATATCGAGATCGAGTCGATCATGGACTGGGGCATGCTCGGGTACTTCGTCGGCGCTGCCGTGCAGGAGCGCATCCCGGTGCTCAAAGGCCGGTTCGCGAACGCGGATCTCGTCCGCCACAAGCACTTCGGCGCCGCCGCCGCCTCTTCCGGCGGCGTCGAGATGTATCACATCGCCGGCATCACCCCGGAGGCGCCCTCGGTCGAAGCGGCGTTCGGGCCGCGCCGGCCGGTCGAGGTGATCCGCTACGGCGCGGCCGAGCGGCGCCGCGTGTACGAGGATCTGAATTCCAAGGCGACGGATCCGAATGTCGATTTTGTGATGCTCGGCTGCCCGCATTATTCGCTCGACCAGATTCGCGACGCCGCCCGCATGCTCGACGGCAAGCGCGTCAGCGAGAACTGCAAGCTGTGGGTGTTCACCTCGCGCGCGGTCAAGGCGAAGGCCGAGGCGGAAGGCTTGCCGAAGCGCCTGCGCGATGCGGGCGCCGTGCTGCTCACCGACACCTGCTCCTCGATCAGCCAGGCGGTTCCGCCCGGCACCAAGGTCGCGGCGCTGGATTCGGCCAAACAAACCCACTATTTACCCGCGATCATGGGCATTCAGGCCTGGTTCGGGTCGACCCAGGATTGCATCAACGCCGCCGTGACCGGCCGCTTCACCGGAGTGAGTCCATGAGCGCTGAACCGATCGTTCTGCACGGCCGCAAAGTCGTCGGCGGCGTCGCCGAAGGCGAGGCCCTGGTCACGAAGGAGACGATCTCCGGCTGGGGCGGCATCAACCCGATGCTGGGCACGGTCACGGAGACGCGCCACGAATTGTGCGGCCAGAGCTTCAAGGACAAAATCCTCGTCTTTCCCGGCGCCAAGGGCTCCTCGGGGTGGTCGGCGATGTTCCACATCGCGCGGCTCGCAGGCGCAGCGCCCAAGGCGCTGCTGTTCAACGAAATGACGACCAAGGTCGCGCTCGGCGCGGTCGTCATGCGCGCCCCGTCGATCACCGAGTTCGATCGCGATCCGCTCGAGATCATCGAAACCGGCGATTGGGTCAAAGTCGATGCGGACCGCGGCATCGTCGAGGTGCGCAAGGCGGCGCCGCCAACCGCTTCCTGATCGATGGCCTGTGGCTTTCGCGCCACACGAGCTTCGCTGTAAATCGACTCGGCGCTCTCCGTCGGTCGAGTAATGGGGGGCCTTGGCTCAGCTTAATGCATGAGGGGTGTTGTGCGCGTGTGGGGCGGCCGAGGTACGCCGGCTCAACGCGGGTTGCCGGCTCACAATTAATAAGCGTTTAGAGGAATAAATTAATGAACTCCGTAGATCATCGATACGCTGTTTCATCGACTGGCGCCGCGGCGCGGATGCGGTTGGCGGCGCTGACGGCCGCTGCCGTATTAGGGTTCGCCGGTACGCCGACGACGTTTGCCGCGGATCAATCGGCCGCGCCCGCGCAGAGCGCCGGCGGCGACGCCGCGCTGCAGGAAATCGTCGTTACCGCGGAATTCCGCAAGGAGAAGCTGCAGGAGACGCCGCTCGCGATCACAGCGCTCTCGGGCGATGCGCTTACTTCGCGCAACATTACCAATCTCGTCGACGTCGCGAACGCCGCGCCGAACGTGACGATGTTCGAGGCGAACGCGGCCTACGGCAAGACGAACGCGGCATCCATCCGCGGCATCGGCCAAGGCGACTTCAACTTCGCATCCGCCGAGCCCGGCGTCGGCATGTATATCGACGACGTCTATTTCGCGACGACGTTCGGCTCGATGTTCGACCTCCTCGACGTCGACCGCGTCGAGGTGCTGCGCGGTCCGCAAGGAACTCTGTTCGGCAAGAACTCGATCGGCGGTGCGATTCGCATCATCTCGAAGAAGCCGCAGGGCGACAATTCCGGGTCCGTCACCTTAACGACGGGCAATTTCGACCGGCGCGAACTGCGTGGAATGATGGACGTCTCGCTGATCAAGAATGTCCTGATGCTGCGCGTCACCGGCATGTCCAAGTCGCGGCGCGGCTACGTCAACCGCATCGATTATGCCTGCGCGCATCCGGCGACCGCCGGCACATTGCCGGTGCAGGCTTTGGGCACGGGTAACTGCAGCCTCGGTACCGAAGGCGGGCTCGACGTTCGCGGCCTGCGGGCGCAGTTGCGCTGGGTGCCGAGTGACAATTTCGAGGACAATTTCAGCGCCGAAGTCATGGACGACAACAGCGAGGCCGCGGCCGAGGTCATGCTCGTCGCCGATCCGAGCCTGTCGCCGGCATTGGCGGGCTTCAACGCCTCGACACTGATCCCGAAGTACGGCATTCCATACGACAGCCGTTTCGTGACCGCCGGTACCTACACAACCTATTCGACGTTTTACGACCCGAATACCGGCATCAAGTATCCGGCGAGGAACACGGTCCACAATTGGGCGTTCAGCAATACCGCCGACTGGAAGATCAACGACGCGGCGCGGCTGAAGTCGATCACCGCGTATCAGGGCTACTGGGGCGACTTCTCGGACGATCAGGACAACTCGCCGATGGGGATCGCCTGGGCGTACAACCTGCTCGACCACCACCAGTTCACCCAGGAATTCCAGTTGACCGGCAAGGCGCTGGGCGATCGCCTCGACTGGGCAACCGGCATCTTCTATTTCGACTGCTTCAGCATGAATCGCGGCCACGTGGCCCTGGACTTCTTCGGCACGTTCCCGCCGGGATTCCCGTTCTTCGGCCAGCCGGTGTTCAACTTCAACCAGAATGATCCGGCCCGCACGAAGGATGATGCGATATTCGCGCAAACGACGTTTGCGTTCACCGACAAATTCCATCTGACGACCGGCGTGCGCTACACCAAGGAAGACAAGAACTACACGTTCAATCACTTCAATCCGCAGATCGCGATTCCGAGTCCGGTGCTCGACTTGCGTAATGTCGAGGGCAAGACGAGCTACTCGCACGTCGACTGGAAGGCCGGCGTCGATTATCAGTGGACGTCGAACATGATGACCTACGCGTCGATAACGACCGGCTTCCGCGGCGGCGGCCTCAACCCGCGGCCGTTCGACAATGCGCAGATCACGACCTTTGGTCCGGAAAAGACGACCTCGTTCGAAATCGGCGAGAAGAGCGAATGGTTCAACCATCGCTTGCGCGCGAATGCCGCCGTGTACCTCAGCAAGTACAAGGACATCGTCATCAACTCGCAGCGGCTGGACAACCAAGGTGTCCCGTTCACCGGCCCGCAGAACATCGGCGCCGCCGACATCAAGGGCTTCGAGTTGGAACTCGAGGCGCATCCCGTCGGCGCGCTCGATATCACGGCGAACGTCGGCCTGACCGACTTCAAGTGGAAGAATCTCGGTACGTCCGAGGGTTGCCAGGACTTCGGGGCCGCCGCAGTTCCGAACGTCAATTGCATCATGGGCAACCCGGGCACTGGCGACATGATCCCCGGATCATCGAAGTGGCAAGCGGATGTGGGCGCACAATATACGTTCGCGCTCATCGGCGGCAGCTCGCTCGTGCCGCGCCTCGATTACCACTATCAGACGAAGCGCTACAACAATTACTACAACCTGTTCAACGGCGGCAACGGCGGGCCACTCGCCATCACTCCGGCCGTGGGCCTGTTGTCCGGCCGCATGACCTGGACGGACTCGGCGAAGAAATGGTCGGTGGCGTTGTTCGGCACGAACTTGACGAACAGGTACTACTACCAGAGCTTCCTCGATTTGCGTGCGTTCGGCGAAGGACAGCTTTCGGCGCAGCCGGCAAGGCCGCGCGAATGGGGCGTTTCGTTCCAGCGTAATTTCTGACCGATTGCCGGCCGGGGCACCCCGCGAACCGCGAGGCGCCCCGGCCGGTGTTTGCCGATCGCGAAAGCTGATCGCTCACGGCCGCCAGTACTCGACGGGGGCGCGCGCAGCTAACATGCCGCCATGTCGCAGCGGCCCTTGCCATCAGAGTTGATCGCCGTAGTTAGCCGGATGTCGAGGCAACCATGACCGCCAGAAGGACGCTCGACGTTTCGGCGATCATCAACGGCCGCCGCCTCAGCGGCTTCAATTATTCCCTGATCGTCATTTCCTGGCTGATCACCGTCTTCGACGGCTTCGACATGATGGTCGTGGGCTTCACCGCGCCGTACATGCGCGACGAATTTCACCTGTCGAAAATGATGCTGGGAAGAGTATTTTCCGCCGGGCTCGTCGGCATGATGCTCGGCGGCTTCTTCTTCTCCTATCTCGGCGACCGCATCGGCCGGCGCCCGACCGTCGTGATCGCGGCGGTGAGCTTCGGGATTCTGACGGCGGCGACCGGGTTGGCGCCGTCCTACGAGGCGCTGCTCGCGCTGCGGTTTCTGGACGGGTTCGCGATCGGCGGCATGCTGCCGCTCGCATGGGCGCTCAACATTGAATTCGTGCCCGCGCGCATGCGTTCGACGGTAGTCACCATCATCATGCTCGGCTACAGCATAGGCACTGCGATCGCCGCGCCGTTGACGAACTGGATCGCGCCGCAATACGGCTGGCAGGGGGTCTATTTCGCCGGCGGCATCGGCACCTTGGTGTCCGCGGCGATCCTGTGGTTCGGCCTGCCGGAATCGATTCGGTTCCTGGTCACGAAGGGCTTGAAGCCCGAGCTCGTCGTGAAAATCCTCAAGCGGCTCGATCCCACGATCGACGTGAAGGCGGACGATCGCTTCGTGCTCAGCGACGAGCCGCCCGCGGAGAAGAATTTCACCGTCGGCCAGTTGTTTCGCGGCAAGCTCTGCGTGATCACGCCGCTCCTCTGGCTCGGCTATATCGCGAGTTCGCTCGCGATCTATTTCTCCGCGTCCTGGGGCCCGCTCGTGCTCGAGTACCTGAAGTATCCGCGCGACACCGCGGCGCTCGTCGCCTCGGCCGGCGGCCTCGTCGGTGCGGTGGCGGGGCTGTGCTTGATGCGGTTCACGGACCGGTACGGCGCGCGCGCGGTCGCGTTCTTTCCCGCGCTCGCGGTGCCCGTGCTGCTGATCCTGGGGCTGGGTCTCGTGCCGCATTCGCTGTTCCTCGCGGTCACGATGTTGGGCGCACTGCTCATCAGCGGCGGGCATTTCGGCATCTTGTCGATCGCCGGGATTTTCTATCCGAGCGCCATCCGCGCGAGCGGGGCGGGTTGGGCGACCTCGGTCGCGAAGTTCGGCGCGGTCATCGGGCCGATCGCGGGCGCAGCGGTCCTGTCGAGCGGCATGCCGATCGTGCGCAGCTACGCGCTGCTCGCGGCATGCCCCGCGATCCTGTTTGCGTGCGCATTCGGCATTCATCTCGTCACGCGCGAACGGCCTTGCGCGAAGCCTGGGTTCGCGACACTCAAGTCCGGCGAAGCGCAGTAATCCTCGGATAATCGCGCCGGAGTCCCGGCGACAGGACTCTCCATGTTGCCGGCGCTCCATAATGTTATGATGCATTATGAACTATCTGGAGACGCCGCCGGCTCCCATCGACAAAGCCGACGCGCTAGCGGCCGATCTCGGCGATCTGGCGGACCATGTGGGCTACATGTTGCGCCGCGCGCAGATCGCGGTGTTCGCGGATTTCAGCCGCGGTCAGCACGGGCCGGTCGCGCGCCCAGGGCAATTTTCCGTGCTCGCGGTCATCGGACGAAATCCCGGATTGAGTCAGGCGCAGCTGTGCGCGGCGCTCGGCATCAAGCGCGCGAACTTGGTCGCGGTCATCGACCATTTCGAGTCGCTCGGGCTCGCGCGGCGTGAAGCGTCGGCGGCGGACCGGCGCTAGAACGCGCTGCATCTGACGCCCGCCGGAGAACAGGCGCTGCGCCGCGGGCGCGAGGACCAGGCCGAACACGAGGCGCGCGTCACGCGGCTCTTGGGCGCCGCAGGCCGCGCGCACTTGCTCGAGCAGCTCGCGCTGCTTTGCACGCTCGGAAAGCGTCCTCCGCCGTGACGCCGAACGATAGACACTTCATTATTTCACCGAAATCCCGCAGGAGTTTTGCATGAGCCAGAATCCGGTTACCGTGCGCTTCGACGGCGACGTCGCCGTCATCACGGTCAACAATCCGCCCGTCAACACGATCAACACCGCCGTTCGCGATGGCCTCAACGCGGCGATCGCCGAAATCGAGGCGCGCCGCGGCGTCGCCGCGGTCACGCTGACCTGCGAAGGGAGCACGTTCTTCTCCGGTGCGGACATCGCTGAATTCTCCGGACCACCGCAGGAAGCGAAGTACCGCGATATGTTCCGGCGCCTCGAGAGCTTGAAGGTGCCGATCGTCGCCGGCATGCACGGCGTCGTCATGGGCGGTGGTCTCGAAATTGCGCTCGCCTGTCACTATCGTGTCGCGGTTCCCGGTACGCGCTTCGGATTGCCCGAGGTCACGCTCGGCATCATTCCCGGCGCCGGCGGTACGCAGCGCATGCCGCGGTTGATCGGCGTCGAGAAGACGCTGGAACTGATTCTCGCCGCGCGGCCGGTCGATAATGGCGCTGGCTTGAGCCTGGGATTCCTCGACGCGGAGGTACAGGGCGATATCCGCGCGGCGACGATTTCCTACGCAAGGGGGCTGATCGAGGAACACAACGGCCCGCGCCGCACGTCGTAACGCGCCGTCGACCCGGCTAGCGCGACGCCCGCAATACTCGAGCGCCTGACCGCGCAGGCCAAGAGCCAATATCCGAATCGCGAAGCCGCGCTGACGGCGATCAAGGCGGTCGCCGCCGCCGCGCGCCTGCCGTTCGAAGAAGGACTT
>DAIDVO010000137.1 GCA_027456085.1 Steroidobacteraceae bacterium | reverse complement strand
CTCCCAAATGATCGCGTAGCCGCCGCGCCAATGCGCGCAGATACCAGCCGTTGCCGCAGCCGAGGTCCACGCACAGGCCAGCGCGTGCATCTATCTCGGCGAACGCGGGAATCGCCGGACAAATCGTCTGTTCGAAGAGCGGGGCGAAGTTCTTCTCCAACATCGGCCCGAACCAGGGTAGGACCGTTTCGCGCTCCGCGAGCACCTGAGGTCATCGTCCGCCATGGTTCTACCGCGTCAGTCCTTGGTTTTGGCGTTGACTTCGTGCGCGCCCTGTTTGGTCGCGGCGGCGACCTTCAGGCCGAACTTCTTCGCCGCGTGTCCGATCTTGATCGCCGTGTGCTTGACCGCGACGCCGAAGATCTTTGCGTCTTTCTTGATCGTCACGCCGGCCGACTTGGCGTCCTGCCTCAACGTTGCGTTCGTGATCGGCCGCGAGCCGTCCGCGGCGAACGCCGCGACCGGCAGCGCGAGCGCGGCGCCTATCAGCAGTGACAAATGAATTCTTCGCATGGCTCCTCCTATGGGCATGCCGCCCTCGTTGCGCCGGATTTTACCGCGTAAACAGCAGTGGAACGAGTCCGCAAGCCGCAAGTCCGAGCAGCATGATCAAGCTCGGCAGGCCGGTGCGCCGCGAGGCCCATGCGTACGCATAGATGCCCTTGATCGCGTTGTTGCTCGCGGCGGCGATCAGGATCGCGGCCGCGGCGAGCGGCAGCGGCGTCGCCGCTGGCGCGGATTGGGTCAGCCCCAGGATGAACGGATCCACGTCCGTGACGCCCATCAGCGCGGCCAATGAGTAAACGCCGGACTTTCCAGAATACATTACCGCCAGGCGCGTGGCCGCCATCATTGCGACGAACAGTACCGCAAAAAGCAGCGCGGTGCCTATCTCCAGCGGGTTCTTCGCCGCAAACTCTCGCGCCGGCGCGGTGGAGGAGCCGTCGGGCCGGCGCGACCAATACCATCCGGCGAGAATGGCCGCCGCCGCGAGCGCGGCGAACGGCGCCGCGAGCCGCGCGAGCAGATCTCGATTGAACAGCGCGAGCAGCGCAGCAAGCCGCAGATACATGACGCCCGAGGCCGTCACGATCGCACCGGTCATGCGGTGGGGCCGGTCTTCCTCCATCGAGCGGCGCGCAATGACCACTGTCGTCACCGTCGAGGAGTACGCGCCGCCGAGCACCGCTGCAAGCATGATGCCGCCGCGCCCCTTGGTCAGCCGCTGCAGCACATAGCTCGCATAGGACACGGCGCTCACCGCGACGACCACGAGCCAGGTCTTGAACGGATTGATTTGGAACGGGCCGAACGCATTGTCAGGCAGCAGCGGCAGGACGACGGCCGCCAGCAACATGAATTTCGCGAGCGTGAGGATGTCCGTCGTCTCGATGCGCTTGGCCATGTCCTCGAGGCGCGTCTTAAGTTCGAGCAGCAGGATGCTTGCCACGGTCATCGCGGTCGCGAGCCAGAACAATTGGCGATAGGCGAGGGCGCCGATCAGGTAGGTCGCGAGCCCCGACATTTCCGACGTGACGCCGGAATATCCGGACGATCCCATCTTGTGCGAGTACGCGATCATCAAGAATCCGCCGATGACCGCGAATCCGATCGCCTGCGGTAGAAGATCGCCGCCCGACAGCACGGCGGTCCCGTAGCCGATCATGCCGATCAACGGGAAGGTGCGCACGCCGCCGAACGCGTAGTGATCGTCGGCCGCCTTGCGCTCCTCGCGTTCCAGTCCGATCAGGAAGGACACGAACAGCACGAACAGGATCTGAGTCCCTTGAGGAGGAAGCCAGTTGAAGGTTTGCATCGGTTTTCGCCGCCCTTTTTTATGTAAAGGTCATCGCAACTATATGCCGAATCGTCGCGGAGGATTGTCGTACAGAATAGCTCGCCGGACGGGTAAGATGACGCCGATGAGACTGGATGACGGTCGCCGCGGCGACATGACCTGCAACGTCGGCGCTCCGCCTTGATCGCGGGCGGCTAGGGCCTTTACGTGTCCGACGGCAACCGGCATGTACGCGAACTGCACGAACTGGCCGATGCGGCCATGCGCGCGCGCGGCCTGCTGCCGGACTTCTCCGACGCCGCAATCCGTCAGGTGCGGTCGCTGGCCGAAGTGGTCATCGAGAGCGGTGCCGACGACATCCGCGATCTGCGCTCCTTGCCGTGGTCGTCGATCGACAACGACGATTCACGGGATTTGGACCAGATCGAATACGCGGAGCCGGCCGGCGCGCACGCAGTCAGGCTGCTCGTCGCGATCGCCGACGTCGACGGCACCGTCGAGCCCTCGTCACCGGTCGATGCGCACGCGCGCGCCAACACTACGTCCGTGTACACCGCGGCGCGGATTTATCCGATGCTGCCGGAGCGGCTGTCGACCGACTTGACGTCGCTCAACCCCGAGCGCGACCGTCTCGCGCTGGTCTTCGAGATGACGGTCACGGAGGATGGCCTGCTCAGCGAGACCGGCATCTACCGGGCGGCCGTGCGCAACAAGGCGCAGCTCGCGTATCGAAGCGTCGCGGCTTGGCTCGAGGGCGTAGGAGCGCTGCCGCCGCGGGCGGCGTCGGTCGCGGGGCTCGATAGCCAGCTGCGCTTGCAGGATCGGGTCGCGCAGAGCCTGAAGGCGCGGCGGCACGAACACGGGGCGCTCAGCCTCGAGACTCTGGAAGCGGAGGCCGTGTTCGACGGCGAGCTGCTCGTCGATCTGCGCCCCGACCCGAAGAATCGCGCCCGCGAGCTTATCGAGGATCTGATGATCGCCGCGAACGGCGTCAGCGCCCGCTTCCTGAAGGAGCACGCCGTGCCGTCGCTGCGCCGGATCCTGCGGGCGCCGAAACGCTGGGATCGCATCGCCGCGCGCGCGCGGCGCCTCGGCGAACAGCTGCCCGAGGCGCCCGACGGACGGTCGCTGAACGCGTTCCTCGCGCGGCGCCGCGCCGCGGACCCGGATAAGTTCGGGGATCTGTCGCTCGCGGTCGTCAAACTCCTCGGATCCGGCGAGTACGCCGTCGAAATGCCCGGCGAAGCCGTCGAAGCGCATTTCGGCCTCGCGGCGCGCGACTACACGCATTCGACCGCGCCGAATCGAAGGTTCCCGGACCTGATCACGCAGCGCCTGCTGAAAGCGGCGCTGCGCGGGCGTCCGGGGCCATACGGCGCGGATGACTTGCGGCAGCTCGCGCAGCATTGCACGCTACAGGAGGACAACGCGGCAAAAGTCGAGCGTCAAGTGCGCAAGTACGCGGCGGCGATGCTGCTCGAAGGCTCCGTAGGGCGGCATTTCGATGCGATCGTGACCGGCGCGTCGCCGCAAGGCACCTGGGTGCGCATCCGCAATCCTTCCGCCGAGGGCAAAATCGTCAAAGGCTTCCGCGGGCTCGACGTCGGCGATCACGTGCGCGTCGAATTGATCCACACGGACATGGCGCGCGGCTATATCGATTTCGCGCGATCGGGGTGAACACATGACGACAGAACATCGGCCAATATCCACACTCGCATATCAGGATCCATCGTTTTTGAGCGGCGATGCGGCGCGACCGCTGCGCATCCTGGCCGAGTATCTCGACCCGCTCGACGCCTTTCGCCGCGCCCACGTGCACGACACGATCGTCTTCTTCGGCTCGGCTCGGCTCACGCAAGACGGGCCATTCGGACGCTATTACCGCGATGCACGCGAACTCGCGCGCCTCGTCACCGCATGGGCGAACACGCTCTCGTCCAACACGCATCACTTCGTGGTTTGTTCGGGCGGCGGCGGCGGAATCATGGAGGCGGCGAACCGCGGCGCCGCCGACGCCGGCGGCCGCAGCATCGGGCTCAACATCAGCCTGCCGCACGAACAACGGCCGAACCCGTACATCACGCCGGAACTCGCGTTCGAGTTCCATTACTTCTTCATGCGCAAGCTGTGGTTCGCGCATCTCGCGCGCGGCTTGGTCGTCTTTCCCGGCGGCTTCGGCACGCTCGACGAATTGACGGAAATCCTCACGCTCGCGCAGACGCAAAAGCTCGCCACCAAGATTCCGGTGCTGCTGTACGGCAGCGCGTACTGGCGCGAAATCGTCAACTTCGACGCGTTGGTGCGGCATGGAATGATCAGCGCCGAGGACCTGAATCTGTTCGAATACGTAGACGATCCGGCGACCGCGCTCGAGCGGCTGCAGAGCACCCTCAGGCCGATTGCGCAAGCAGAGGGTCCGGCGTTCGCCCACTCGCGCCACGGCAAATCGGAGCCTGCGTGAGGGTCCGGCCGGCGGCGAAATTCGCGCCGGGCAGGCGGGTCAACGCATGTGTGAATTTCGTCATTTTTCCCGCTCTCGTTCAAGATGGGCCGTGATCGAGGCCGCCGCAGGCTCGACCCGCGGCAAAAGCCGGGAAAGCCGCGGCTGCGGCGCGCCGCGCGTCCACGCGTACGCGACGATGTGTTCGATGATGTGCTCGACATAGGCGCGCGTCTCGCCGTACGGGATGTTCTCGATCCATACGTCGGCATCCATCGGCTTGGCCGGCAGCCAGCGCGCGACCGACTTGGGTCCCGCGTTGTAGGCCGCGAGACCGAGGGCGAGCTGGCCGCCGTAGCGGTCGAGCAGATCGCGCAGGTAGGCCGCGCCGAGCCTGGCGGCGACCTTGGGATCGAACAGACCGTCCGGCGTCGGTGCGCGCTGATGCCACCGCCGCGCGACCGTTGCCGCCGTCGCGGGCTGCATCTGCATCAGCCCGCGCGCGTCCGCCGGCGACACCGCGTCCGGGCGGAACATGCTCTCTTGGCGCATCACCGCCAGGATCCAGTCCGCGGGCAGCCGCGCGAATCGGTGCGCCGCCATCACCGCGGCGCGGTATGGGCGCGGATAGCGCAGCCGCAGATCGTCCCACTCGCCGGACCGCGCCAAGGTGCCGATCGCCGCGGTGTACCAGCCCCAACGAGCGGCGAGGTGCGCGGCCTGGATCTCGAGCGCGGGATCTGCGCCGGCCAAACCCGCCGTCCACTCGGCGGTCGCCTCGTCCAGCATCGAGCACTCGAACAACTCGTGTGCACGGACGAGCGGCGCGCGGGCGGCGAGCGTTCTTTGCGCTGCGGCGTCGTTCGGCGACGGTCGCGCGTGCAGATGGAAGCGGCGATGCAGCCGATCGGCGGCGAGATATCCATAATAGTCGCGCATGCGGGCAATCTCGGCGTACAGCGGCTTTGCGGCGGCGTCCCCGGACGTCGCCGCCACGGCGCGTGCGTACCAATATTGCCAGCGCGGAAGCGCCGCGAGTCCCGGCGGCAAGCGTTCGAGCCAGATCCGGGCCCGGCCGTAGTCGCCGCTCCACAGTGCGGCGCGCACGCGCCACTGCGCGACCCGGTCGTCGACCGCTTCGGGCGGAACCTGCGCGAAGGCCGTGATCGCCGCGGGATCATGATCGTAGGCGGCGCCGAGCGCGGCGCTCTGCAATAATTGCGCGCGCAGCGCCGGCGTCGTTTGCGGGCGCGACAGCAGGCGCGGCAGCAGATCCGCGGCCGCCGTGCCGTCGCGGTGCGACAGGCGCTCGAAGGCGGCTGCGAGCGCTTCGGGCGGCACGCTATGCGCGGGTTCGCCTGCGAGGGCCGCGAGTGCGGCCTTCGGCGCATCCAGCAGATCCGCCCAGAACAGCAGCGGCGCGGCGCGGTCCGCCGGCAAATCGCCCAGGAATTCGCGGGCCAAGCCCGGCCGTCCCGCGGCGAGGGCCGCCCGCACCCGGCTCTCGACGAGATCCTGAGTCAGTGCGCCGGCCAGCCGCAGCCAAGAGAATATCGGGCCGCACTCCGGCGGTTGCCGCTGCGGCAGGAGCCACTGCGCGAGCCCGGCCGCGGCGAGCCCCAAGGTGTCGCCGGTCGCGAGCCGGCCCGCGAGCCGGTCGCAGACCAGAACCGGCGCCGAAGAGTCCGCGGAACGCGGCAGGAACCAGTCCCAACGCGCGCGCCGCGCGAGGCTCGCGAGCCATTCATCGCGCAGGCGGCGGGCGACGGGCTCATGCACGTGCGCCTGCAAGAATGCGTCGATTTGCGCATCGAGATCATTGCCGGGGGCGGCGCTCAAGTCGCGCCGCAAGCGCGCGGCGACGAGATAGCCGTACAGTGGATACGCTTTCAGCGCCGGCGAGTCCGTCAGGTCCGGCTGGCTCGAGCGCACGCGGTTCATCGCCGTGCTGAACGTCAGTCGGAGCGCGGTTACGCGGCCGTGCGACGCCGGTGGGAGCGCCGCCGCCTGATGCCCCGTGAGCATCGCCAACAGCATTGCGGACGAGAGAATCAAGCTTCTGAACATGGGATCGATTCGATTTCCTGCCGGCGCAGGCCTACGGCGTGCGCAGTATACGCGACGCGCGCGGCCGCGCTCGCCGAGCCGCGGCTGCGCGGCGGTCAGGCGCTGCGACAATTTGACCTTTCTTGACAGATGGTTCGACCATTTTATCCGTTAAAGTGTCACGCTGATCCCGCCGCGCGGCGGTGCGAACCGAGGTTCCAATCGTGCATCGAATAACGGCGACCCGCCGATGATCGACCAAGGCGGCGGACGCGGCGACGCGGGTCCGCAAGACGCGGATGCGCGCACCGCTGCGCCGCGGGGAAAGCGGCTCGCAATCGCGATCGCGGCCGTCGTCGTCGTGTTGCTCGCGACGCTGATTTTCAGAATTCATCAGCACGCGCGCGAGGCCGCGATGCGCGGCAAGGGCGGCGGACCCGGCGGCGCGATCGCGGTTGCCGTCGCGACCGTCGCGCGCGGCGACATCCCCGTCCGCATTCCGGCACTCGGCGCGATCACACCGCTCGCGACCGTGGTCGTCAAGACGCAGATCAGCGGACAGCTGCAGCGCATCGCGTTCCGCGAGGGGCAGATGGTGCGCGCCGGCGATTTCCTCGCGCAGATCGATCCGCGCCCGTACGAGGCCGCGCTCAATCTGGCGAAGGCCGCTGTCGATCGGGATTCGGCGCTGCTCGCGAACGCGCGGCTCGACCTCACGCGCTACGTCGGCCTGATCGCCGAGAACGCAATCGCCGAGCAACAGCTCGACACGCAGCGGGCCCTCGTCAAGCAATACGAAGGGGCCGTCCTCGGGGATCGGGCGCAGATCAGGACCGCCGAATTGAATCTTCAATATGCGCACATCGTCTCGCCGATCGGCGGAAGGGTCGGCCTGCGCCAGGTCGATGCGGGCAATTACGTGACGCCGGGCGATGCCAACGGCATCGTCGTCATCACGCAGCTG
This sequence comes from Steroidobacteraceae bacterium, assembly GCA_027456085.1. Lineage (GTDB taxonomy): Bacteria > Pseudomonadota > Gammaproteobacteria > Steroidobacterales > Steroidobacteraceae > Bog-1198. The sequence goes on along the minus strand of DAIDVO010000137.1, from coordinate 6,966 downwards.
CAGCCGATTTCCGCGATCTTTTCGATCCCCGAGGACAACGTCAATTCGATCGAGAGGCGGCTGCACGAAGGCGCGACGCTCGAAGTGGACGCCTACGACCGCAGCGACAGCACGAAGCTCGCGGCCGGCAGGCTCGTGACGATCGACAATCAAATCGACGCCTCGACCGGCACTTTCAAATTGCGCGCGCTGTTCGACAACAAGGATGGCCGCCTGTTTCCGAACCAATTCGTCAACATCCGGCTGCTGGAGCAGATTCTTCACGATCAAACGCTGATTCCGAGCGCGGCCGTGCGTCGCGGCGCTCCACGCGGCGTCGTCACGACGTTCGTCTACCTCGTCAAGGCGGATCGCACGGTCGCGGTCCGGCCGGTCGTGCTCGGCGTGTCGGCGGGCGATGTCGTCGCCGTGACGTCGGGGCTCGAGCCCGGCAACGTGGTCGTCACCGATGGCGGCGACCGGCTGCGCGACGGCTCCGCCGTCCGCTTGCCGGGCGCGCCGTCGCGCCGCCCGGACAAGCCGCGCGCGCGGGGCCGGTGACGATGCGATCGGTCGTTCGGCGCCGCCCGGCGCTCGCATGAATCCGTCGCGCCTGTTCATCGAGCGCCCGGTCGCGACCACGCTGCTGATGGCGGCGATCCTCGCCGTGGGCGTCATGGCGTATTCCGGGCTGCCTTTGTCGGCGCTGCCCGAGGTCGCCTACCCGACGATTCAGGTGCAGACGTTTTATCCCGGAGCGAGTCCCGAGGTCGTCACCTCGGCGATCACGGCGCCCCTCGAGAAGCAGCTCGGCGAAATGCCGGGACTCGCCGAGATGTCCTCGACGAGTTCCGCCGGCGCCTCGGTCATCACGCTGCAATTCGACCTGTCGCTCGCGATCGACGTCGCCGAACAAGAGGTTCAGGCGGCGATCAGCGCGTCGCAGAATCTCTTGCCGCAGGACCTGCCCGCGCCCCCGATCTACGCGAAAGTGAATCCCGCGGATGCGCCGATATTGACGCTCGGCATCACCTCGAAAGTCATGCCGCTCACGCAGGTCGAGGACTTGGCCGACACACGCATCGCCCAGAAGATATCGCAGCTTGCGGGCGTCGGCGTCGTCAGCATCAGCGGCGGCCAGCGCCCCGCGGGGCGGGTGATCGTGAATCCGCGCGCGCTCGCCGCATACGGGCTCAATCTCGACGACCTGCGTACGACGATCAACGTCGCGAACCAGAACGGCCCGAAGGGCACGTTCGACGGCCCGACGCGCGCGTACACGATCAACACCAACGATCAACTGAAGGGCGCGGACGATTACGCGGACCTCGTCATCGCGTACAAGAACAATGCGCCGGTGCGCCTGCGCGACGTCGCCACACTCGCCCAGAGCGCCGAGAACACCAAGCTCGGCGGATGGATGAACACGACGCCGGCCTTGATACTCAACGTCCAGCGCCAGCCGGGGGCGAACGTCGTCGCCGTCGTCCGCCGCATCAACGGCATCCTGCCGGAGTTGCGCGCGTCGCTTCCCGCGGGCGTCGACATCGCCGTGCTCACCGACCGTACGACCACGATCAGGGCGTCCGTCCGCGACGTGCAGTTCGAGCTCGGCCTCTCCGTCGCGCTCGTCGTCATGGTGATCTATCTGTTTCTGCGGGACTTGCGCGCGACGTTGATTCCGAGCCTTTCCGTGCCGCTGTCGCTCGTCGGCACCTTCGCGGTGATGTATTTGGCGGGGTTCAGCTTGAACAACCTGTCGCTGATGGCGCTGACGATCGCGACCGGCTTCGTAGTCGACGACGCGATCGTCATGATCGAGAACATCTCGCGCTACATCGAGGCCGGCGAAGATCCCCGCGACGCGGCTCTGAAGGGTGCGGGCCAGATCGGCTTCACGATCATTTCCCTGACCGTCTCCTTGATCGCGGTATTGATTCCGCTCCTGTTCATGCAGGACATCGTCGGCCGCCTGTTCCGCGAATTCGCGGTAACGCTCGCCGTCGCAATCCTGATTTCGGCGATCGTAAGCTTGACCCTGGTGCCGATGCTATGCGCGAAGCTGCTGCGCCGGCGCTCGGGAGCCCAGGCTTCGGCCGAACGCACCGGCGGCTGGTTCGCCGCGCTGGTCGCGTGGTACGGCCGCCGCTTGAGCTGGGTTCTCGATCGTCAACGCGCGACGCTCTATGTCGCCGCGGCGACGCTCGCAGTCACCGCGCTGCTCTACGTCTTGATACCCAAAGGGTTCTTTCCGAGCCAGGATACCGGCCTGATCGAAGGGGTGTCGGCGGCGAGCGAAGGCGTGTCCTATGCCGAGATGGCCGCGCGCCAGCGGGCCCTCGCGGCCGCGATTCTCACCGACCCGGATGTCGCGAGCTTGTCGTCGTTCATCGGCGTCGATGGCAACAACGTGACCTTGAACAGCGGCAGGTTCCTGATCAACTTGAAGCCGCGCAGCGCGCGCTCGGCGAGCGCGACCGAGATCATCGGCCGGCTGCGGCGCGAAACCGCGACCGTGCCGGGAATCGCCCTGTACCTGCGTCCGGCGCAGGACCTCACGCTCGACAGCACCGTCAGCCGCTCCGAATATCACTTCACGCTGGAGGGCCCGGACGCCGCCGCGCTCGAAGCGTGGACGCCGAAACTGGTGGCGGAGTTGCAGCGCGAGCCGGCGCTCGCCGAGGTCACCAGCAATCAGGAAAACGACGGCCTCGCGGCCGACATCACGATCGACCGGGACACGGCTGCGCGCCTCGGCGTCAGCGTCGGCACCGTCGACAACGCGCTCTATGACGCCTTCGGGCAGCGCATCGTCTCGACGATCTTCACGCAATCGAACCAATATCGCGTCATTCTCGAAGCCGACCCCGGGTCATACCGTTCGGTCGCGTCGCTCGCGTCGATTTACGTGCCCTCGGCGGCCGGCGGGCAGGTGCCGCTGTCGGCGATTGCGAAGTTCGATGTCGCGGTGAAGCCGCTGCTGATCAGTCATCTCGCGCAATTCCCGGCGACGACGGTGTCGTTCAACCTGGCGCCCGGCGCATCGCTCGGTGCCGCCGTCTCCGAAATCGAACGCGCGCAAAAGGACATCGGCGTCCCTGCGGGCATCCACGCGACCTTTCAGGGCGCGGCCCTCGCGTTCCGCAATAACTTGACGAACGAGCTGCTGCTGCTGCTCGCCGCGGTGCTCGTCATGTACATCGTGCTCGGCGTGCTCTACGAGAGCTTCGTGCATCCGGTCACGATACTCTCGACGCTGCCTTCCGCCGGCGTCGGGGCCCTGCTCGCGTTGATGCTGTGCGGCGACGATCTGACGATCATCGCCTTGATCGGCATCATCCTCCTGATCGGCATCGTCAAGAAGAACGCGATCCTGATGATCGACTTCGCGATCGACGCCGAGCGGCTTCAGGGCCTGTCCGCGCGCGAGGCGATCCAGCAGGCGTGTCTGCTGCGCTTCCGGCCGATCTTGATGACGACGGTGGCGGCGATGTTCGGCGCCCTGCCGCTGATGTTCGGCACGGGTACGGGATCGGAGCTCCGCCGGCCGCTCGGCGTCGCGATCGTCGGCGGACTTCTCGTGAGTCAGGTCTTGACGCTGTTCACGACGCCGGTGATCTATCTTGCATTCGACCGGGCGGCCGCCCGATGGCGCGCGCGCGTGCAGCCGGACGCGGCCGGGGCCGCCGGGGCGCAGCGGCAGACGCCGTGAACATCTCCGCGCCGTTCATTGCCCGGCCGGTCGCGACGATATTGCTGACCGCGGGCGTCGCACTCGCCGGCATCGCCGCGTTCATTCTGCTGCCGGTGGCCCCGCTGCCGAACATAGACGTTCCGGCGATCGTCATTTCGGCCGCGCTGCCCGGGGCGAGCCCGGAAGTCATGGCGCGCACCGTGGCGACCCCGCTCGAACGCCGTCTCGGAGCCATCGCCGACGTCGATGACATGACCTCGTCGAACGGCGTCGGTACGACGAACATCCAGATGACGTTTGGGATGGACAGGGACTTGAACGGCGCCGCCCGCGACGTCGAGGGGGCTATCGAGGCGGCGCGCCCGGACCTGCCGAGTGCGATGACGAGAAATCCGAGCTATTTCAAGCTCAACAGCTCCCTCTTTCCGATCCTCGCGCTGGTGATGACGTCGGACGTGCTCACGCAGGGACAGATCTACGACGCGGCGGACGCGGTGATCTCGCAGCGGCTCTCGCAGCTTCCGGGCGTCGGCGGCGTCAACGTGAGCGGCAGTGCGCTGCCTGCGGTTCGCGTCGAAATCAATCCGCTCGCGCTGTCGAAATACGGGATAGGGCTGCAGGACATCCGCGCAGCGATATCCAACGCGAACGGGAATGCGCCGAAGGGCGCGATCGAATCCCGCGGCCTGCATTATCAAATCTACACGAACGACAACGCGCGCACCGCGGACCAGTACCGACAGCTGATCGTCGCGAACCGGAGCGGCTCTGTCGTGCGCCTCGGCGACGTTGCGACGGTCTTGGACATGCAGGGCGGCGCGACCGAGAACGTGCGCACCTACGGAATCTACAACGGCAAGCCCGCGATCTCGGTTCTGGTGTTCCAGCAGCCCGGCGCGAACGTCATCAAGGTCGTCGACGCGATCAAGGCCGCGCTTCCGCGCCTCGAGGCCGAGATCGACCCGAATATCGATCTCGCCGTCATTTTCGACCGCTCCGTGACGATCCGTGGATCGCTGCGGCAGATCGAACAGACTCTGGTGATCGCGATCGCGATGGTGATCCTCGTCGTCTATATATTCCTCAACAGTTATCGCGCGGCGCTGATCCCGGCGGTCGTCGTCCCCGTGTCGCTGATCGGCACGTTCGCGGCGATGTATCTCCTCGGCTATTCCCTCGACAACTTCTCACTGATGGCGCTCACGATCGCGACCGGTTTCGTGGTCGACGACGCGATCGTCGTCATGGAGAATACGGCGCGGCACATCGAAGCGGGCATGGCGCCGCTGCGGGCCGCGGTACGGGGCGCCCGGGAAGTCGGCTTTACGGTCCTGTCCATGAGCCTGTCGCTGGTCGCAGTGTTCATCCCGTTCGAATTCGCCGGCGGGTTGGTCGGCATCCTGTTCCGGGAATTCACCAACACCCTGTCGATCGCTATCCTGATCTCGCTCGTGATATCGCTGACGACGACGCCGATGATGTGCGCGCGCCTGTTGCGCCGCGGCGATCAGCGCGAGCCGGGGCGCTTCGGCCGGGCGTTCGAGGCGGGTTTCGAGGCATTGCGGGACGGCTACCGGCGCACGCTCGACGCCGCGCTCGATCATCCGCGAATTACGATGTTGCTGCTCGTGGCGACGATCGGCCTGAACGTCTATCTGTACATCGTCATCCCGAAAGGATTCTTTCCGGAGCAGGACACCGGGCAATTGCGCGGCATGATCCGCGGCGATTCGACCGCGTCGTTTCAGCTCATGAAGGCGAAGCTCCAAGAGGTCGCCGGCATCATCGGGCACGACCCTGCGGTCGCGAGCGTCGCGGGCGCAACCGGCGGCGCCACGTTCGGGCCGGCCGGCGGCGCGAGCGCCACCTTGAGCATCACGCTGAAGCCCCTGTCCGAGCGCAAGGTGTCGGCCGACGGCGTGATCGCGCGGCTGCGGCCGCAGCTTGCGCAAGTCACGGGCGTATCGGCGTTCCTGCAGTCGGCGCAGGATATCGGCGGCGGCGGTGGTCGATCCGCCAACGGTGCATACCAATACACGCTTCTCGGCGACGATCTCGGCGAATTGCAGACGTGGTCGCGCAAGCTGCGCATCGCGCTGCAAAAGGTGCCCGAAGTGGCGGACGTCGATACGGACTCGCAGCCCGGCGGCCTGCAGTCGGACTTGATCGTGGACCGCGACGCCGCCTCGCGCTTGGGGATTTCCGAGAGCCAGATCGACAGTACTCTCGGCGATGCCTTCGCGCAGGCGCCGGTGTCGACGATCTACGATCCGTCCAATCCGCAGCAATACCACGTCGTCATGGAACTCGCGCCGAAATTCCAGGAGAACCCCGCCGTCCTCAAGGAGATCTACGTCAGCACCTCGGGCAGGCCGGTCAGCGGCACCCAGGCGACCCAGGCGGTCGCCGGCACGACGAAGTTCCGCACCGGTGCGCCGGCGGGCGCCGCCGCGAGCGTACAGGTCGCGATCGACGCCGCGCGCAATTTCGCGGCGAATTCCCTCGCGAACGCGGGCCGCGGCAACACCTCGACGGGCTCCGCGATCAGCATCGCGCGTGAAACGGTCGTGCCGCTCTCGGCATTCAGCCGCTTCGCGACCTCGACGACGCCGGTGACCGTCAACCACACGGGGACTTCGGCGTCGACGTCGATCTCGTTCAACTTGCCGCTGGGCGTGTCGCTCGGCGCCGGGCTCGCGGCGATCGACCGCACCATCCAGGACATCCACGTGCCGACCAGCATTCGCGGCAGCCCCTACGGCACGGCGCGGCTGTTCCGGGAAAGCACGGGGAACGAACCGTTGATGCTGGCCGCCGCCCTGGCGGCGATTTACGCGGTGCTCGGCATCTTGTACGAAAGCTACGGCCAGCCGCTGACGATACTCTCGACGCTGCCGTCGGCAGGGCTCGGCGCGCTGGTCGCATTGATGGCGACGGGCACGGAATTCAGCCTCATCGCGTTCCTCGGCATCCTGCTCTTGATCGGCATCGTCAAGAAGAATGCGATCATGATGGTCGATTTCGCGCTCGACGCGGAACGCACTCTCGGCATGAATTCGCGCACGGCGATCGCGCATGCCTGTGCATTGCGCTTTCGGCCGATCCTGATGACGACCTGCGCGGCAATCGCGGGCGCGCTGCCGCTCGCGCTCGGATCGGGCGACGGCACGGAATTGCGGCGTCCTCTCGGCATTTCGATCGTCGGCGGCCTGCTCGTCAGTCAACTCCTGACGCTGTATACCACGCCGGTCGTCTATCTTTACGTGCGCCGATTCGGCCGCCGCGCGCAACGC
>DAIDVO010000136.1 GCA_027456085.1 Steroidobacteraceae bacterium | reverse complement strand
GGGTATGGTTGGTGCCGATGACCTTGTCGCCGTAGGCGACGCAGGTGCGCGCGCCGAGGAACAGCGCGCCGTAGTTGCTCAGGCGGTGGAGAAACCAGTCCGGATCCCTGGTCATGACCTGGACATGCTCCGAGCTGATGCGATCGGATTCCTCGGCCATCTCCTCGTCGTTGTCGCACAGAATGATCTCGCCGTAATCGCGCCAGGCGACGCTCGCGATCGGCGCGGTATCCAGGCGCGCGAGCACTTTCTCGATGGCCGCGGGCAGCTCGGCGGCAATTTTCTTGCTGGTGGTCAGGCAGACGGCGGGGGAAGTCGGGCCGTGCTCCGCCTGGCCGAGCAAGTCGACTGCGACCAGTTCGGCGTCGACCGTGTCGTCGCAGATCACCATGGTCTCGGTCGGGCCGGCGAAAAGGTCGATGCCGACGCGCCCGTACAGCTGCCGCTTGGCCTCGGCTACATAGGCGTTGCCGGGGCCGACGAGCATGTCCACCGGCTTGACGGTCTCGGTGCCGATCGCCATTGCGGCCACCGCCTGTACCCCCCCCATGGTGTAAATCTCGTCGGCGCCGGCCAGGGCCATGGCGGCGATGATGGCGGCGGAAGGCTTGCCGTCGAACGGCGGCGCACAGGCGATCACGCGCTTCACCCCTGCCACCTTGGCGGTAAGCACGCTCATATGGGCGGAGGCGACCATCGGATACTTGCCACCGGGGACATAACAGCCCACCGAATTCACCGGAATGTTCTTGTGGCCGAGCACCACTCCCGGCAGGGTCTCGATTTCGACGTCGCGCAGCGACAGCATCTGAATCTGAGCGAAGCGCCTGATTTGGGCTTGCGCGAACCTGATATCCTCGATCGCCTGGCGGCCGATCGAGGCGATGCAAGCCTGGATCTCGTCTTCGCTCAGACGCAGCGACGGCGGATTCCACTTGTCGAATTTCTCGGAATACATGCGCACCGCCGCGTCGCCGCGCCGCTCGACGTCGGCGATGATGTTCTCGACGGTGCCGCGCACCTGGCTGTCGATCTCCGCCTTGGCTTCGACCGACTTGCCTTTCTTCAGATGACTGATCATGGCGTTTCCTCAGTGCTGCTTTTCAGTCAGGCGCGTTCGCCCGTCCTCACTTGATCGCCTGCGGGTTGATCGGCGAGCCCACTGCGCCGGTGATAGGCAGCGGCGGCGCGCAGAAAAAGAACTCGTAAACGCGGTCCTGGGCGCAGTCGTCGGCGAGATCCTTCAGATAGAAAATCTCGCCCATGGTGATGCCGATCATCGGTATCACCACCCAGTGCCAGGGCTGGGACGCGTCTTCGGTCTCGTTGGGCCGCACTTCGCAGCCCCAGGTATCGGTGCAGATCGCAGCGATTTCCTTGCGGTGTATCCATTCCGCCGTTTCGAAAGCGAGGCCGGGAGCGTCGCCACCGGCGTAGCCGCCCCAGTCGCCAGCGGCAAGACGTTGTTCCATCTGTCCGGTACGAACGATGACGAAATCGCCGCGCCGTATTTCGACGCCCTGCTCCTTGGCGGTCGCATCCAGATCGGCGCAGGTGATCGCCATGCCGTCCTCGATGAATTCCGCTCCGCAGTGGCGCGCGACATCGAGCAGAACGCCGCGTCCAACCATGCGGTTCCGCGTTTTATGAATGCCGTTCTTGTGCGCGCCGTTGGAATCGACCAGGCGCGCGTCGTAGCCGTTCCACATCCTGTCGCCATAGAAAATGTGGCCCAGGCCGTCCCATTGCGTGCCGCACTGCAGCGGCATGCTCACCGCATCGTCGGCATAGCGCAGTTTGCCGGCATCCTGGTTTCCGGCGACGGCGTCGGTGCCGGTGGCAAGCATGGTATGCAGCGGATTGTGGCGGTTACCCCACAGGCCGCGTTGCGGTCCGCTGCGGTCAAAGTTCAGGCCGAGCGAGAACGCCTTGCCGCGCCGGATCAGGCGGGCCGCGCCGGCAACGATTTCCGGCGTGATGAAATTGAGCGTGCCGACCTCGTCGCTCGCGCCCCAGCGGCCCCAGTTCTTGCACTTCTCGGCTGTTTTCTTCAGATGATCCAAACCGAACTTGCTTGTGTCGAATCGTCGCGGCATGTCCTCGCTCCTGTGCTCGATTATTTTTCCGTCAAATGCGATCGTCGCCGCCGGACACCGCTCCCTGCGGTGTGTTCGCCTGCGTCCATCGCCACCCGGCAATCGATGCCCGGGTCGCGAGATTATGCCGCGATCGGGCGCTTTGCGATACTTTCTGTTTTCCAATAGCTCCCATAACAAAACGATATTATTGCCGCGAACTTCCCTTTGCTACTGTTGCGGGCACCCGTCGAGGGCAATCACGCCACGGCTAACCACGCGAAGAGGAGAAGGTCACCATGACAGACGCATACGGCAGATCCCCCCCGTTCCAGGCGCAGGACTGGATGGAACCGGTGAACATGAGCAACCTGCGCAACGGCCGGCTCGCGCGTGCGAAGGCGGCACTGTTCGACAAGCACAAGTTCGGCGCCTTGCTGTCGCTGAACGAATGGAACACGCGCTATATCACCAGCACCTACACGCCGCCGTGGACGGGGTCGAACTCCGGTCTGCGCTACTCGCTGCTGGTGCGCGGGGACGAACATCCGATCGTATACGAGCAGGGCGACATCGCCTATCACACGCAGCGCAGTTCGCCCTGGATGCCGGCGGCAAACATTCGCTATGCCATCACCGGCATGGGCTGGATCGCGCGTTGCATGGGCGACAGCGCCCACAGGGCAGCCGTCGTGCGCTTCGTCGACCAGATCTACCCGGAACTGAAGCGCGCCGGCGTGCACAAGGAAGTGCTCGCCCTGGATTTCGCCGATCCGTACATCGGCGCCGCGTTCGAAGCGAAAGGCGTGAAGGTCAGCGGCGAAGGCTTCAACGTGATGCTGGAGGCGCGCAAAACCAAGCTGCAGGAGGAGGTCGACTGCCTGCGCAATACCTGCGTCATCGGCGATACGATGTTCCAGGCTCTGGTCGATACCGCGCGGCCTGGCGTAAGCGAAAATGAAGTGCTCGGCGAAGCCTTCAAAGCCTGCTACAAGAACGGCGGCGAAGTGCATTCGGTGGTGTTCGTCACCTCGGGGCCGTACTCCTGGCCGAATCTGCGCCACTGGACCGGCCGCCGGCTGCAGCATCGGGACGTGCTCTACATGGACGTCTATAACACCGCCTGGAACGGCTACAAGACCTGCTACTACCGCACTTTCAGCCTGGGCGAGCCGTCCAAGGCGACGAAGGCCGCCTACAAGCGGGCGTACGACTGGCTCTACGACGCCATCAACATCATCAAGCCGGGCGTCTCCAGCAAGGACATCGCCATGAAGTGGCCTCCGGGCCCGGAAATCTGGGGCGACATCGGCGTCGTTCACGAGGACCAGACCGCGGGCAACAACTGGGCACATGGCATCGGACTCACGCTGTATGAGGCGCCTCTGGTCTGGCGCGGCTGCTCGATCGATCATCCGATGGAAATCGAGGAAGGCATGACGTTCGCGATCGAGACGCAGGAAGGCGACGGCGAGGGTCAGGGCGTGCGCATCGAGGAGGTTATCCGCGTGACCAAGACGGGTGTCGAGTTCCTGTCGAAATGGCCGATCAAGGAAATCACGGTCATCGATTGCTAAAACACGGCGAACCTGCCCTGCGTCCGTTGCGGCCGCAGGGCGGGCCCGCAAACTGGAGAATTCGCAATGCGAGTCTACGACTTCAAATGTGACGACTGCGGCACGCCGTTCGAGGCCTTCCTGCGCGCGGTCGACGAGTCCCACACCTGCCCTCAATGCGGTTCGCCGCGCTCGACGCTGCGCCCCACCCTGCAGATATCCATCAACACCAGCGGCACGCGCCGCGGCCGGGTGGTCGACATGAGTTCCAACTCCTGCCCCGGCTGCGCCAACCGCAGCCACGGGCATCACCACTAGGTATCTGCGCGTCCGCGTCACGCGGCCGACGGCCGCCGGCTTGTGCTAGGATCGCAGGCATACTGAGGTATCCTGTCATGCGCGAGGAATTTCCCTGGGGATCGATCGAATGGCTCGCCGGCAGCGAAGTCGGCAATAGCCGCGAGTTGTCCCTGGCGCGCCTGATGATCGATCCGGGCAACGCGGGCGACACCCATGTGCACGCCAACTGCGAGGAGTCGATCTACGTCGTCGCCGGCGCGGTGCAGTGCCGCATCGGCGCAGAGCTTGCGGCGCTCGGCGCCGGAGCCTGCGCGGTGGTGCCACGGGGGTGCGTTCACTCGATTACGAACGCCGGCGCGTCGCCGGCAGAACTTGTTCTGGGATACTCCGCGGCCGCTCGCGACTACGCGCCCGCCGAGGACGGCGATCACCGGCGCGTACCGTGAAAGCGCCGGAATTCGCCTACGCCAAGCCCGGCTCTTTGGATGAGGTCTTCGACCTGCTCGATCGCCACGGCGACCGCGCGCGGATTCTCGCCGGCGGGCAGAGCCTGCTCGCATCGCTCAACCTGAGGCTGTCGGAGCCGGAGCTGCTGATCGACATTACCGGCATCCCGGGCCTTGCCGGGATCGCGGTCTCCGGCCAGACGCTGCGCATCGGCGCCCTCACCACGCACCGGCAGATCGAAACCTCGGCCGAGATCGCGCGCCGTCTGCCCCTGCTAGCGCAGGCGGTCGGCAACGTCGCCCACGCCGCGATCCGCAACCTCGGCACCTTCGGCGGCAGCATCGCGCTCGCCGACCCGGCGGCGGAGTATCCCGCCTGCGCCGTTGCGCTCGGCGCCACCTTCGTGCTCGCGCGGCGCGGGGCGGAGCGCAGCGTCAAGGCGCGCGAATTCTTTCGCGGACTGTACGAAACGGCGCTGCAGCCGGGCGAGCTGCTCACCGCGGGCGAGTTCCCGCTGGCCGCAGCGGACTACCGCTCGGTGTTACTCGAGCTGGCGCGGCGGCACGGCGATTACGCGATCGTCGGGCTTGCGGCGCATGCGCGCGTTGCCGGCGGCCGCATCAGCGACGCGCGCCTCGCCTTCCTCGGCGCCGGCAGCACGCCGGTGCTGGCCGTGCGCGCCGCCGCCGCGCTCGAAAACCGGCATCCCGACGCGCAGACCATCGCCGCGGCGCAGGCCACGCTCGCGGACGAACTCGAGCTGCCGGCCGATCTGTATTCCTCGCGCGCGACCAAGCTGCAGCTCGCGCGCGTGCTGCTCGGCCGCGCGCTGGCGGCGCTCGCCGCGTGAACACCAACTGACGGCAGGCAATGGACACCGACAAGACCTTGTTGACGACCCTGACGGTGAACGGCAGTAGCGTGACCCGGCGCATCCGGGCGCGGCAGCATCTGAGCGACTTCCTGCGCGACGAACTGGGACTCACCGGCGCGCACACCGGCTGCGAGCACGGCGTGTGCGGCGCCTGCACCGTGCGCGTCGACGGCATGATCGTGCGCGGCTGCCTGATGCTCGCGGTCCAGGCCAACGGCCGCA
>DAIDVO010000135.1 GCA_027456085.1 Steroidobacteraceae bacterium | reverse complement strand
GCAAGTCCCAGCGTGAGCGAGGCGCGCATTACGGTGCCGCCGTTTTTGCGGCCGGGGCGGCGCCGAGATCGGTGATCTTGAGCGTCAACAAGCCGGTGTCGCCGGTGGAGGGGTCGGTCAGCGCGAGCGCACGCTGGTATTCCTCGAGCGCACCGCTCCGGTCCTTGTTCGCATAGAGCGCATCGCCGCGCACCTCGTGATAGAGCGCCGAGAACGCCCCGGGCTCGCCGCCCTGCGCGAGCGTCTTGAGCGCAGCGTCAGGCTTGCCGAGAGCGATCTGCACGCGCGCGAGCCGCAGGCGCGCGATCTTGCGCAGCTCCGTGTCCTTCGAGTCATTCATGACTTGCGCGAGCGGCGCGGCCGCATCCGCGAATTTGCCGTCGTCGACGTCCATGCGCGCAAGCGTCAACTCCGCGTGATCGGCGTACGGCCCGCCGGAATATTTATCGACGATTTCCGCGGCGATGCGCCGCGCACCGACCCGGTCGCTGCGGCCGAGCGCCGCGGTCATTTGGTCGAATTGCGAGGCGGCCTGGAGCGCGCGCGCGGTGCGGTGGCTCTCGTAGAACCGGTAACCGAACAGAATGGCCGCGCCCAGCACGGCGCCCGCGAGCAGCCACGGACCGTTCTCGGTCAACCAGCGCTTGACGGCCTCTACTTGCTCGTCGTCGGTCAAATAATCTTCAGCCATGACTACCCCGTGTTCGCTTGCTCATTGCCCAACAAGACGCCGATGCGCTCGGCAACTCGATCGATCGCACACTCTTGCTGGGCTTGCCCGCCCCGCAGATCCTTCCAACTCACCGTGCCGCGGGCTACCTCGTCGTCTCCCAGCACGATCGCATAGCGTGCACCGCTCTTGTCCGCGCGCTTGAATTGGGCTTTGAAATTGCCGCCGCCCATATTGACCTGCAGCCTCAAATCCGGCCGCGCCTCGCGCAGCCGCTCCGCCAGTTCGAGTCCCGCGCGCTGCGCGCGTTCCCCGCTCGCGATCAAATACACTTGCGGGCCATCCGCAGGAACGATCCGTCCCTGTTTTTCCAGCAGCATGACGATGCGCTCCTGGCCCATCGCCCAGCCGATCCCCGGCGTCGGCGCCCCGCCCAGCTGGGCCACCAATCCGTCGTAGCGCCCGCCGGCGCAAACCGTGCTCTGCGATCCGAGCGAATCGGTGATCCATTCGAACACGGTGCGCGTGTAGTAATCCAATCCGCGCACCAAGCGCTGGTCGACATGATACTCGATGCCGGCGGCCCGCAGGTGGCCGCACAGCGTCTCGAAGTGGGTCTTCGACTCCGGATCGAGGGAATCCGCCAGATGCGGCGCGCCGGCAACGATACGCTGGGTATCCGGGTGCTTCGAATCCAAAATCCGCAATGGATTGCCGTGCAGGCGCCGGCGGCTATCCTCGTCGAGCTGCGACTCGTACGTGCTGAAATAGGCGACGAGGCGCTCGCGATACGCCGCGCGCGCAGCCGGCGTCCCGAGCGAATTCAGATGGAGCTTTATCCGCGACAGGCCCAAGCGGCGCAGCAGGCGCGCCGACAGCAGGATCATCTCGGCATCGATGTCCGGGCCTTCGAAGCCGAAAGCCTCGGCATCGATCTGGTGGAACTGGCGGTATCGCCCGGCCTGCGGACGTTCGCGCCGGAACATCGGGCCCATGCACCAGACGCGCAGCCGGCCGGTCCGCAGCATGCCGTTCGAGATTACCGCGCGCGCGATGCCCGCGGTCGCCTCCGGCCGCAGCGTGATGTGGTCCTCGCCCTGATCGACGAAGCTGAACATCTCCTTTTCTACGATATCCGTGAAATCGCCGATCGAGCGCTTGAACAGCTGCGTTTGTTCGATGATCGGGACACGAAACTCCTCGTAGCCGTAGGCGGCGAATACCTCGCGCGTCGTTTGCTCGAGGAACCGCCATGCGGCGGCTTGCGCCGGCAGGATGTCGTGAACGCCGCGCAGGGGTTCTATGATCGTACTCAAGAGCTCTCCGTCAATTCTGCGGCCGCGAACGGTACGGTGGGCGCCCCAGGGCGCCATCCGCGCCGACGCTGAAGCGTGCGACATGACCACTGACGAGCGCAGGTTCGATCTGCACCGGGTGTCCGTTGATTTCCGTGCGCACGCCGCCGGCGAATCCGATGACCAGCGCGAGCGGCGCGCGGCCCACGAGGGCGAGCGAGGTATTGGCGCCTTTCAGCCCATCGAACAAGCGCTTGCCCGCGCCATCGTGGACGTCGACCCATGAATTCGCGGAAAACACCAAGCGCAAATGCACGCTGCCGGCCCGCGGCGCAACCGCTCCGGCCGATTCGGCGCCGGCGGCGGTCGGAGACACCTGCGCCTCGGCGCGCACCGGCGCCCGGCCGGCCGCAACCGCACGGTTCGGCGCCTGCGCCGTGGGCGGCGCGGCCGGCGGCCGCGCCGGCGCCGCGCGCCAGGGCTTCCACCACAACACGCCCGCGATCGACAGCATGAGCAGCGCCGGCATCGCGAAGCGGCGCCACGGCAGCGCATGCGCCAGAGAAAACGGAGGCCGCGGCCGCATTTGGGTCGCGGCCGGCAGGAGCGCGGATTCGGCCTGATGAACGTCGAGCGACGCGCAGCCGGCGGCGATTTCCTCGAGCGGCAGGCCGAGAAACGCCGCGTATCGCTTCAAATGCCCCTTCGCGTAGACGCCGGGTCCGATGCGCTCGAATTGACCGAGTTCGAGCGCTTCGACCGCCCGGCCGTCGAGGCGCAATTCATCGGCGGCCTTCTGCACGCTGATGCCGCGGCGCTCGCGCTCGGCTCGCAGGCGCGGCCCGACTTCCTCCGCCGCGCTCATCGCGCTATGCCGGCCCGCATCGTGCGCGCTTCGTTGGACGCGGGGAAATCCTTCTGCAGCCGCTGTCCGTATGCGGCGGCTTCGTTTTCGTTGCCCAAGGCGCGCTCCGCGCGCAAGCCCAGCCAGAAAATTTCGGCACTCGGCGGGTTGACGGCGAGATAGCGCCGCACGGTGTCCGCCGCCTGCTGCGGATCCTTGCGTTCGAGCGCGAGGGCGCCGCTCTCCAGCAGCGCTTGCGGCATGTTCGGATGCTGCGCGAGCGCACGGTTGAAGTAGCGGTCGGCGCCGATATAGTCGCCGGATCCCTCCAGGCAGACGCCCGCGTTCACCATCGCCACTTCCGGCGTTTGGTACAGAGGGCTCCGGATCACGCGTTCGAACAGCTTCTCGCCTTCCGCCGCCCGCTGGGTGCGGCAAAGATAGCCCGCATAGGTATTCAAAATATCCGGGTCGTCCTTGCCGATGCGCGCGGCCTCGGAGTACGCGTGCCGGGCCTTTTCCGTATCGCCGATCCGCTCGTACACGATGCCGGCGGTCTCTTGCACGCTGGCGTCGTCCGCATCCTGGCGCAGCGCGCGCTCGATGAATTTGCGCGCGATGGACAGCTTGTCGAGCCGCATGTACGCGATCGCGAGCTGCACGTTGATCGCGGCCGCGTCGGCGGGCTTCTTTCCCGGTTCGAGCTGCTCGCTCGACACGCACGCGGACAACGCGAGCGCCGCGGCGAGCATCGCGGCGACGAGCCTCATCGCGCCACCGCCGGCCGCTCCGCCACGTGCGGCAGCTTGACGCCGAGGCGCACGAGCGTGCGGTCGGTGACCTTGCCGGCCAGCTGCCCGCATGCCGCATCGAGGTCGGCGCCGCGCGTGCGGCGGATCGTCGCGATGACGCCGGCGTCGTTGAGGATGTCGCGGAACTTCAAGATCGCCGCGTCCGAGGATCTACGGTAGGGCGTGCCCGGAAATGCGTTGAAGGGGATGAGATTCAGCTTCGCGGGCCTTCCCTTCAGAAGGCGCGTGAGTTCGCGCGCGTGCTCGGGACGGTCGTTGATCCGATCGAGCATCACGTATTCGAACGTGACGCTGCGGCCGTTTTGCTTGTCGATGTAGTGCCAACACGCCGCCAACAGCTCGGCGATCGGATGCTTGCGGTTGATCGGCACGAGTTCGTTGCGCAGCGCATCGTTCGGAGCGTGCAACGAGACCGCGAGGGCGACGTTGCATTCCTCGGCGAGCTTGTAGATTTGCGGAACCAGGCCCGACGTGCTCAAGGTCACGCGCCGGCGCGACAGGTCGTATGCCAGATCGTCGGTGAAAACGCGCATCGCCGGAACGACGTTGCGGTAATTGGCGAGAGGTTCGCCCATCCCCATGAAGACGATGTTCGTGATCCTCCGGCCCCCGGGATCCGGCCGCGCAAGCTCGCGCTGCGCGAGCCATACCTGTCCGACGATCTCCGCGACGCTCAAATTGCGGTTGAAGCCCTGTTGCGCGGTCGCGCAGAACGAGCAATCCATTGCGCAGCCGACCTGGCTGGAAATGCAAAGCGTGCCGCGATCCGGCTCCGGGATATAGACCGTTTCGATCCCTTGCACGGCGTCCATCGCCAGCATCCACTTGCGCGTACCGTCGCTCGAGCTCTGGCTCGCGACGATGCGCGGTACGGAAATCTTCGCCGCTTGCACGAGCTGCTCGCGAAAATCCTTCGCCAAATCGGTCATCTCGCCGAAATCGGCGGCGCCGCGCCGATAGATCCACTTCATCAGCTGGCGCGCCCTGAAGGGCTTCGCGCCGAAGCGCGACGCAACGAAAGCCTCGAGCTCCGCGCGCGGCAAGCCGAGAAGATTGACGCGGTCGCCGGCCTCTTGATTCATGGTGTTGCGTTCGAGCCGCGCCGCGCCTCAGCGCGTGCGCGGACAGACCTCGATGTCGCTGAAGAAATAGGCGATTTCACGCGCCGCGGTGTCGGGCCCATCGGAGCCGTGCGCGACGTTCTCGTCGATGCTGGTCGCCAAATCCGCGCGGATCGTGCCGGCGGCCGCTTTCTTCGGATCCGTGGCTCCCATGACGTCGCGGTTCCTTGCGATCGCGTTCTCTCCTTCGAGAACCTGGACCATCACGGGGCCGGAGGTCATGAAGCGCACGAGATCCTTGTAGAACGGCCGCTCGCGGTGCACGGCATAGAACGCCTCGGCCTGCGCTTGCGACAGGTGCATCATGCGCGCGGCGACGATGCGCAGAGCGGCGAGTTCGAAGCGGCGATAAACCTCGCCGATCAGATTACGGCCGACGCCGTCGGGTTTGACGATGGATAGAGTGCGCTCAACGGGCATGATGACCTCAAGGTGAATTGCGAAAGCTCTCGGGCACCCGCCATGGGGTGCGGCAAAGACTTTGCAGTGTAGCCGAGCGGCTGCCGTCAAGCAATCGTCACGATCGCCGAAGTGCCTGTATTACTTAGGAAAACCGCGCGAAGTCGGCCGCCGCGCAACGCTCAAACGCTGAAGCTCTCCCCGCACCCGCATTCGCCCTTGGCCTTGGGATTCTGGAACTTGAAGGCCTCGTTGAGCCCTTGTTTGACGAAATCGACGACCGTCCCGTCGATCAGCGGCAAGCTCGTCGAATCGACGATCACTTTGATGCCCTCAAAGTCAAATACCGCATCATCGGGGCCGATCGCATCCGCGTAATTCACGACGTAAGCGAATCCGGAACAGCCGGTCTTCTTGATGCCCAGGCGCAGCCCAAGACCGTTACCGCGTTTGTGCAAATGGGTCCGTACCCGCTCCGCCGCCGCCGCCGTCAGCACGATTGCCATGAATCGAGGCCCTCCGACTAAATCCCCTGATCTGAGGATCGCTGATATACATAACATGCCACGCACCCGCGCGCATGACGCTTAGTTCTCGGTTTCTTCATCTAAGGCCCGAACCGCGGCGCGCCAGGCATCTTCGACCACGAGAAGACGGCCAAGGTTCTCCACCGGCACGTCGAACAGCCGCCGCAGCGCATGCACGTCCTGCGGCAATGCGGGCTCGGGCGCCCGTCCGGCCGCCTGCAGGGCGACCCATGCGGCGACCGCGATCGTGTGCGGACAGGCGAATGCTTGAAAGCGCGCGGCCGATATGCGGCGCCGGCCCGGCGTTCCCTCCACGCGCAGATCGAACCGCACCCAGGTCCCCTGTGCGCGGCTGCCGGCCTCGCCGCGCGCGACGCCGGGCCCGGTCAGCGTGCCGGCAGCCGCCGCGGTCTCGAAATAGCGCCGCGTCAGCTCGCTGTAGCGCATACACCCGCGATGCGGCGCAGCCGCGTGACCGCCGCTGTCACCGCGGCAACGGCCCGGTCGATGTGCGCGGCGGTCGTGAATCGGCCCAGGCTGAATCTCAAGCTGCTTTCCGCGAGCCGCTCGTCGCGGCCCAAGGCGCGCAGCACGTAGGACGCCTCGCTGGACGAAGAGGCGCATGCGGATCCGGTCGACACGGCGATCTCGGCGGCCACGTCCGCGAGCAGGCTTTCGCCCTCGACATCCTCGAACGAAAGATTGACGATTTGCGCAACGGCGCGCGCGCCGTCGCCGTTCTCGCGCACGCCGCCGAGCGCGGCAAGCCCTGTGCGCAGGCGCACGGCCAAAGCCGCCGCCCGCCGGCCATCCGCCTCCTGCTCGGCCGCGGCGATGCTGAACGCCGCTCCCATGCCGACCACTTGATGCGTCGCGACAGTGCCGGAGCGCAGCCCGCGCTCCTGGCCGCCGCCGAACTGCCGCGCTTCGATCTGCACGCCGCGACGGCGCGAGACCAGCAAGGCGCCGACGCCTTTCGGGCCGTAGGCCTTGTGCGCCGACAGCGACATGAGATCCGCGCCGCAGCCGGCGAAGTCGACGCGGCATTTGCCGACGCTTTGCGCGGCATCGACGTGCAGGCGCGCGCCGCCGTGCCGCGCGCAGGCCGCGGCGATTGCGCCGATGTCCTGCACGACGCCGATCTCATTGTTCACGTGCATGATCGAGACCAGCACGGTATCGGCGCAAAGCGCCGATGCGACCATGGCGGGATCCAGAATTCCGCCGCGGTCCGGGTGCAAATAGGTCACGCGCCAGCCGCGCCGCTCGAGTTCCCGGCACGGATCGAGGACCGCCCTGTGCTCGGTGCGCGCCGTGACGATGTGCCGGCCGCGCTCCTTCGCATGCTGTGCGAGCCCGAAAATCGCCAGGTTATCCGCCTCGGTCGCGCCCGACGTCCAAATCACGTCCGCAGCGTCGGCGCCGACCGCGGCGGCCGTTTGCGCACGCGCGGCCTCGACCGCCGCCTGCGCGTCCGCGCCGTAGACATGGCCGCTCGAACTCGGATTGCCGAACACGCCGCCCGCCGTGAGGCAGCGCGCCATCGCGGCGGCGACGCGCGGATCGACCGGGGTAGTCGATGCGTAATCCAAATACGCGGGCGCATTCACCGGCCGTCGCTCTCGGCCGCGCGGCGGCGCCTACCCTGCACCGCACTCAATATGCCGCGCAGGATGTTCACTTCGTTGCGGTCGAGCTGCGCGCGATTGAACAGGCGGCGCAGGCGCTCCATCAAGTATCCGGTGCGGTCCTCGAATTCGATCTCCCGCAACACTTCGGCCACGTGGGCGTACAAGCGCTCGACCTCGCCGGAGTCCGCGAGCGGGGCTTCTATCTGCCGCTGCGTGACCGGCTGCTCGCGCGCGACCAAGACCTCATAGGCGAGCAATTGCACCGACATCGCGAGGTTGAGCGAGCAATATTCGGGGTTCGCGGGTATGCGCACGAGGAGGTTGCAGTACTTCAAATCGTCGTTCGCGAGCCCATAGCGCTCGGACCCGAACAATAGCGCCGCGCGCACGGTGGACGGAAGCTCGGCAATGCGCGCCGCGGCATCGCGCGGCGTCGCGAACTCCCAGGTGTAGGACCGCGGCCGCGAAGTCGTTCCGGCAATGAATGCGCAATCGCGGATCGCTTCGTCGACCGTGTCGGTGACGCGGGCCGCCGCCAGCAGGTCGTCCGCCCCCGCGGCCAGCGCGACCGCGTCGGCGTGAGGAAACGACCGGGGCCGCACCAGAACCAGGTCCGCAAGCCCCATGTTCTTCAGCGCGCGCGCGACCGATCCGATGTTGCCCGGATGACTGGGATCGATGAGGACGATGCGAACGAGGGCCGTCATGCTCTGTTATTCTAGCGCCACGTTATGCATGCTCTGCTAAATATAGGTATGCGCGCCGCCAGACGCGCCGGCGATCTGATCGCGCGCAGCATCGCGCGCCTCGATTCGCTGAAAATCGACACAAAGAGCCGCAACGATTTCGTCACCGACGTCGACCGCATGGCCGAAGCCGAAATCATCTCGACGGTTCGCCGCAGCTACCCGAACCACGCCTTCCTCGGCGAGGAAAGCGGCGCGAGCGGCGACAGCGAATACCGCTGGATCATCGACCCCTTGGACGGGACGACGAATTTCCTGCACGGCTTCCCGACGTTCGCGGTCTCGATCGCGGTCGAACACCGCAAGCGGCTCCAACATGCGGTCGTCTACGACCCGATGCGCCAGGAATTCTTCACCGCTTCGCGCGGCGAGTGCGCCCAGCTCGAGGGTAAGAAGATCCGCGTCAGCGCGCAGCGCACGCTCGAAGGATCCCTGATCGGCACCGGCTTTCCGTTCCGCGGCGGAGCGGCCTACGTCGACGAATATCTGGCGATGTTGAAGGCGGTCATGTCGGTCGCGGCCGGCGTGCGCAGGCCGGGCGCCGCGGCGCTCGACCTGGCCTACGTCGCCGCGGGCCGTTTGGACGGATTCTGGGAATTCGGCTTGTCGCCATGGGACACGGCCGCGGGCGTGCTGCTGATCCAGGAAGCCGGCGGACGCGTCGGCACGCCGTCGGGCGCGGACTATGAACTCGGCCGCAACATCGTCGTCGGCAACCCAAAAGTCTACGAGGCCCTCCTCGCGACGATCGGGCCGTTGACGCCGGCCGAGCTGCGCGCCTAGCCTGCGGTCTTGCGCCGCAGGCGGCTGTGCTTGTAGCCGTAGGCGAAGTACAGCACGAACCCGAGCAGGCTCCACAGCACGAGCCGCAGCCAGGTGGCCTCCGGCAGGAACGCCGCCATGCCGGCGCAGAAAACCACGCCCATGATCGACGTGAACCACACCGCCGGCACCTTGAACGGCCGCGGCAGGTCGGGGCGCGTGTAGCGCAGCACGAGGACGCCCGCGCAGACGACCACGAACGCGATCAGCGTGCCGATCGAGACGAGTTCGCCCAAGATGCCGATCGGCAGCAATCCGGCGAAGGTCGCCGCCAGCACGCCCGTGATCAGCGTCGAGATATGCGGCGTGCGGTATTTCGGGTGCACCGCGCCGAAGAACTTCGGAAGAAGGCCGTCGTGCGACATCGTCAGCCAGATGCGCGCCTGCGGGATGATCATCGTGATGATCACCGACGTCAATCCGAGCAGCGCGCCCACGAGCACCCAACTCGTCAGCCAGGCCAGCTGCGGATGCGATTCGATCGCCACCGCGACCGGCGCCGCGTCGTTGAGCTTCGCGTACGGCACCAGTCCGGTCATCACGCCGGACATCAAAATGTACAGTACCGTGCAGATCGCGAGGCTCCCCAATATGCCGATCGGCATGCCGCGGCTCGGATTCTTGGCCTCTTGCGCGACCGTCGACACGCCGTCGAAGCCGATGTACGCGAAGAAAATGATGCCCGCGGCCTGGATGATGCCGCTCCAGCCGAACTGCCCGGACACGCCCGTGTTCTTCGGTATGAACGGCACCCAGTGCGCCGAATCGACGTAGAAAGCGCCGAACACGATCACCGCGACGACGATGCTGACCTTGATCGCGACGATTATCGTGTTGACGAGGGTCGATTCCTTGATTCCCCGGTAGCAAAGCGCGGTCGCCGCGATGATGATAGCGATCGCCGGCAGATTCATGACCGCGCCGGTGCGGTGCACCTGGAAGCCGACGTCGGCCGCCGCGAACGGCGCCGAGGTCAGCCACGCGGGCAGGACGTTGACCCCGTAATGGTCGAGGAGCTTGACGAAGTAGCGGCTCCAGCCGACGGCCACGGTCGAACAGGCCATCATGTATTCGAGCACCAGGTTCCAGCCGACGAACCAGGCGATGAACTCGCCGAGCGTCGCATAGCTGTATGCATACGCGCTGCCGGCGACCGGCACCATCGTCGCAAACTCCGAATAGCACATGCCCGCGAACATGCAGCCGATGCCGGCGATCACGAAGGAAATGACGATCGCGGGGCCCGCGTGCTGGGCCGCGGCGAGGCCGGTGAGCACGAAGATGCCCGTACCGATGATGCCGCCGATCCCGAACGCGATCAGCGACGGAGTGCCGAGAGCCCGGACCAGGCTCTTGCTGGCGGCCTCCGCGTGATAATCGGAAATCGGCTTGGTCGCGAACAGTCCGGACATCTTCATTTTATGCACCCACTGTAGCCTCGAGATGCGCGGGGGTCATCTCATCCCCCCCCGCCGCGGCGATCGCCGCTCCGACTGTAACGGCTTTCGCGCCGCTCATCCACTCTCGCGCCGCGCCCGCTAGGGCATGCCGTCGACTTCCTCGGGCTTGTTCATCTTGTGTTCCAACAGGTCCTCGGTGCGCAGGCCGAGGTCCATCGCGCTCGCCGCGGATATGTAGATCGACGAATAGGTGCCGGCGAGGATTCCGATGACGAGCGCCGCCGAGAAGCTGTGCAGGGTCGCGCCGCCGAAAATGAGGAGGGCGACGACGACCAAGAGCGTCACCAGCTTCGTCATCAAGGTGCGCGAAAGCGTTTGATTGATCGATTCGTCGATGACCTGCGAGATCGTGATCTTGCGCGCGCTGCGCGCGCGCTCGCGGATGCGGTCGAAAACGATGACCGTGTCGTTGAGCGAATAGCCGATGACCGCCAGGATCGCCGAGATCGCGGTGAGATCGAACGTCATTTGCGTGACCGCGAAAAAGCCGACGACGCAGATCGGATCGTGCAGCACGGCGAGAATCGCGCCGAGAGCGAGCTTCGGCGTGAATCGGATCAGCACGTAGATCAGGATCAGCACGAGCGTCGCGGCGAGCGCCCAGGCGCCTTTGACGAACAGTTCCTGGCCGACCTGCGGACCGACGACTTCCGTTTTTTGCAGCTTCGCGTCGGGCGCGATCGTTTGGAATATACCAAGGATGCGCGCGCCGATTTGATCGCCTTTGACGTTGGGATCCGGCGGCAGGCGCACGATAATGTCGCGCGCGCTGCCGAACGCCTGCACTTGAGCGCCCGCGACCTGCGCGTGCGCGAGCGCCGCGCGCAGGCGCTCGATGTTCGGCGGCTGCGGAAAATTCGTCTCTATGACGACGCCGCCGGTGAAGTCGATGCCGAGGTCGAGGCCGCGCACGGCGACCGTGGCCAGGGAACCGACGATCAATACCGCGGACAGCCCGTACCACACCTTGCGGGTGTGCATGAACGGGAAGCGCGTTACCTTGTGAAAGAACTCCATCTCTGTTGGTCCTAAAGTTCGCGGACGTTAAATCGGCAGGCGTTCGATCTTGCGTTTGCCGCCGAAAATGACTTGCACCAGGGCGCGGCTGCCCATCAGCGAGGTGAACATCGACGTCGCTATTCCGAGCACGAGGACCACGGCGAAGCCGCGGACCGCGCCCTGGTGCAAGTCATTTTCGGCGGCAAACGCAAGATCGAACGCCTGCCGATTTAACGTCCGCGAACTTT
>DAIDVO010000134.1 GCA_027456085.1 Steroidobacteraceae bacterium | reverse complement strand
ACTGGAGCGAACATTAATGAGCATTAATTACGGCGACCGGATTCCGAACAACGTCAATCTGTCGGGCGACAAGACGCTGCAGCGGGCGCTGGAACACTGGCAGCCGGAATTCCTCAACTGGTGGCGCGACATGGGGCCCGACGGATCACAGGCCCTCGATGTGTACCTGCGAACCGCGGTCAGCGTCGATCGGGACGGCTGGGCTCAGTTTGGCTACGTCAAAATGCCAGACTATCGCTGGGGGATCTTCTTGAACGCGTTCGACCCCAACTACAAGATCAACTTCGGCGAACATCGCGGCGAGCCGGGCTGGCAGGAGGTTCCCGGAGAACATCGCGCAAATTTGCGGCGGATCATCGTTACGCAGGGCGATACGGAGCCGGCATCCGTCGAACAACAGCGGCACCTCGGCCTCACCGCACCGTCGCTGTACGACCTGCGCAACTTGTTCCAGGTGAATGTCGAGGAGGGCCGGCATCTGTGGGCGATGGTCTATCTGTTGCACAGGTATTTCGGACGAGACGGGCGCGAGGAAGCGCAGGCACTGCTGCAGCGGCGCTCCGGCGACGTGGACAATCCCCGGATACTCGGCGCGTTCAACGAGCGTACGCCCGACTGGCTCGCTTTTTTCATGTTCACGTATTTCACCGACCGCGACGGCAAATTCCAGCTGTGCGCGCTGGCCGAATCCGGATTCGAACCGCTTGCGCGCACGACGCAGTTCATGCTGACCGAGGAAGCGCACCATATGTTCGTCGGCGAGTCCGGTGTCGGCCGTGTCCTGCAGCGCACCTGTCAGGTCATGAACCATCTGAAATCGGCCGATCCGGCCGCGATCCGCGCCGCGGGCGCGATCGATTTGCAGACGATTCAGCGATACCTTAATTTTCACTACAGCGTGACGATCGACCTGTTCGGAGCGGACCAATCGTCGAACGCGGCCACGTTCTTCTCGTCGGGCCTCAAAGGCCGCTACGAGGAGGGCAAAATGACCGACGATCACGTATTGAAGGGCGACACCTACAAGATCCTCGAGGTCCGGGACGGTGGCATCGTCGAGCGCGAGGTCAATGCGCTGTCGGCCTTGAACGAGCGTCTGCGCGACGACTACATCCGCGATTCGATCGCCGGCATCGGACGCTGGAATCGAATCATCGAGAGGTCCGGGATATCGCATCGCCTACGCGCGCCGCACAAGGCATTCAATCGAAAGATCGGCACGTTAGCGGGCGTGCGCATATCGCCGGAGGGGGGTGTCATCCCTGAAGCCGACTGGCTGCAGAATGAACGCGGTTGGCTGCCGACACCCGAGGATCGTGCATTCGTCGCCTCGTTGATGGGCCGGGTCGTCGCACCCGGCAAGTACGCGAATTGGATCGCGCCCCCCGCCGTCGGCATCAATCGCCAACCGATGGACTTCGAGTACGTCCGGTTCAACTGACATGAGCGCACCGGATTCGCCGGCAGCGGGGCCCTCCGGCGGGACGTTTGCCCGGCAGCACCTGATCGATCCGGAAGTCTGCATTCGCTGCAATACGTGCGAATCGACCTGTCCGGTGCACGCGGTCACGCACGACGGGCGCAATTACGTCGTCAAGTTCGACGTCTGCAATGGTTGCGGCGCCTGTATTCCACCGTGTCCCACCGGCGCGATCGATCATTGGCACGACGTGCCGCAGGCCGATCCGTATACCTTGGAACAACAGTTCGCGTGGGATGTCTTGCCGGCCGCGCTTGCGTTGACGAACGTCTCCGTGACGCCGATCCCGAGCGAAATTCGCGAACTGACCGAGGCGGCGAGTGCGGGTCAGGGAGGCACGGCCGGCGCGCCTTGGTCGGCCGAGATGCCTTGCGTGAATCTCTACACCCCGGCGAATCCGGCGGTCGCGAAAGTCACGGGAAATTACCGACTGACCGATGAAAGCGCCTCGGCGGATATACGCCATCTCGTGCTCGATTTCGGCTCGGCCAGTTTCCCGGTGCTCGAGGGTCAAACGCTCGGCGTGCTGGTGGCCGGCACCGATGCACAGGGCAGGCCGCACCACCCGCGCTTGTACTCGGTGGCGAGCCCACGCGACGGGGAGCGCGCCGGCTACAACAACGTCGCATTGACGATCAAACGCGTAACCGCAGATCACCAGGGCGCACCGGTGCGTGGGGTTGCGTCGAATTACCTGTGCGATTTGCGGATCGGCGATACGGTGCGCGTCGTCGGCCCCTATGGCGCTGCGTTCCTGATGCCGAATCACGCCGGCTCGTCGCTGTTGATGGTTTGCACCGGAACCGGGTCGGCACCGATGCGGGCGATGACCGAGAGGCGTCGACGACGAATGGCGCTGCGCGAGGGCGGCGGGTTGATGCTCTTTTTCGGCGCACGCGCAGCCGGGAAGTTGCCGGATTGCGGGCCGTTGAGGAAACTGCCCGGCGAGTTCATCGACGTCAACCTGGCTTATTCGCGAATTCCCGGCGCGCCGAAGCGATACGTCCAGGATTTGATCCGTGAGCAGGCCGGTAAGGTCGTGCGCATGCTGGAAGATGAGAATTGTTTCGTCTATGTCTGCGGTCTCAAGGCGATGGAGCAAGGCGTGCTCGAAGCCTTCAGCGACGTGTGTCGCGGTCACGACTTGGACTGGGCGGCGATAAAGGCACAAATGCTCGCCAAGAATCGGCTGCACATTGAAACCTACTGAGCTCTTCTTAGCGCTTGTAGGCGTGCAAGTAGGTATTCCTGGAGGAAGCTGCGCGAACGCGGGCCGCTCAGGAACGCGCAGTGCCCGCCGTGCGGCGCGATGTCCACCTCTACGCAGGCGGGTAACCGCAATGCGCGAAAGTCCGCCACCGGGATCACAGGATCGTCCGCGGCGGCCAAGATCGTGGTGGGAACCCGAAGCCCCGCCAAGCGACCGCCGGCCACCGAATAGCCGTCGAGGTAGGCCTCGAGCGAATTGAAATCCGTATAGCGCATGACCAGCGCGCGCGTCAATTCGCGCATGTTCAGCCTCAGCTCTTGCCGCGAAATCACGTTGCGCGACGGAAACAGCGACTGCTTGCGCCGCAGGGAACCGCGCCACTTGCGCATGAAGTACGCATGGTAGAGACGAGCGCGTTCGAGCCGGTACAGTCCCGCGGCCGGATCGATCACCGGACATACCGCGAGCGCGTAATCGAGCGCAATGCCGTGCGCCGGGGCCGCGTTGGCCACGCGCAGCGCGAAGTTGCCGCCCAACGAGAATCCCGCGACGGCGTGCATGCCGGGCCCGGGACGTGCGAAGACGCGCGTCGCAGCGGCCAGCACCTCATCCAGCCGGCAGGAGTGAAACGGCTCCGTGTTGAGACCGTGACTGTCGCCATGATCGCGAAAATTCAACCGGAAGACGTCGTATCCGGCGCGCACCAAGCAGGCGGCAATCGAAACGACGTAGTTGGACCGTGCATGACCCTCCCAGCCGTGCAGCAGCATCACCAGACCGAGGCGCTCGGGTAGAGTCCGCTGCGGGGTGTGGAACCCCTGAAGGCGTACGCCGCCGTCGAGCTCGAGTATCTCGGCGCGCGTGTGCCGCTCCACGACGCGAGAGTCGCGAGCGAGCGCGCAGCGGTCCAGCGCGACGGAGCCGAGAATCGACTGCAGGTGCGGGTTACGCAACCAGCGTGGCGGCGTAAATTCCACGCCGCGCGGCACAGGAGCGCGCAACGCGCCGGCCGCGGATTTCGGTGATCTCACTTCAAACAACTCCAGCGGATGGATTCGGCGTCCGCATTAGCCGGATCTCATTGTACATAACGGGTCGCGGGCCGCGTGCGTTCGCTACCGCACGGAGGCGCATACCCGACGACGGTAGGCTCGTCGGCAATATGGCCGCCGACGTAGATTCCGTAAATGCCGTTCGTGGCGCCGCGCCGGCGATCCAGATGCGCCTCGACTCGTTGACGACCGGCGACTACGATCAGGACGTCCTCTTGCGCGAGGCATACATCCTTGCGCAGACGGCTCCGGATGGTGTCTGCGAGATGCTGTCGGTGGTCGATCAATATTACCGGCGCGGAAAAATACGGGCCGCGGAATACCGGCAGCTGAAATCCTATCTGGGCCCCTTGTTGGTGGATGGTCTGGTCGATACGCGCGTCACCCGTCCGCCGCCGCAGCGGCCCGATCTTGCGCCGGCGGATCAGATCACCGAGCCGGTGGCCTCAACAGCCGATGGCGCCGCCGCCGCGCAATCGCAGTCGGCTTGCGCGGTGTCAGGCACGCGCGGTGCGGCGAGCGGCGAACGACGTCTGGCCGTCGGCGACACTCTGCGCGGCCGTTACCGCGTTGCGGGGATCGTCGGGCAAGGCGGCATGGGCACGATATTCGAGGTCGTCGACCAATATCTCACCGACATCGGCGCGGTCAACCGGCGATTGGCGGTCAAGATGCTGCACACCGAGGTGACACAGCGGCCGGAATTATTGCGCGAACTACTCGCTGAATTCCTGAATTTGCGGGCGCTTTCGCACCCGAATATCGTGCGCGTGCACGACTTCGACCGTGATGGCGATACCGCATTTTTCACGATGGAGTTGCTCAACGGATCCGCGCTCGGTCTTGTGATGAGCGAATACGACGGCACACCATTGGGGACTGCGCACGCGCGCGCGATCGTTCACGAGACCGGCATGGCCCTGGCGCATGCGCATTCGCGCGGCATCGTGCACGGCGACGTCAACCCGCAGAACATCTTCCTTACCAGTGACGGCGAGACACGCGTCCTGGACTTCGGCGCATCCCGGCGGTTGAAGGCCGGCGCATCGATCGCAGAGGCGCCGGCGGCGCGACCGCTGTTGGTGGCGACGTTGCGGTACGCAAGTTGCGAGGTACTCGAAGGGCATACGCCAGATGCGTCCGATGACTTGTTCGCGCTGGCCTGCGTCGCCTACGCATTGCTGTCGGGCAAGCATCCCTTTGCAAATCGCACCGCCATCCAGGCGCGCACCGCCGGCTTGAACATCGCCCGTCCCCGCGGCCTGAGCGGGCGCCAGTGGCAAGCGTTGCGGGCAGGGCTCGATTTACGCCGCGAGCGCCGTCCGTCGGACGTCGGCCGGTGGGTGTGCGAGCTGAATGCGGGCGCGACCCTTCAGCCTTTGCCGATGCTGTCCGAACTGCTGACGGTGCCGCCGGATCGACCTAGAATTGCACTCGTCGCCGGTCTCGCGGCGGCGCTCACGCTATTGGCCGCAGGCGGCCTATGGGTTGCGCACCAGCAAGAGCCGCTGCAGCAGGTCGCCGCGCACGGACAGGACGCCGCGGCCGCGGCTCTTCGGACCGCGCGCACGTCTTTCGTACACACGTGGAACCAGGCGCTGCGATCCGCCGTCATCGGCAACGACGCGGACGATGCGGCCGGCATTGCGAGACCCACCACGGTTCGCGCTGCCGCTGCGCGGACCACGGTCGGCGCGAGCGCACGCGCTGCGCTTCTTGATCCGCTATTATAGGTACGAGCTCGATCCCGTCGAGACGCGCGCGGTTGCTTTGCACCATCGAAGGAGATTCAAGATGCAACTCGGCCTAATCGGGTTGGGGCGCATGGGCGCGAATTTAGTCCGACGTCTGACGAAGGACGGCCACAAGTGCGTGGTCTACGACGTGAGTCCGGCCGCGGTGAAGAAGATGGCGGGCAGAGGTGTTCGGGGCTGCGCCTCGATCGACGAATTGATCGCGAAGTTGGCCAAGCCGCGTGCGGTCTGGGTGATGGTTCCCGCGGGGCGCACCGGCAAGATCGTCGATGAGCTGGCCTCGCGCATGGATGCCGGCGACATCATCATCGACGGCGGCAACAGTTACTATCGCGACGATGTCGTGAGAGCGGCGGCGCTGGCGAAGAAGGAGATTCATTACGTCGATTGCGGCACCAGCGGCGGGCTGTTCGGGCTGGAGCGCGGCTTTTGTCTGATGATCGGCGGCGAGGCCCATGTCGTCAGGCGCCTCGGTCCGCTTTTCAGGAGCATCGCTCCAGGGGTTGGGGCCGCGCCGCGTACTCCCGGTAGGAAAGGGGCGCCGAATTGCGCCGAGCACGGATATCTGCATTGCGGCCCGACAGGAGCGGGCCACTTCGTGAAGATGGTTCACAACGGGATCGAGTACGGCCTCATGGCGGCGTATGCCGAAGGCCTGAATATTCTGCGCAACGCCAACGCCGGCAAGCGCGCGCGCGACACCGACGCTGAAACCGCGCCGCTGCGCAATCCGATGGACTACCAATACGATCTGGACCTCCCGGAGATCACGGAGGTGTGGCGTCGAGGCAGCGTCATCGCCTCGTGGTTGTTGGATCTCACCGCAAGCTCGTTTCTGGACAGCCCGGAGCTGAACGACTACGAGGGCCGCGTGTCGGATTCCGGCGAGGGGCGCTGGACGAGCGCGGCCGCGATCGACGAAGGCGTGCCGGTCCCGGTGCTCAGCACCGCACTGTACGAGCGCTTCAGCTCGCGCGGTGATTCGGACTTCGCCAATCGTGCGTTGTCCGCGATGCGCAAGCAGTTCGGCGGCCACGAGGAGAAGAAGACGAACAAGAAGAAAAGACGAACCTGAAATGAACACGGTCAAAAGCGGCAAGCGACGCTCCGACGCGCTGGTGCTGTTCGGCGTGACGGGCGATCTCGCGCACAAGATGATCTTTCCGGCGCTCTATGCGATGGCGAAGCGGGGCGCGCTCAATGTTCCGGTGGTCGGCGTCGCCTCTTCCAAGTGGAGCCTGGCACAGCTGCGCAAGCGGGCGACCGACAGCATCAAGGCTTCCGGCGGGATCGCCGACCGGCGTGCGCTCCACCGCCTCCTCTCCTTGCTGCGCTATGTCGACGGCGACTACAACGATCCGGCCACCTACCTCGCGCTCAAGAACGCGCTGGGCAAGGCGCGGCGCCCTGCGCACTACCTCGCCATCCCGCCCGCGCTCTTCACTACCGTCATCAAGGGACTTTGCGCCGCAGGTCTCGCCGACGGGGCGCGCGTCATCGTCGAAAAACCGTTCGGGCGCGACCTGGCTTCGGCGCGCTCGCTCAATCGCATCGCCGCTTCGGTATTTCCGCAAGACTCGATATTCCGCATCGATCACTACCTCGCGAAGGAAGCGATCATGAATATCCTGTATTTCCGCTTCGCCAATTCGTTCCTGGAACCGATCTGGAACCGCAACTACGTGGCCAGCGTCCAAATAACCCTGGCCGAGGATTTCGGCGTCAAGGGCCGCGGTGCCTTCTACGAAACCGCCGGTTGCCTGCGCGACGTCGTTCAGAACCATCTATTCCAGATCGTCGCGCTGCTCGCCATGGAGCCGCCAACCTACCGGGGATTCGGCGCGGTGCACGGCGAAACCGCCGACGTGTTCCAGGCGATGCGCCCGCTGAAGACCGGCGACCTGGTGCGCGGCCAGTATGCCGGCTACCGCAAGGAGCCTGGCGTGGCGAAGAGTTCCGACGTAGAAACCTTCTGCGCCCTGCGGCTTTACATCGACTCGTGGCGCTGGGAAGGGGTGCCGTGGTATCTGCGTTCCGGGAAATTTCTCGCCGAGACGGCCGCGGAGGTGATCGTCCAGTTGAAATCGCCGCCGCAGCGGCTGTTCGCCGACTCGGCTCCTGCGCCCGGCGGGACGAACTATCTTCGCTTTCGCCTTTCCCCCAATTCCGCCGTCGCGCTCGCGGCGCGGGTCAAGCGTGCGGGCGAGGATTTCGTCGGTGACCAGCGTGAACTCTACCTGATCGATGAACGGCCGGGAGAGGAAGCGCCGTACGAGCGGCTTTTGGGTGACGCGATGGCCGGCAATGGTGCGCTCTTCACTCGCGAGGACGCGGTTGAGGCCGCCTGGGCTGTGGTCGATCCGGTTCTGACGAAGCATCGCCGGGCCGCGCCATACCGGCGCTGCGGTTGGGGACCCAAGGAAGCCGACGCGCTCATCGCGGACGACGGCGGCTGGCACAATCCCGTGCCCAGGCCGGCACGAGCGTGACGGCCGCGGACGACCTCGTATTCCTGCTCGACGTGGACAATACGCTGCTCGACAACGATCGCGTACAGGATGATCTGCGCACGCATCTCGCAAGCGAGGTCGGTCTCGCGAGTC
The DNA here is from genome assembly GCA_027456085.1 of Steroidobacteraceae bacterium. Classification (GTDB taxonomy): domain Bacteria; phylum Pseudomonadota; class Gammaproteobacteria; order Steroidobacterales; family Steroidobacteraceae; genus Bog-1198. Next base: position 337 of record DAIDVO010000134.1, on the reverse strand, counting down.
GGGATCGGTACTGGGAAATCTTCGAGGCGTTGCGCGCCGAATTGGGGTACGCCGACTACCTTGGCGCCTTGCAACGCTACCGGCTCGGCGCCATGACCGATCCGCGCCTGCTGCGGATGTCCGCGTTTCTTGTGGACTATCCGTTCACGGACCGATTGTATCCGGGCGCACTCGAGGCCATCGCGCATCTTCGCCGTTTGGGACCAACGGTGATCCTGTCCGATGGCGACGTGGTCTTCCAGCCGCGCAAGATCCAGCGTTCGGGACTGTGGGACGCCGTCGAAGGCCGCGTGCTGATCTACATCCACAAGGAAGAGATGCTGGCCGATGTCGAACA
>DAIDVO010000133.1 GCA_027456085.1 Steroidobacteraceae bacterium | reverse complement strand
GCATTGCCCGAAGTGCGCGCTGCCGATCGAGCCGCAAGCGCAGGATGCGATCGCAGCGCGCCTGATCAGGGAGTATCGCGGGCGGCGCATTGAGCTGCTGGCGCCGCTGGTCGTCGCGCGCAAGGGTCTGTACACGGCGCTTGCCAAATGGGCGCGCGCCAAGGGCTTCGCGGCGCTGCGCGTCGACGGCGCACGCTTGCCGACTGCGAAGTGGCCGCGACTCGATCGATTCGTCGAGCACCATATCGAACTCCCGTTGGGCGCGCTGACCGTCGCGCCGGCGCAAGAACACGAGTTGCGCGAGCGGCTTGCCACGGCGCTGCAACACGGCCGCGGCGTCGTTCATGTCGAGGCGCCTGGCGGCGGCGCACGCTCGGCGCCGCGGATCTTTTCCACGCGACGCGCATGCCCTTCCTGCGGCACCGGATTCGCGGAGCTCGATCCGCGGCTGTTCTCGTTCAACTCGCGCCACGGATGGTGCCCGGAGTGCTTCGGCACCGGTTTGGAATTGGCCGGATTCGACGCCGAACAAAGCGGCGAGGAATCCCAATGGGCCCAGTCCGCGGCAGCGCCGCCATCGGCTTGTCCGGCCTGCGGCGGCCTGCGCTTGAATCCGGTCGCTCTGCAGGTCCTGTTCCGCGGCCGCTCGATCGCCGAGATGACCGGCCTTTCGGTCGAGAAATTCGCCGAAGCGCTGCGCTCGATCGAATTGCAGGGGCGGGAGCGCGAAATCGGACGCGACTTGCTCGCCGAACTCGAGTCGCGGACCGCGTTCCTCTGTGCGGTCGGCTTGGGGTACATGCAGCGCGACCGCGCGGCGCCGACTCTTTCCGGCGGCGAGGCGCAGCGCATACGTCTCGCCGCGCAACTAGGATCCAATCTGCGGGGCGTCTGTTACGTGCTCGACGAACCGACGATCGGCCTGCACCCGCGCGACAACCACGCGTTGCTCGACACACTCGAGCGGCTGCGCGCCAAGGGCAACACACTGGTCGTCGTGGAGCACGACGAGGACACGATTCGCCGCGCCGACCAGATCATCGACTTGGGTCCCGGCGCCGGGCGGGAAGGCGGTCATGTCGTCGCGCAGGGGAGCGCGGAGGAACTGAAGCGCCTGCCGGTCTCCGTCACCGGCCGCTGCCTTGCAAAGCCAATGACGCACTCGCGCTCCCGGCGTCGGCACGTCGCGCGCGCGGCGCCTTCGATCGCGGTCATGGGCGCTGCGCTGCATAACCTGCACCACATCGACGTGCGCATTCCACTCGGCCGATTCACGGTCGTGAGCGGCGTATCGGGCTCGGGAAAATCCTCGTTCGCGCGCGAGATCTTGCTCGCCAATTTGAGTCGGCTGGTCGCGTCGCGGGGGCGCGCCCGCGAGGCGGCGCCATTCGGCTGCGACCGGATCACCGGCTTCGAGCCCGTCACGCGCGTGCTCGAGGTGGATCAAGCGCCGATCGGCAAGACGCCGCGCTCGTGCCCCGCGACTTATATCGGCTTCTGGGACTCGATCCGCAAATTGTTCGCGGAATCCACGGAGGCGCGCATCCGCGGCTACAGCGCGAGCCGGTTCTCGTTCAATACGGCGGGCGGGCGCTGCGAAAGTTGCGAGGGCCAGGGCACGCAGCGCATCGAAATGAGCTTCCTGCCCGAGGTTCAAGTGCTGTGCGACGCCTGCGGCGGCCGCCGGTTCAACGTGGAGACCCTGAGTGTACTGTTCAAGGACAAGAATATCGGCGATGTGCTCGCGATGAGCGTCGCGGAGGCCGTGGATTTCTTCGCGGCCCACCGCACGGTGCACCACGCGCTCATGCTCCTCGCCGATGTGGGCTTGGGCTACTTGAGTCTCGGCCAGGCAAGCCCTACGCTCTCGGGCGGGGAAAGTCAGCGCATCAAGTTGGTTGCGGAACTCGCCAAAGTCCGCCCCGAGGCCCGGGCGCGCGGCGCGCCACCGCATGCGCTCTACGTGCTCGACGAACCGACGGTGGGATTGCACATGGCCGATGTCGACAAACTGCTGCGGGTCATACAGCGCCTGGTGGACTGCGGCAACACGGTCGTCGCCATAGAGCACAATTTGGACGTCATGGCGGCAGCCGACTGGATCGTCGACTTGGGACCGGAGGGCGGCGGGCGCGGCGGGCGTCTCGTCGCCCAGGGCGCCCCCGAGGCCGTCGTGCGGAACTCGCGCAGCCACACGGCGAACTACCTGCGCAAGTTCCTGGAGGAACGTGGTGTCGACTAGATCGACGGCGCAGATCGCATGGTTATGCGGCGCGCTCTTCGCCGCGTGGATCGTCGGCATGCAGTTTCGCGGATACTGGACGCCGGACGAGCCGCGCGAAGCCGACCTCTCCTGGCGCATGAGCCATCAGGCCGACAAGGCCGTGCCATCGCTCGCGGGCGAGGCGTTCTGCGAAAAGCCGCCGTTCACCTACTGGATCGCGGGCGCATCGATGCAGCGCTTCGGCATGTCCGCGTGGGCGGCGCGTCTGCCCAATCTTGCCTATGCGCTGATCACCGCCATTGCGGTGCTGCTGCTCGCGCGCCGAGCCGCAGGCGCTGTTGCGGGGATGGCCGCCGCGGCCGCGATCAGTACGTTTCTCCTCTCATATCAGGTCGCCATATGGCTCGCGACCGACGCGCCGCTGGTCGCCGCCGTCTCGGTCGCGCTGCTCGGCCTGTATATCGGCTTCTATGCGGCGGATCGCCGCGAGAGATTGGGCGGCTACACGTTGATGCACGCGGCCCTCGCGATCGGTTTCCTCGCGAAAAGCGCCGCGGCCTGGATGGTTCCCGCGCTCGCGTTCGCGACGCTCCTCGTCTGGGAGCGGCGCTGGCGGGAGTTGCTGCGCTGGGAGTTTTACGTCGGCGCCGTGATCCAGGCGATCGTGATCTCGATCTGGGTGTGGTTGGTCTACACCGGCGCGGACGGCGTCTCGCATATCAAGGTGTTTTTCTGGGACAACCTGGTCGGCCGGTTCACCGAGGTCGGTGCGCCGGCAAAGCTCGAGTACACCGCCGGACACCGCAATACGCCGGGCAAATATCTGATCGAACTTCCGCTTTACCTGTGGCCATGGACGCTGCTCGTCGTCGCAGCCGTGCGCAGCGCGTGGCGCCTGCGCCGGTGCGCACCGGAGCGCATGCGCGCGGTGCGCTTCGCGATCGCGTGCTTCGTGCCGACGCTCGCATTGCTGTCGCTCGCCGCGACCGCGCGCAACATTTATCTCGCGCCGGCTTTGCAGGGCGCGGCGCTGTTGCTCGGCTGGTGGGCGGGCGTCGGCATCGACGCGCATGATCCTTGGGACGCCGGCGCGCTGCGCGCGCCCGCCATACTCGTCATGATCGGAGCCGTCCTCGCGGCCGCGGCATTGTCCTTGATCGGTTTCGATGCCTGGAATTCGATCGCCTCGCGCACTGCCTTCGTCGCGATCGGCGGGCTCGGCATCGGCGCAGCCGCATATCTCGCGGTCCGTGCATGGGCAGGCGCGAAGCGCGGGCGGTTCCGGGGCACGCTCGCCGCGCTGTTGGCGGCGTATTGTCTGCTGCTGATCGGTCCTGCGTCCCAGGCGTACCGCCAGGTCGATCGTTGGCACGACCTCGGCTCGATCGGCCGTGCGCTCAAACGCGATCTCGGCACCGCGCCGCTCGTGCTGATCGCGCCCGACGAGACGACCCGTGCGTGGGTCGACCTGTATACCCGCACCGCCGTCACACGCATCCCAGTGCCGAGTCAGCCGTCCGCCTTGGGGCCGCTGCGCGCGATCCTCGCGCGCGCGCCGGACAGCCGCTTTGTCGTGCAGCTCCCGGGGCGCGATTGGTCTCCACGGATTCTGGCGCTCGCCGCCAAACTCGGCATTCACCACGCGGCGCCGGCCGCCGACGCCCCTCCGCCGTGGCTTGCGGCGGCGCATCTCGCCGTCGTCGCGAACTATGCGCTGCCGTACGGCCGGCGCTACGCGCTGCTGAAAGCGGGCAATCGCTAGCGCGCGCCCGCGACCCGGCGGAACAGCGTGTCGTACTCCGCGATGCGGCGGCCCCAGGAAAAGTCCTCCCCCATCGCGTTGCGCATCAGTCGGCGCCAGACGCGCGCATCGGCGAACCAATCCGCTGCGGTATTGAGCGCCCAGGCGACCGCCGCGGCGTCGTAATCATTGAATACACAGCCGGTCCCGATGCCGGTCGCGGAGTCGAAGTGCACGACGGAATCGGCGAGCCCGCCGGTCTTGTGCACGATCGGGATCGTGCCATAGCGCAGACTGTACATTTGATTGAGACCACAGGGCTCGTAGCGCGACGGCATCAGGAACGCATCGCTCCCCGCCTCGATCGCGTGCGCCTTGGCCTCGTCGTAGCCACAATGAAACCCAACGCGGCCCGGAAATTCTCGCGTCAAGCTCTCGAAGAACTGAACATAGCGGGCCTCGCCGTCGCCCAAGATCGCGAACGCGCAATTGCGCCGCTCGAGAAACGAAGGCAGCGCCTCGTACAGCAGATCGAGGCCTTTCTGCTCCGTCAGGCGGCTGACCATTCCGATCAGCGGCACCGCCGGGTCCGACTCGAGCCCGCTTGCGGCGAGCAGAGCGCGCTTGTTCGCGGCCTTGCCGTCCCAATCCCCGGCACCGAAATGCACCGATAGGTATGGATCGTGCCGCGGATCCCATTGATCGTAGTCGACGCCGTTCAAGATGCCGGTGACGCCGTCGGCGCGCGCGCGCAGCGCATCCTGCATCCCCATGCCGAGCGGTTCCGCGAGAATCTCCCGCGCATAGGTCGGACTCACGGTGGTGACCGCATCGGCGCAGCGGATGCCCGTCTTCAGTGCGTTGATGACGCCGTGCGCCATATCGGCCGCGTCGAACCTGGCATCGCCGGGCGCGAGGCCCAGTGCGCCGGCCGCGGCGGCGGGCATGATGCCTTGATAACCGATATTGTGGATCGTGAGCACCGTACGGGAGTCCAGGAATAGCCGATTCCCGGCATAATCGCTCTTCAGCAGCAACGGCAGCAGCGCCGTGTGCCAATCGTTGCAATGGAAGATATCGGGCGCGAAGCCTAGCCGCCGGCAGGATTCGATGACTGCGCGCGTGAACAACAAGAAGCGGCGGTATTCGTCCGCGTCGTTCGTATAGACCGCACCGCGGTCGAACATCCGCGGACAATCGACAAAATACACCGGCCGATCGCTCCCGGATCGAACCGCCGACCGCAGCGAAAACTCGTAGCGCGCATCGCCGATCGCCATGGCGACTGCGGAAACGGCCGGCACCTCGGAGAATTCCCACGGGCCGGAGCGCACCGACCGATAGAGCGGCATGAATGCGCGCACGTCGTGCCCCAGACTCCCGAACTCGCGGACGAGCGCGCCGGCGACATCCGCGAGGCCTCCGGTCTTCGCGAACGGCATCATCTCCGAGGCCAGGATGCAGAGTTTGAGTGCGCCCATGACGCGAGTCTAGCAAACGCATGCGGCCGCGAGCGCGCGAAGCAAAAGCGCGTGCGCAATTGGATGACGTGTGGCAGTCTGTGAATCGAATGTCGCACCAGGATGACATGACGAGCATTCGACACGCCGCCCGCAACAACACCGGCCGCTACGTGAGCCGTTTGACCAGCGGCACTTTGGCGGTAGTCATGGCGGGAGGCCGCGGCGAAAGATTGAAGGCGCTGACCGTGCAGCGCTGCAAGCCCGCGACGCCTTTCGGCGGAAAATTCCGCATCATCGATTTCGTGCTCTCGAATTGCGTGAACTCGGGCATTCGCCAGATCGCCGTGCTGACGCAATACAAGGCGCAATCGCTGATCCAGCATATCCAACGCGGCTGGAGCTACTTGCGCGGCGAGTTGGGCGAGTTCATCGAACTGATCCCGGCGCAGCAGCAGATCGGCGAGATGTGGTACCGCGGGACCGCCGACTCCGTATACCAGAATCTGGATTTCATCCGCCAGCACCACCCGACGCATGTACTGATCCTCGCGGGCGACCACATTTACAAGATGGACTACGGCCCGATGATCGCCTACCACGAACAATGCGAGGCCGACATCACGGTCGGCGTCGTCGACGTGCCGATCGAGCGGGCCAAGGAATTCGGCATCGTAACGACCGACGACACCAATCGCATCCTGAAGTTCGCCGAGAAGCCCGCGAGCCCCGACCCGATCCAGGGCCAGACCCATCTTGCGCGCGCCTCGATGGGCATTTACGTGATCGGAACCGACCGCCTCGCGAAAATGTTGATCGAGGACGCCGCGAATTCCGCGAGCAGCCACGATTTCGGCAAGAACATCATTCCGCCGGCGATTTCCAGGATGCGGGTGTTCGCCTACCCGTTTCAGGACGTCGAAACGCGCGCGCAGAGCTACTGGCGCGACGTCGGCAACGTCGATGCGTTCTATGAAGCGAATATGGAACTCGTCGCGCTCAATCCGGAGCTCAACGTCTACGATCAACAATGGCCGATATGGACCTACCAGGCGCAGCAGCCTCCGGCGAAGTTCGTGCTCGACGAGGACGGGCGCCGCGGCATGGCGGTCAATTCCATGATCGCCGGCGGCTGCATCATATCCGGCGCGTACGTCGCGCAATCGCTGCTGTCGACCGACGCCCGCGTCGAAGAGGGGAGCCGCGTGGAGAGCTCGGTCTTGCTCCCCTCGGTGTCCGTTGGCCGCCGCTGCATGATCAAACGCTGCATCATCGACGAGCACTGCTCGATACCGGACGGCATGCGCATCGGCTACGATCCCGGCATCGACCGCGAGCGCTTCTACACGACCAAGCGCGGCGTGGTGTTGGTCACCGGCGAGATGATCAAGGCGCTCCTGTAGGCTCGCCCAACAGTCGCCACGCGTCGATGACGGCGCGGCTGTCGATGCCGAGCATCGAGGCCTCGCCGTCCGACTGCCCCGTCAGCACGCGGACCGGCGCGCCGGCGCTGCCCCAGGGACGATAAAGCGACGGCAACGCCTTGCCGAATAGGACGACGACCGGACAGCCGACGGCCGCCGCCGCATGCGCCGGCCCCGAATCGACGCTGATCAGCGCTTGCGCGCGCGCGAGCAGCGCGATCAGCCGCGGAATCGGCAGGTCGTCGGCGACGTTGTGAAGTCCACCGACGTGCGCGAGAGCCGCGATTTGCGCGTTGAGGGCCCACTCAGGTGCGGTGCCGAGCAGCACGATCGCGTGACGCGGCCGATCCGCGCGCACCAGGCGGATGACCTCCGCCCAGCATTCATTGGGCCAGTATTTATGGTTGACCGCGAGGCGCCGAAACCCGCGGCGCATCGTGCGCTTGTTGCCGGCCTGGATCAGAATCAAAGGCGCATCGGCGACGCCCCGCCGCCGCAGCCATTGGTCGAGATCCGCACCCGCGGCTGCGCCCACCTGCAGGCTACAGCCCGAAAGAGCGGTAAATTGGCCCGGCGGCGTCCGCTTCGCCCAACATGCAGGCGTCGCCTCGGCGAACCGCCGCCATTGCTCCGTCGCATGCTCGCAGGCCATCAGGGGGTGATCGCGGACGTCGACGATGTCGTCGCCCGCGATGCCGGCGCGCGTCAACAGAGGCCGCGCGGCGTCGTTTGCATCGCAGAACCAGGTTGGACCGGCGCCGCGCTGGCGCAGCCGCCGAACCAACGCACGCTGATCGGGCGCGAGCCAATACGGCGTCTTTCGGCTGCGCACCGAGTAGATCTCGCCGACACCCGGCTGGCCTTCGAGCAGCGGCACACTCCATGACCCCGACGTCATGACATCGACCGGGCGCGCCCAGCGGGCATGCAGCTCGCGGATCAGCGCCGTCACCAGCACCATGTCCCCGAACGCGCCGCAGCGGACGACGAGCGGACGATCGCAGGTATTCATCGTTTCACGGACCGCCGGCCGGCAAAACATCCGCCGCTACCGCTGCGAAGCGCATGTGGCGCCAGCCGCCATAGCGATAATACGCGATCGCCATCATCATGGACGCCACCGAGCCCAGCGGGAAACTCCACCAAATCGCGTCCGCATGCCAGCGCTCCAGCATCCAGTAGGCGAACGGCAGGCGGATGAGCCACAGGGCGACCACGAGCATAAGGAGCGGCGCGAACACCGCGCCGCTCGCGCGGACCACGCCGAAGAGCACCGTCGTTACGCCGAAGAACGCGAACGACCACACGATCAGCGCGTTCAAATGCGCGGAGATTTCGATCGCCCGGCCCGTCGCCGGCAGGAACAGCCCCAGCGCGCTGCGGTTCAATGCGTAAACGATTCCGATCAAGGCGCCGCCGAGTAGAAAGTTGCATGCGACCCCGGTCATAGCGACTTTGTCGACGCGCCGCCACAGACCGGCGCCGATGTTCTGCGCGACCATCGAGGATACGGCCGCGCCGATCGCCAGCGCCGGCATCTGGATGTAGTTCCACAGCTGCATCGCCGCGTTGAAGGCGGCTGTTTCCTCCGAGCCGAATCGATTCACCAGCGCGGTTACCGCGATCATGCTCATCGACACCACGAACATCTGCAAGCCCATCGGCACGCCCTTGACGACGAGGATCCGCACCAACGACCAATCGATCCGGAAAAGCCGCCATTCGCTGCGGTGGATGAACAGCGGATGCCGGGTCCGGTGCAGATGCACGAGCAGCGCGGCGAGGCTCGACGCTTGGGCGATCAGCGTCGCGGTCGCGGAACCGGCGACGCCGAGGCGCGGCACCCACCCCAGGCCGAAGATCAGCAGCGGATTGAGCGCTATGTCGAGAATGACCGACATGATCAGATACAGAAACGGCGTTCTCGAGTCGCCGGCGCCGCGCAGCACGGCCATCACGAAGAAATACCCGCTCATGAACGGCAAGGCGACGAAGATGATGTGCATGTAGGCAAGCGCCGACGGCAGCGCGTCCGGCGGCGTGCGCATCCACCGCAGCATGACGTGCGTGCTTGCGAATCCGATGATGCTCACCGCGAGCGACAGCACGACGAAGAACGTCGCACTGCTGCCGACCACCCTCTTCGCTTCCGCGGTATTGCCGGCGCCGATCCATTTGGCCACCAAACCGGTCGTCGCCATCGAAAAGCCGAATATCGCGCCGAACAGCATGAACATCACGACGTTCGAATTGCCGACGGCGGCGAACGCCGCTTCTCCGAGGAACTTGCCGATCCATATCGCATTCACCGAACCGTTCAGCGACTGTAGGACGTTGCCGACCAGGATCGGCAGCGCGAAGTACATAAGTGCGCGCGGAATCGAGCCCTCGATCAACGAAAACTTCGGTCGCACACACACTCCGGATCGAAAAAAACGCAAGGTCGGCTAGTTTACTAGGGCGCGCCCGCCGCGGCTGCAGATCCGGCCGGGCGCCGCCGGACTAATGCTATTCTTACGGGATTTATCGCAATCTGCGCTGCCAAATCGGATGGTCTCACACGCATGATTCTGGTCATCGACGTCGGCAATACCCGCTTGAAGTGGGCTTGGCTGACGAATGCCGGCCTGTCGGATCAGCAGGCCATCGTACACCGCGGCGCCAAGGCCTCGCTGTGGACGGCCGCCCTGTTCGACAAGAACCAGAGGCCCGAGCGCGTCTTGGTGTCCAACGTCGCGGGCGACGCCATGGCCAAGACCCTGACACGTTTGACGAAGAAATTCTTTGGGCTGAGGCCGCAATTCGTCGCCGCGAGCCGAACCTATCTTGAATTGACGAACGGCTACTTGGACCCGCTCCTGCTCGGCGCCGACCGATGGCTCGCGGTGATCGGCGCGTGGACGATCGCGCGATCCGCGTTGTGCGT
>DAIDVO010000132.1 GCA_027456085.1 Steroidobacteraceae bacterium | reverse complement strand
AGTTCGACGGCGACGCTCGACGTGAAAGTCAGGACGAAGGCCGCCGCTAGAATCCGCAGTGCGAGAGTCAGCGACCAGAGAAGGGCGCCGTAAAAGAACACGATGTCGAGCAGCGGCCGATAGTCGCGCGAGGTCAGAAGGGTGCCGGAAAACGGTATCCAGTGAAACACCCCGATCCGGTGGAGCGGCGCGAAGGTCCACGCGTTGGTCGTCCATAGCACGGCGCCGCAAGCCGCGATCGTCCACCACGCGCGCGCGCGCGCGGGCCAGCGGGAAGTCAGCAGCGCAAGCACCGGCACGATGCACCAACTCGCCAGTTCCTCGACGCCGCGTCGGTCGTTGTCGACGTAGCTCTGTTCGGCAAGGGTGAGCGCGATCAGCAACGCAAGGGCGGGCATGGCCCAGGGTCTGCGCCAGACGTGGCGGAGGCACTCGGCGATGATCCACCAGCGCGCGAGCGCGATGCTCATGCGCGCCGCCGAATACGCGTGCGCGGCGCTCATCTGCGCGATGAGCCTGCCGAGCGGCAACGCGTGGTGCGTGGGCAGATACGGCGCGAACTCGCCGACGAACCAGATAACGAGCAGGAATGAGGGCACGAAAGCCGGCCGCGGATCGCGCAAGCCTCCTATGCGGCGGGGGCCGCCGATCTGCAGATAGGCCTCGGCCACGAGTGCGCCTGCGAGCGCGCCGGCCGCATTCGAGGCCCAATCGAGAAGGCTCGTGACCCGGTGTGGGGTCGCAAGTTGTATGAGCTCCAACGCGAACGAAAGCGCAGCGCCTGCGGCCGTCGCGAGCCAGACGCGGCGCGCGCACCCGCCGCCGCGCACGGCAAGCGTGCAGATGGCGCCGAAGGGCATGTACAACAACAGGTTTGCGATCCAATCGGTGCGCGACAGTGTATGGGAACCGGCGTGTAGGAGCCGCTGCGCGAGTGCACCGTCGTCGAGCCAAAGGAAGTCGAGCGGATACAACGAGCCCCACGCGATCAACAGCGCGACCCCGATCGCGATCCAGCGCGCAAAGACTTGGCGATCCGCGGCGCCGTTCATGGGAGTCTCAACGCGGCCGCAGTCGGCGCGTCGGCTGCGCGTCGTGCGGATCCTCGGGCCAATAATGTTTCGGATACCGCCCTTTGAGGTCCTTTCTTACGTCATGGTAGCCCTTGCTCCAGAAGCTCACGAGATCGCGCGTGACTTGGACGGGGCGGCCCGCCGGCGAGAGCAGCTTCAGCAGCAACGGGACGCGGCCGGCGGCGACGCTGGGCGTCGCCGCCAGCCCGAAGATTTCCTGAAGCCTCACCGAGACCGTCGGAGTCTCCCCATCGAGGTAATCGATGCGTATCAGCGAGCCGCTCGGCACGGCCAAATGGGTCGGCGCCGCCCGGCTCAGAATTTCGCGCTGCGCGTGCGCAAGACGGCCGTGCAACGCGCCGCCCAAGTCCATGCGTGCGACATGTTCGCGGCGCGTACAGCCCTCGATCCACGGCGGCGCCCACGCGTCCAAGTCCGCAAGCAGCGCCTCATCGCCGACATCGGGCCAGGGCGCGGGCGCCGCAACGGCGGACTTGCGCATCAGCGCGACGCGGGCCTGCCATTGGCGCAAATCCGGCGTCCAGGGCAGCGCACCGATGCCCATCTGCCGCAGCCCGGAGAGCATCGCCGCGCGCACCGCCTGCGGGTCCGCATCGGCGAGTTCATCGCTCGAGAGCACCAAGGCGCCGAGCCGCCGCTCGCGCCGCGCGCGCACCGCCTGTTCGCGGGCATTCCAGGCGATCTCGCCGCGCTCCTCGATCTGCGCCGCAAAATGCCGCGTAAGGCTCAAGAGCGTGATCGGCGCGGCGAGGAATATCTTCGCATCCCGATCCGCGCCGTCGAGTTCGGCCGCTACGAGGAACGGCGATTTCGCGAGCGCCTGCGGTTCGGCGAAGCGGGCGCCGCGGCCGTTCGCCAGCAGATACCGGCTGCCGTCGCCGCGCGCGCGCGCAATGCGGTCCGGGTATGCAAGCGCCAATAAGACGCCGGCCGCCGCGTCGCGATCGGCCGTGTCGGCGCCGCCGCGCGCGAATTCGCGCTGCCATTCGGCGGAGCTGCGCGCCGCCTTCGCCGCCGCGCGCGCGTCCGCGCTCATTCCGGGTGGCAATGCGGCGCGATTGCCCGAAAGCGCGGCGGCCCGTAGGCGGATATCCGCATCGCGCGCCACGGGCGCCGCGTGCAGGATGTCTCGGTCGCTCAGGATCGCGGCAAGATCGCAGGCGAGCCGCGCCGCGCCCAATGCGCGCGCCTTCAGCAGCATGTGCGCGAGCCGCGGATGAGCGCCCACACGCGCAAGAGCGCGGCCGTGCGCCGTGATGCGGTCGCCGCCATCGATCGCTTCCAGACGCCGCAGCAAATCGCGCGCCTGCGCAAGATGCGCCGGCGGCGGCGGATCGAGCCAGCGCAAGGTGCGCGGATCCGCGGCGCCCCATACGCCGAGCTCGAGCGCGAGCGGCGCGAGGTCCGCGTGCAGGATCTCGGGCGCAGTCTGGGGGCTTAGCGACTCGTGCACGCCCTCGGACCAGAGGCGGTAACAAACGCCGGCCGACAGGCGGCCCGCGCGGCCGCGGCGTTGATCCGCCGCGGCCTGCGATACTTTCGCGGTGACCAGCCGGCTCATGCCGGACGCCGGATCGAATTCGGCGTAGCGGCGCAGGCCGCTGTCGACGACGATCTTCACGCCCTCGATCGTGAGGCTGGTCTCGGCGATCGAGGTCGCGAGCACGACTTTGCGCACGCCGGTCGTCGCCGCGGCGAGCGCCGCATCCTGCGCGGCCTCGGGCAGATCGCCGTAGAGCGGCAGTACGCGCACCCCGGGCGGCAGCGGCTTTTCCTCGAGCAATCGCTGGACGCGCCGGATCTCGGCCGCGCCCGGCAGAAAACACAGCACATCGCCGTCGGCGTCGCGCAGCGCGACGCCGATGACCTGCGTCGTTTGTTGTTCGAGCGTCATCTCGGCGCGGCGCGCGACGTGCTGAGTGCGCACCTCGAAGCTGCGCCCGCTTGCGCTGACGATGGGCGCCGGCTCGAGTAGGCGCGCGAGCGGCTCCAAATCGAGCGTCGCCGACATGACGACGAGGCGCAGATCGTCGCGCAAGGTCTCCTGGCTCTCGAGGGTCAATGCGAGCCCCAAGTCCGCGTTGACGCTGCGCTCGTGGAATTCGTCGAACACCACGCAGCCGTAATCCGCGAGCGACGCATCCTCCTGCAGCATGCGCGTGAGGATCCCTTCGGTGACGACCTCGATCCGCGTCTCCCGTCCGATTCGGGTATCCAGCCGCGTCCGGTAGCCGACGCGCCTGCCGACCGGCTCGCCCTGCAGCCCCGCGATGCGGGCTGCGATCGCGCGCGCCTCGAGACGCCTAGGCTCCAACATGATGATCTTGCGCCCGGCGAGCCAGCGGGCATCCAAGAGCGCGAGCGGCACGATCGTGCTCTTGCCGGCTCCGGGCGGCGCTTGCAGCAGGACTCTGCGGCCGCGCGCCAACGATGCCGCGAGCGCCGGCAGTGCCTCGTTGATCGGCAGTTCCGGCAGCGCGCGGCTCAAGGCGGCGGGCGCGCGCGCGGGCGTGGGGTTCTGGGTCACGGGCGATACTCTACCGTGAAGGCGCCGCCCTGCGCCGCCGCGAGGCGAGCTTTTGGGCCCCCGGGCCCGGAACTTGATAGACTACCAAGGTCGGGCCTGTAGCTCAGTTGGTTAGAGCAGGGGACTCATCAATAATGGTGCCTTCGCATCGCAAGGTGCGAAGTGGACGGGATGAATTCAGGGAAACCTTAACAGGTTCGGCTGATGGCGACCCTGAGCCAAGCCGGCGGTGCACCGCCGGAAGGTGCAGAGACTACCTGAGCGCTTAAAGTCGCGCTTAATGACAGGCAAGAGCGTCCCGCACCCCACTGGGGTGAAGAGATAGTCCACTCCCACCGGAAACGGCGGGGCAGAGTGAATCCCTTGGTCGTCGGTTCGAGTCCGACCGGGCCCACCATCGAAGTTTCGTCGCCACGTTAGCCCACGTTGATTGCGGGAGGTGTTCGACATGTCCGGATGCGCATCGATCGTTCGCGCTGGGGTCGCGTGCCGATGGTGAGGCGAACGAAGTTTATGGCCTGGAACGCGGTCGCTCTGCTCGCCGCAGCGCCGCTCTCGAGGGCCGCAGCGCCGCCCGGCGTCCGTGCCGACATACCCAAACAGGCGCTCGATGCCGGCGCCGCGCCGACGACGATGGCCGCGCTCGTGCGCGTCCGGCCGGTCAGCGCCCGCCACGCGATGGTCGTCTCGGCGCAGCATCGCGCGACCGAGGTCGGCGTCGATATCCTCAAACAGGGCGGCAACGCGGTGGACGCCGCGGTGGCCGTCGGCTACGCGCTCAGCGTAGTGCACCCTTGCTGCGGCAACGTGGGCGGCGGCGGGTTCATGTTGCTGCGCCTCGCGGGCGGCAAGACCCTGTTCCTGGATTTTCGCGAGAAGGCGCCGTTGAAGGCGAGCGCGGGAATGTACCTCGATGCCGCGGGCAACGTGATCCCGGGCAAAAGTACTCATACGTACCTCGGCGTCGGCGTGCCCGGCACGGTCATGGGCCTCGACACGGCGCTCGCGAAATACGGCACGATGCCGCTCGCGCGGGTCATGGAACCCGCGATCCGCCTCGCGCGCGACGGCTTCGTACTGCAACAGGGCGACGTCAACATCCTGAATCGAAGGGCGGACGAATTTCGCAAATACCCGAACGTCGCGGCCATCTTTCTCAACAAGGGCGAGCCTTATGAGCCGGGCGACCGCCTCGTCCAGCCGCAGCTCGCGCACACGCTGGAACTCATCGAGAAGGGCGGCGCCAACGCGTTTTACCGCGGCGAGATCGCCCGCAAAGTGGTCGCAGCCAGCGAGGCGCAGGGCGGCATTCTGTCGCTGCAGGATTTTGCCGACTATTCGGTCGAATGGGACAAGCCGGTGCGCTGCGATTATCGCGGCTACACGTTCGTGTCTGATCCGCCGCCGAGCTCCGGCGGCACGACGATATGCCAGATTCTGGGGATACTGAAGCCGTACCCGCTCGCGCAGTGGGGTTACGGTTCGACCCGGAGCCTGCATTACCTCATCGAGGCCGAGCGGCGCGCGTTCGCGGACCGCAATAGCTATCTCGGCGATCCCGAGTTCGTGCACGACGCGATCGGCAGATTGCTGTCGCCGGCGCACATCGCCAAGATGCGCGCGACGATCCGGCCGGATCGGGCCACGCCGTCGTCGGAAATCAAGGGCAACTTGGGATCGGTTGAAGGCACCAACACCACGAGCTATTCGGTCGTGGACGCGCACGGCAACGCGGTCGCCGTGACCTATACGATCAATTACCTGTTCGGCATAGGACAGATCGCCGGCGATACCGGATTTTTCCTCAACAACGAGATGGACGACTTCACCTCCAAGCCCGGCGTTCCCAACTCCTTCGGCTTGATTCAGGGCGAGAGCAATTCGATCCAGCCCGGCAAGCGGCCCTTGAGCTCGATGGCGCCCTCGATCGTGCTGCGCGGCCGCAAGCTGTTCATGGTCACCGGCAGTCCCGGCGGCTCGACGATCATATCGACGACGCTCGAGAGCTTTCTCAACGTCGCCGCGTTCGGCATGAACCTGCAGCAGGCGGTCGATGCGCCGCGGGTGCATCACCAATGGTATCCGGATCTGGTTTTCGTGGAACCGGGCTTGCTGACACCCGAAGTACGGCGCAAGCTCGTGGCGATGGGATACCAGTTCAAGGTGATCCCGTCCTGGGGTGCCGACGAGGCGATCCTGGTCGATCCGAAGACGCATTTGATCGAGGGCGCGAACGATCGGCGCCGGCCCGCCGGCCTCGCCTTGGGCTATTGATGCGCGGGTCGACCGAACGCTGGGGGCATCCGCGGGGACTGTGGATGTTGCTTGGCGTCGCCGTCGGCTTGAACTTCGCGTTCTACGGCTTCCGCTCGTTCGTCGCTCCGTATCTCGCGACGACATTTTTCGCGAATCAACCTGCCGGCGCGGCGATGCGCGATGCGAGCGTATTGACCGCGGGCGTCGGAGCACTGCTGTACGGCACGCACGTGCTCGGGGGCTGGATCGCCGACAACGTGCTCGGCGAAGTGCGCGCGCTGCGCACGGCGCTCTGGCTGGAGTCTCTCGCGCTCGCGCTGATGGCGTGGCCGGCGCGTTCGGTGTTCGTACTCGCGCTCGCACTCTACATACTCGGCGCCGGCCTCAGTATTCCGCTGACGGTGCTGATCGGCCGCAATTACGGCGCCGATGATCCGCGTCGCGATGCCGGCTACACGCTTTTCTATCTTGCGATCAATTTGGGCGCTTTCGTCGCGCCGTTCATCTGCGCCGATTGGATCGGCGGACGCTTCGGCTACCGCTACGGCTTTCTCGCCGCCGCCGCCGGCGTCGCGGTGGGCGCGCTCCTGTTCCAGCTGCGCGCCAAAGCGCTCGAAGCGCGTCAGCCGCCGCCGCGGCACGGCGGCGCGCGAGCCCTTTCGAAGGTGCTGTTCGGCATCGCAGCGTTGGCGTATCCGACGATGCTTCTCCTTCTGCATCCGCGGCTCCTTGGCGCATCGGTGAACGTGCTGCTCGGCTTGCTGATCCTCTATTTCGCCGTCAGCGCAGTGCGGCGCGGCAGCCGCGTGCAAACGGAGCGCTACATCGCGATGCTCCTATTGTTCGCCGCGAACATCATTTTTTGGGCGCTGAGCCTGCAGGCCGCGACCTCGCTGAACTTCTTCGCGCGCGATTATGTCGATGCGCCGTTCGATTTCAGCGTGTTCCAGTCGTTCAATCCGCTGTACATCCTCGTGTTCGCGCCGGCCATGGCGGCGCTGTGGCCCTTCTTGCACCGGCGCGGGCGCGATCCGTCGACGCCGCGGAAATTCGGCATCGGGCTTGCGCTGGTCGCGCTGAGTTACGGCGTCGTTCAGTATGCGATCCAGCACGCCGCCGGCGCCGACGGCCGCGTGTCCTGGTTCGCGCTCGCGCTTTGCTACCTGCTGCAGACGATCGGCGAATTGGCGCTGTCGCCGATCGGCTATGCGATGGTCACGCGCCTCGCCGCGCCGGAGGAGTCGTCGCTCGCGATGGGCGCCTGGTTTTTTGGAATCGCGATGGCCTATCAGCTATCCGGCTAGATCGCGGCGATGACGACGACCGGCGCCACGACCGGAATCGCGGGTTACGCGCATACATACGGCCTGCTGTTTCTATGGGGTGTCGCCGCGGCCGCCGTGTTTTTGCTCGGCGCACCGCTGATCACGCGGTTGATGCACGGGGCGCGCTGAGCCCGGGCCGGCGGCTCAGCGTCAGTGCCAGGCCGAGTCCACGGCGTTCGCGCCGGGACAGGCGGGCTCGATGCCGGGAGCCGCCGGGTCGACATGCGTGTTGGCCTGGATCGCTCGTTCCGGCGTAATCCACAGGCGCCCCTCCTCGGCGCAGCGCTCGCCATAGTCGAACAGCTTGCGCATGAATTGCGGCGTGAAGTCGACCGGGTTCGCATGCGGAAAATCGGCGGGCAGGAGAGTCATGTGGAATTGCATGCCCAACCTTCCCGCGAGGCTGATCGTGCCGAGGATCGCGTCGCGAGTCTTGTAGTTCAACGCCGCGGAGAAGCTGCGCGCGAGCACGGCCACCGTGTTGAGCGGCGTCGTTTCGGGCGCGCTCGCCAATTGACCATTGACGATCATCAGAAGTCTGCTTCCCCGCAGCGGCGGCAGGTCCTGCGGCCGCAAGTTCGCGACCAGCGGAAACGTGAATACGGTGGTCGTCACGCTGCCGTCGACGTGAAGTTCATCGTATTCGCGCCGCTCGTCGCGAACACGGATCAATACCGGCGGGAAGATGCCCGGCACGCTCGCCGATGCGACGAGCACGTCGCGGAACAGCGCACGCGCCGCCTCGCCGCCGTGTTCGGCTATGGCGCCCATGTTCCACAGGACCGTCTCTTCGGTATCGAGATCGGTGGTGCCGATGATCAAGCGGCGGCCGGTGGCGGCTGCGCGCGCCACGGCATCGATCAAAGCGGGTGTGACGTAATGGTCGACCATGTCGAACAGCGGGTCGCGCCGCTTGCGCCCCAGCGGGAAGATCAGACGTGTCATGAAATTCCAGCCGGGCGAACCGCTCATCAGATACCTGTGGTCGCTCGTGAATGCGGCCTCGAGTTCGGGATCCCAGCGCGGTCCGAGAAATGCAAATGGCGCGATCAGCGCGCCGGCGCTGACGCCGGTCACCAGTTCGAACTGCGGCCGCGCGTGCGCGCGCGTCATTCCGACGAGCGCCCCGGCGCCGAACGCGCCCTCCGAACCGCCGCCCGACAGCGCGAGGATATTGACCTTGCCGCCTCCGGCCGCATTGCGAATGCCCGCGAAGAAGCTCGGCGCGTGCAGCGCAAAACCGCGAAGATCGGTCGTCACCAAGCGCACGTCCGGCGCAAATCCATCCGGTCTCGCGTCGTTGATCGCCGTCGTCGGTGCAGCCCGGCGCGACGTCGCGGTGCAGCCACCGGCCAGAATCAGGCATACCAACCAGAATTGCCTGGCTCGCATCGCAAGGTCTCCGCCGTCATCGAGGGGCGCAAGTTCCGCCCGAATTTCACTCGATCATAGATCGGAAGGAGTGCCGTGCCATGAAAAATCGTATCGGGGTGCGCTTGCGCCGGCAGGCCTGGTGCCGATCGCCAGGAGAAATCCGCGCAGGAAACCCGTATGCTTTCACCGAGGTCCGGATTGGAGCGTGGGCGATGAGGGGACTTGGTTTCCTTGCGGTCGGCGTCGGTGCGGCCGTGGGCGCATGGCTTCGCTGGTGGCTTGGGACCGCGCTGAATCCTCTGTTCGAGGCCATTCCGCTCGGGACTCTGGCCGCGAACCTGATCGGCGCGTATGTGATCGGCGTGGCGATCGCGCTGTTCGCGCAAGCAACGGCGATTTCGCCCGAGTGGCGCCTTCTGATCATCACCGGATTCTGCGGAGGATTGACGACTTTTTCGACGTTTTCCGGCGAGATCACCGCACTCTTCCAACAGGGACGCTACGCCGTCATGGCGAGCTCCGTCGCGATGCACGTCGTCGGCTCCGTTGCGATGACGCTTTTCGGCATGGCGTCGTGGCGCTGGCTGGCGGATCGCTGAGTTCAGGGAGCAAGCACGATGCACGGATATCAGATCACGTTCTTCACGCGACAGGACCGGCGCCACGAAGGCAAGCCGCTCGGCGAGTGGCTGATCCAGGTCGCGAAGCAATTGGGCTTGCGCGGCGCGACGGTGATCCCGGCGTCCGAAGGGTTCGGGAAATCGGGACGCATCCATGCCGCTCGATTTTTCGAATTGACGGACCAGCCGATCGAAGTGCTGATGACGGCGACCAAGGAACAGGCGGACGTACTGTTCGCCCGCTTGGCGGCCGCCGATTTGAAGCTGTTCTACGTGAAGACACCGGTCGAATTCGGCGAAATCGGCGCCGGCGAACCTTAAGATTCCGTCATCGGCTTTCGCCGGCGGCGCGGCTCCAAGTCGGGAGCAATCCAGCGCGCCGCGCTTTAGAATGCCGTCATGACGGCGCGATTCCTTCCCTTCATCCTTGCCGCGTGCGCGGCCGCCGCGGTGCACGCCGCGCCGGCGCCGTTCGACCTGGCGGGCCCGAACCTCGACGTCGGCGTCACCCGCGCCGGCAAGACGCTGCCGATATCCGAGGTTCCGAATCTTACCGGCGGCGATGATCTGCGGGTCAAGGCGGAGCTGCCGCGCACGCAGTCCGCGCACTATTTGCTGGTCGTCGCGTTTTTGAGCGGCTCGACGAATCCGCCGCCGGCCGACTGGTTCGTGCGCTGCGGCACCTGGACCCGCAAGTGCGCGCGCGGTGGATTGAACGTCACGGTGCCTGCGGACGCGCAACAGGTCCTCGTATTCCTTGCGCCGCAGACCGGCGGCGATTTCAAGACGCTCGTCGGTGCGGTGCGCGGACGGCCGGGGGCGTTCGTGCGCACGGCGCAGGATCTGAACCAGGCGGCCCTCGATCGCTCGCGCCTGGCGAAATACCTGACGACGATTCAAGCACTCAACGATGCCGACCCGACGAAGCTCAAGGCCGTTGCGCCGCTGCTCGCGCGCAGCCTTGCGATCAGCGTCGATCCGAAATGCCTGGATCGCCTGCCGGAGCTGCAGGCGCCGTGCCTCATGGCGGGCCAAGAGTCGCTGATTCTGCAGGATGGGCATAGCACGTCGATCGTCGAGGCGCTGACCACCGGCGCGGCGCGCGATCTCGCGCTGCAGGCGAGCTACACACCGCAGCTGAGCTTCGGCTATTACAGTCCGTACATCGCCTCGGTGCTCGACATCGCACGCATCTTCGACTCTTTCCACACGGCGCGGTACCAATACATTCCGGCGCTCGCGTCTCAACGGGGTGATCATCTCGCATTGGCGCTGAATACGCCGCCGTCATTCCACGATCCGAAATCGGTGCTGGTCGCTGCGCTTCCCGCGGTCGAGCGGGCGCAGCTGCCGCCTCTGCATGCCGTGCATCCGAAGGAGAGTTACTGTGCGAGTACAGATCCTCTCGTGCTTCCGGTCGAAGGCGCGCCGCTCGTGTTTGCGACCGCCTACGCGCACGACATGTACCTCGCGCTCACGGGTGCCGGCGGCAAGACGCTCGAGCTGCCCGCGCGGGCCGACGCGACGCAAGGCGGGTTCGTCGTCGATACGGCGGCCTTGGGCGCGGCGAATCTAGGCGACCGCGTGCGCGGCGTGCTGCACGGCTCCTGGGGCTTCGATCCGTACGAAGGACCGGAATTTAAGCTCGTGAATGCCCATGCCGCGACCTTGCAGCTCGAGCCGCAGGATGCGGGGGCGCTGATCGTCGGACGCGAGGACACCGTACGTCTGCGCGCCGACAGCGCAAGTTGCATCGACCGCGTAATGCTGCGCGATCAGAACGGCAAGGAGACCAAAGTCGACTGGAAACCCGGGAAGCCGGGTGAAGTCGAGATCAAATTGCCGCTCGCTGACGCGAAGCCTGGTGCGCTCACCTTGCTCGTCAGTCGATACGGCGCCGGCAAGCCGCAGCCGGTCGCATTGCAGGCATTTTCCGCCGCCGGCCGCCTGGACGGCTTCACGCTGTATGCCGGCGACACGAGCGGTGTGCTGAAGGGCAGCCGCCTCGACGAGATCGCCGCTTTGTCGATCCACGGCGTCGAGTTCGTTCCGAAGGATTGGTCGTCCGGCAAAGCGGGCGAAGAACTGACGATGGTCGGGTCGGATCCGGGTGCCGCGGCCGCACTGCGGGAAACAAAAAGAGTCGGTGCCCAAGTCAAATTGAAGGACGGCCGCACGTTCGATCTCGCGACTTCGGTATTGGCGCCGCGCCCGCACGTGACCTTGATCGGCAAGAGCGTGCAGCTGTCCGCCGCGGACGCGGCCAGCAATATCGCGCTCACCGATCCGGATGAATTGCCGCAGGATGCGCAATTGATCTTCTCGGTCCGCGTGTCCGCCCCGCATGCCTTCGGCCGCGGCGCGAGCATCGACGTGGCTACGATCGACGGCTCAGCCGCCGCCTCGTTGAGCCTCGATAACGGCGGCATGACGCTCGAGAATGCGCATGTCGCCGTCGCCGCCCTCGATCCCGAGCGCAGCCTGGGGCCCTCTGCCTTCGGGCCGCTGCAGTACCGGGTGACGACGGACGGCGTCACCGGCGACTGGCAGCCGCTTGCCGCGCTCGTAAGGCTTGCGGTGCTCAAGGACTTGGAATGCCCCGCGACCGCGGCCATCGCCTGCAAGCTCAGCGGTGCAAACTTGTTTCTTGTCGACTCCCTCGACGAGGACCCGAGCTTCCGCCATCCGGTCGCGGTGCCCGACGGCTTTCCGGGCACCGTTCTTCCGGTTCCGCATCCCGGCACCGGCTCACTGTACGTCAAGTTGCGCGATGATCCGGCGGTGATCAATCGAGTCGCGCTCGCGGCGCGCGAGCTTCCGGCAACCCCGGACGACGCGGCGCTCGCGCAGTCGCGGCACGCCGCGACTCAGACTCCTTAAGCGTGCGGGCCTTGAAAATCGACGGCGAACGGGCATCGTGGATTTTCGCGATCGGCATCGCCGTCTACGCAATCGCGCTGCGATTGTATTTCGGCGCACACATCGATCTCATGCCAGAAGAAACCTATTATTGGAATTATTCCCGGCATCCGGACATCGGCTATCTCGATCACCCGCCCATGGTCGCATGGCTGATTCGCTGCGGAACCGCCCTGTTCGGCAACACCGAATTCGGAGTGCGCAGCGGCGCCGCCGCTTGCGCCGCGGTCGCCGCCTTCTTCATTTTCCGGTTGACGCGCAATTTGTTCGGCGAGGCGAGCGCGGTGCTCGCGCTGATCATGACGCAGGCGCTGCCGTTCTTCTTCTTGTCCGGCATGCTGATGACGCCCGATGCGCCGCTGACCGCCGCGTGGGCCGCGTCCCTGCATTTCTTGGAGCGGGCGCTGATCGGCGGCCGCGCGCGGGCATGGTGGTGGGCAGGGCTGTGTCTCGGACTCGGCATGCTGTCGAAATACACGATCGGCCTGCTCGGATTGGCGGCGCTCATATTCATGCTCAACGATCGGCAATCGCGGTCTTGGCTGCGGCGCTGGCAGCCGTATGCGGCGGCGCTGCTCGCGTTCGCGATCTTCGCGCCGGTGATCGTGTGGAACGCGGAGCACCATTGGATTTCATTCGCATTCCAAACCTCGCGCCGCCTTGCCGCGGCGCCACGATTCGCGTTTCACAAGCTGGTCGCGGCGTCCCTCGTGCTGATGACGCCGACGATATTCGTTGCGGCGATGATCGCGCTCACGCGGACACCGCAATCGGCCGGCGCGGCACGCGCCGATGCGCGGCGCGGCGCGCGCCTTCTGCGGACCGCGGTCTGGGTGCCGCTCGCGGTGTTCGCGGCATTCAGCCTGCGGCGCGAAGTGAAATTGGACTGGACCGGCGCGTCGTGGGTCGCGGCGCTGCCGCTGATAGCCGCCGAGATCATCGGGGCGAAGCGCATCGGTGCGCGCGGCATGCGCGTCTGGATACGCGCTGCGTGGATGCCGACGATCGTCGTGATGAGCCTGCTGTACGGGGCGGGCCTCTATTATCTGGCCTATGGCATTGCCGGCGTGGGCTATAGCAAGCAGATTGAACTCCTACCGGTCGGCTGGCGCCAGTTGGGCCGGCGAATCGATGCCGTAGCGCAAGATTACCGGCGCAAAACCGGCGTCATGCCGCTGGTCGTCGGCATGGACCGGTACGTGATGGCGAGCGAACTCGCGTTCTATGGGTCCGATCAGATCCTATCGGTCGCCAATACGTCGAGCGCGCACCTGTTCGGCGGCGAGGGGCTGATGTACGAGCAGTGGTTTCCGGCGAAGCTGCAACGCGGCCGGACGCTGCTGCTCGTCGCCTGGAACGCGAACAGCCTCGCGGCTGATTCGATCAAATCGGCCGTCGGGGACCTGGGGCCCGTCGAGTGCGGCGCTTTGACCCGCGATGGCCGCGAGATCAGGGATTATTGTTACCGCATAGGGCGCGACTATCGCGGCCCGCCAAGCCATTGAGGCGGGCGTTACGGGTGCGACCGGTTCCACGTGAAGAACTTGGTGACGACGTAATTCCATACGGCGCCGATCACGATTCCGGCCAAAGCGCCGAGAACCCAGGTGCCGTACGTGGCATAGACGAACGTCGCGACGGTGACGTTCATGAAGCCGCCGACGCTGCACGCGAGCACGAACAAGAACCAGCCGCGCAGCCAGCGCCAGCCGCGTAGGCGCGCATCCCGGTACGTCAGCACGTTGTTCAGCGCGAAATTGAACGTCATTGCGCAAAAGGTCGCGATCGCCTGCGCGACGACGAAGCGCGTACCGAGTAGTCGGATCAGCGGCGTCAGCACGGCGAAATGCACGGCGACGCCCGCCGCACCGACGATCGAAAATGCGACGAAACGCACCGGCACGATATGGCCGATCAGTTTGTCGAGCAGCAGCATCGCGTAGTCCCACGCGGTAACGGAATCCAGCTTGCTCTCGCCGGCATGCCGATTTCGAAAGCGGTAGGGCAGTTCCTTGAAGCGCAGCGGCTCCGGCGACGAGGCAAACAGGTCGGCGAGCAATTTGAAGCCGATCGCGGAAAGACGGTCGACGCTCTTTTCGAAGACCGAGCGGTGCATCATGAAGAAGCCGCTCATCGGATCGGTGAGGTCCGCGGGGACCAGTACGCGGCTCAAGCGAACCGCGACCCGGCTCATCCGCGCCCGGCCCGCGTCCCAGTCGCCGATGTCGCCGCCCGGCGCATAGCGGCTGCCGACGATGATTTCGGCCGCGTTCCGCTTGAGCTCCGCCAGCATCACCGGCAACAGTTGTTCGTCATGCTGCAAGTCCGCGTCTATCACCGCAAGATACGGCGCCGAGCTCGACAGCATGCCTTCGACGCACGCCGACGAAAGGCCGCGGCGATCGTGGCGCTGGATGCAGCGGATTCGCGCGTCCATAGAGGCGAGCTCTCGAACCAGGTCGGCCGTCCCGTCCGGCGAATTATCGTCGACGAATATCACTTCCCAATGCGCCTCGCCGAGGCAGCTGCGCAGTCGCTCGACGAGCAAGACGATGTTCTGGTGTTCATTGAACGTCGGCACGATGATCGAGAGTTCGGCGCCGGGCCCGAGCTGCGGTGCGGACGAGGGGTCTTCTTCCGGACCAATGGCGGGCGCCGCCGATTGGCGGCGGGATAAATGCGGGTTTCGCAACACGGGTACTTTCGGCGCTAGCCGGATGAATGAGTGAAATTAACCGACCATTTTACTCGCGATACGACGATGAAAGAAGCCCCGCAGCGCGACGCTGTCCCGCAGCGCACCAGAGTGCGCGGCGCCCGTAGGGGACGATTTCGCGGCCGCACCCGCTTGCGCACCGGCGGATCCTCAGCTTGCAACACGCGGAAAGCGCGCCATCGCCTCCAACTCGTTGAGTTCCCGGTCGTTGCGGACATACAGCTTGGCCGCGTCGCGCACGGGTTGATGGTCCCACGGCTGGTACCGTCCGGCGCGCAGCGCCGCGTCGACCACGCGCCGGCGCCGCTGGCTGTCGAGCACGGCGTCGTGCAGTAGAGTGAGGTTCCAGCGGCCGGCGACCTCCGCTCTAAACGCCTGCACGCGGGCGGCGTGGCGCGGGGTCTGCGCGAGATTTTGCAACTCGCGCGGATCGTCGGCGAGATCGTACAGTTGATCGGGATCGGCCGGCGAATGCACGAACTTGTAGCGGCCGCGGCGAATCATGATCACCGGCGCGATCGCGCCCTCGCCGAGATATTCGCCCGCGACTTCGTCGGCACCCGCCGCGCCGCCGAGCAGCGGTAAAAGGCTCCGGCCGCAAAGCGGCGTTGCGTAATGCGGCGCGGCGCCGACCAGGTCGCAGAGGGTAGGCAGCACGTCGACGAGCGACGCCGACGCCGGCACGCGCGCGGGCCTGAAGCGGTTGGGGGCATGCACGATGAACGGGATGCGGCAGGACGGTTCGAAGAAGCTCATCTTGTACCAAAGTCCGCGTTCGCCGAGCAGGTCGCCGTGGGCGGCGCGCACGATGATGATCGTATTGTCGGCGAAGCGCGCGTCGGCGAGCGCTTGGCGCATCGCGCCGATCTGATCGTCCACGTAGGACACCGCGCCGTAGTACGCGCGCCGCGCGGCCCGCACTTCGGCATCGGTGACCGACT
Organism: Steroidobacteraceae bacterium; assembly: GCA_027456085.1. Taxonomy (GTDB): domain Bacteria; phylum Pseudomonadota; class Gammaproteobacteria; order Steroidobacterales; family Steroidobacteraceae; genus Bog-1198. Next base: position 3,096 of record DAIDVO010000132.1, on the reverse strand, counting down.
GCAGGTCGAGCCCGATCACGTGGCGCAATCGGCGCGAATGCGGATCGAGTTCATCCGCTCCTAGCCGCACGCGCGGCATGTCGATTTCGACGTCGGCGTACCGGTCCCAATACGCCTGCGGGATCACGTACGGATCGTGCGGATGGGTCATCGACACGACCATGCAGAACGGGCGCGGATCCTTGTCGCGCGCGAGGTCGAAGAGCTTCTGCTTGGCGTTGAAGACCACCTCGTCGTCGAAGTCGATCTGGTTCGTGCGCGTGCACGGACCCGCCTGCGTCACGGAGTCCATCGTGTGGTACCAGCCCGGCCGATCCGCGAATCGAGTCCAATCAGGAGTCCAGCCGAAGTCCGCCGGATAGATGTCGGTCGTCAGACGCTCCTCGAATCCATGCAGCTGGTCCGGGCCGCAGAAATGCATCTTGCCGGAGAGAATCGTCCGGTATCCGGCGCCGCGCAGATAGTGCGCGAACGTGGGCACGGAGGCCGGGAACTCCGCGGCGTTGTCGTACGCGCCGATTTTCGAAGGCAGCCGGCCGGAAAGAAACGAAAAGCGCGACGGCGCGCACAGCGGGCTGTTGCAGTAGAAGGAATCGAAAACGACTCCCGCCGACGCCAGCGCATCGATATGCGGCGCTTTGACCGTGGGATTGCCATGGACCCTCAGTGCGCCCGGCGTCAACTGATCCGCCATCAGCAGCAGCAAGTTCGGTTGCTTGGTCAAAATCTTTACTCCGTTGGCTTAGGGTTTGCCGGCGATTCGCTCTTGCAGCGCGAGCAGCAGATCGTGGCGCGCGACTTCGCCGAGCAGCGTCGTGCGCCATTGTCCCGCGGTGACCGGCAGTACGGTCGCCTTCTCCCGCAGGAACAGTTCGAGCGCTCCGGTCAGGCTTTGATCCGGAGTCAGCACCGTTTTTGCCGGCGACGAAACGTTGATCGCAAGCGTGCCGGGATCGAGCTCGCGCTTCTTGACGCGTGCACGGACCTCGCTCGGATCGAGCGAAGCGACGAGTTCATGGTCCCTGTTGACGAGGTATACGCGGCGGACCGGCCGCCGCGGCATCTTCTCGAGCACCATCGCCACGGTGTCCGCATCGCCGGCGACCGCCGCCGCCGGCTTGATGAGGTCGCTGACGGTCCTTGCGCCCCACTCGGCGACGGCGCCCTCGTGCGCCGCCGGCGTAAGATGATGCTGGTAGATCGAGGCCCCGCCGCGATACACCTTCGCCACGTAGTGAGCGATCACGCAGGCGAGAATCAGCGGCAGGACGACCTCGTGGTCGAGCGTCATCTCGAAGATCATCAGTACGGAAGTCAGCGGCGCGTGCGTCGTTGCCGCGAGAAACCCGCCCATGCCGACGACCGCGAACGCGCCCGCCTCGGACACCACGTTCGGCAACAGAATGTGCATGACGCCGCCGAACAGCGCACCAATCGCCGAGCCGACGAACAGCGTCGGCGTGAATACGCCGCCGACCGCACCCTAGCCGACCGTCGACGCCGTGCTCAGCACCTTCGCGAGCAGCACCGCGAGCAGCAAAGTGCCCGCCAGACGATCGTGCATGATCGAATCGACGATGCCGTAGCCGTTGCCCCAGACCTCGGGGAAGCGTAAGGAAATGAGGCCGACGATCAAGCCGCCGAGCCCGAGCTTCATGTATTGAGGTATGCGCAGGGAGGCGAAGCGCGTCTTGCTCCACTCGAGCAGCGCCACGAAAGGCGGTGAGAGATGGCCCAGGAACACGCCGAGCAACGCGTACAAAATGAGCTCCCAGTTATCGCCGAAGTGGAACGCGGGGATCTGGAAAACCGGCCCGTAGCCCAGCATGCGGTGAATCGTCGCATCGGCGGTCACGGAGGAGACGAGCAGCGGGCCGAAGCTCTCCATCGCGTACGAGCCCATGACGATCTCGGCGACGAACAGCGCGCCCGCAATCGGCGCGTTGTAGGCGGAGGCGATACCGGCCGCGGCGCCGCACGCGGCGAGCAGCCTGCGGCGCGGCGTCGGCGCGCGGTTGTAGAGCCCGACTTTCGAGCCCACGAGGGCCGACAATTGCACCATCGAGCCTTCGCGTCCGATCGAGCCGCCGGAGGCGATCGACAGCAGCGATGCAATGCTTCGCAGCAGCGTGGGCCGCGCGCCGATGACGCCGTCGCCGACGACGACCGCTTCCATGTAATCGACGCTGCGCGCGGTGCCGAAAAATTTGGCGCCGTATTGCAGCACCAAACCGGCGCCGAGGCCGCCGACTATCGGCACGATCGCGCGTCGAATGCCGGCGCGCGAGCTTGCGACGCGCTCGAGGCTGCCGTACTCGCCGGTCAGAATCCACTGAAACATGTGGATGCCTTCGCGGAATATGACGCTCGCGAACGCGCCGAGAATACCGATCAATGCGGCCCAGAAGACGATCGCCGTCAGTTCCTCGTGGCCGGTGACGACGAGTTTCATCCGGGTCAGGAATTGGATCGACGGCCGGAAAAAGCCGGCGATCCGGCCGAGGGCGGTTGCCGCGCGTTCTTTCTGCAATGCTGACCGCATGGTGGCCTTGATGTGGATGGGATCGTCGGGTGGGATTCTAGCCGCCCGGCGGGTGCGTGCGCCCATTTCGCCGTCGGAACGCGACAATAATGCCCAATTCGGGGCTCCAACACAGCGACCTGTCGCGTCTGGGCCCATGCCTGTCGCGATGTCATAAGTGTCCGGCGCCCGGCCCACTTACCATGCAGAAGCAGCAAGAGGCGCGTAAAGTGCGCCGTTGGCCTAAAAACTAGAGTTGGAGACCGTGCATGTCAGGAGAGACTGAGGGTGAATTCGACCTGGCGTCGCTCAACGATGAGGAATTGACCGAACAGGTGCATGACGACCTCTACAACGGCCTGAAAACCGACGTCGAGCAAGCGACGCGGATCTTCCTCTCGCGCGGCTGGTCACCCGAGCGCGTCTTGAACGATGCCCTGGTCGAAGGCATGCGCATCGTCGGCATCGATTTCCGCGACGGCATTCTGTTCGTACCCGAGGTTCTCCTCGCCGCCAATGCGATGAAGGGCGGCATGGAAATACTGCGGCCGCTGCTCGCCGAAACCGGCGTCGAG
>DAIDVO010000131.1 GCA_027456085.1 Steroidobacteraceae bacterium | reverse complement strand
CGTCGACCTGGTACTCAGCAACCTGATGCTGCCATGGTGCGATCCGGACGCGGTGTTCGCCGAATTTCGACGCGTGCTCGCGCCGCGCGGCCTTCTCACCCTCACGAGCGCGTGGCCCGATACGCTGCGGGAATTGCGCCTCGCATGGGCGCACGCGGACGCGCACGTCCACGTGCATCGATTCATCGACATGCATGATTTGGGCGATGCGCTCGTGCGCGCGGGTTTCGCCGCACCCGTGCTGGATATAGAGCGCCGCACCGTCGCGTACGCCGACGTTCGCGGCTTGATGGCGGACCTCAAGGCGGTCGGCGCGCACAACGCCCTGGCGGGCCGGTCGAAGGGGCTCACCGGCAAGGGTGCGATGCGCTCGATGCAGAGCGCGTACGAGGAATTCCGGCGCGACGGGCGCCTGCCCGCGACCTGCGAAATCGTGTTCGCCCAGGCCTGGGCGCCGCTCCACTCGGGGGCGCGGATCGCGCGCGAGACGACGATCGGGCTTAACGACATGAAAGGCCATTTGCGCCGCGGACGCCGGCCGTGAAGCCGTTTGCACTGTTCGTCACGGGAACGGATACCGGCGTCGGCAAGACACGCGTTGCGACCGGCCTGTGTCGAGCCTACGCCGCGCGCGGCCTGCGCGGCGCGGCGATGAAGCCGATTGCCTCGGGCAGCGCGGCTGGCCCTGCGGGCTTGCGCAACGAGGACGCGCTCGCGCTGCTTCAGGCGATGACCGTGCGCGCGACCTATGCCGAGGTCAATCCGTATGCGTTCGAGCCCGCGATCGCGCCACATATCGCCGCGGCGCAGGCCCGCACGACGATCGATTATGCCGTTTTGGACCGTGCGTTCGAGCGGCTGGCGCTGCAAAGCGACGTCGTCGTGGTCGAGGGCGCCGGCGGTTGGCTTGCGCCGATCGACGATAAACGCACGTTCGCGGATCTCGCGATGCGTTGGCGGACCGGCGTCGTGCTGGTCGTGGGCTTAAGGCTCGGCTGCTTGAATCATGCGCTGTTGACCGCGGAAGCGATCGAGCGGCGTGGGCTTGCGTTGCGCGGCTGGGTCGGAAACGCGATTGATTCTCGTTTTCCCCAGGCGCGCGAAAACGTCGCCAGCCTGCGCGCGCGCATCGCAGCTCCCTGCCTCGGCCTGTTGGAATTCGCACCCGAATGCGCGCCGGGCGCCGTCGCCGCGCGCCTCGATATCGCAAGTCTTTGTGTTGCTTGAAGGTTCGATTCTCTCATAAGATGCGCGCTGCTCGCTTTAGAGCGCTCTCTTAAAGAAGAGTTTGCGCGGCACTGGGCGAAGGTTAGACTTCACGATTCGCGCACGCGGTTCTTTCCCGGCCGGCTCACGACCGAAAGTCGCGGGTGCGGCTCTGGAAGTGGGCAGCTCGCTCAGCGAGGATGACCGGCGGCGCTTGGCGGCGCGCTTGCGGGCCATGGTGGGCGGCATGAATGAATCGCCGCCGCTCTACATCGACAGCACCCTAGGGGATTCGTTGAGATGAATGTGAATAGGTTGACCGCGATTGACGATAAGCCGGGCCGCCCGCGTGGCCTGAAACTCGCCTCCATCGCAATTGCCATAGTCGGCGCCATCGCCGCCGCGCGCAGCGCCTCGGCGAACACCTCGAACGGCATCAATTTGCCGCGCGGCGTGACCGTGCTGAGCAGAGACATCTACAGCCTGCACATGCTGGTGTTTTGGATTTGCGTCGGCATCGCGGTCGTGGTCTTCGGCACGATGATCGTCGCGATGGTCAAGTTTCGACATTCGCAGGGCGCGATCCCCGACACGACCATGGTGCACAGCACCAAAGTCGAGATCGTCTGGACGATCATCCCGGTCGTGATCCTGATCGTGATGGCGGTGCCGGCGGCTTTGTCGATCCTGAAAATCGAGGACACGCGTAATTCCGACCTCTCGATCCGCGTCACAGGCTACCAATGGAAGTGGCAATACCAGTATATGGATGCGGCCGCGGGCATCAATTATTTCTCGACGCTGTCCGCCAGTTCGAATTTTGCGCGGCAGCTGCACTCCGGGATCGATCCGAGGACGGTGCCGCATTACCTTCTGTCGGTCGACCACCCGCTCGTGATCCCGAGCGGCGTCAAGGTTCGTCTCCTGCTGACCTCCGCCGACGTGATCCATGCCTGGTGGGTGCCTGATTTCGGCATGAAGCGCGACGCGATCCCGGGATTCATCAACGAGATGTGGATCAAGGTACTGCCGGGTAAGGAAGGGGTTTACCGCGGCCAGTGCGCCGCACTCTGCGGCCGCGATCACGGCTTCATGCCGATAGTCGTCGACGTGAAGACTCCGGCCGACTTCAAGAAATGGGTCGAGGATCAGAAAGCGGCGCTCAAGCAAGCGCAAGCCGCGCCGGCCGCGCCCGCCGCCGCAGCGAGCGCGCCGCCGCGGACGGCCGCGACGCTGCCGTTGACGGCGAAGCTGTAAATTTCACCCACCGAACTTCATCAAGAGAGTCTTTACAATCATGGCGCACGCAATCGACATCGCTCACGACGATCAGCCGGCCACCGGCATCAAACGGTGGCTGTTCGCGACCAACCACAAAGACATCGGCACGATGTATTTGGTCTTCAGCCTGATCATGTTCTTCGTCGGCGGCACGATGGCGATGATCATTCGAGCCGAATTGTTCGAACCCGGCCTGCAGTTCGTCGATCCGGGATTTTTCAACGAGATGACGACGATGCACGCGCTCGTGATGATCTTCGGCGCCGTGATGCCGGCGTTCGTCGGCCTCGCGAACTGGATGATTCCGCTGCAGCTCGGCGCTCCCGACATGGCGCTGCCGCGCATGAACAATTTCAGCTTCTGGATCCTGCCTTTCGCGTTCACGCTGCTGCTGTCGACGCTGTTCGTGCCCGGCGGCGCTCCCGCGGGCGGCTGGACGATGTACCCGCCGCTCTCGCTGCAGTTCGGCGACAGCTTTCCGATGATGATTTTCGCGATCCATTTGATGGGCATCTCGTCGATCATGGGCGCGATCAACGTCATCGTGACGATTCTGAACATGCGCGCGCCCGGCATGCCGCTGCTCAAGATGCCGCTGTTCTGCTGGTCGTGGCTGATCACCGCATACCTCTTGATCGCGGTCATGCCGGTGCTGGCGGGCGTGGTGACGATGCTGTTGACCGACCATTTCTTCAAGACCAGCTTCTTCAACGCCGCGGGCGGCGGCGACCCGCTGATGTTCGAACACATCTTCTGGTTCTTCGGTCATCCCGAGGTCTACATCATGATTTTGCCGGCCTTCGGCGTGATCTCGGAAATCATCCCGACGTTCTCGCGCAAGCCGCTGTTCGGTGCAACCTCGATGATCTATGCGATCGCATCGATCGCCTTCCTCTCGTTCATCGTCTGGGGACATCACATGTTCGCCGACGGCATGCCGCTGGCGGCGCAAATGTTCTTCATGATGTCGACGATGCTGATCGCCGTGCCGACCGGCGTGAAGGTGTTCAACTGGACCGCGACGATGTGGCGCGGGTCGCTGTCGTTCGAGCCGCCGATGCTGTTCGCGATCGGCTTCCTGTTCATGTTCACGATCGGCGGCTTCTCGGGCGTGATGCTCGCGCTGGTGCCGGCGGACTACCAGTACAACCAATCGTACTTCGTGGTGGCGCACTTCCATTACGTCCTCGTGCCAGGCGCCGTGTTCGCGATCATGGGAGCCGTTTATTACTGGCTGCCGAAGTGGACCGGCAACATGTACAGCATGACGCTCGCGAAGACGCACTTCTGGCTGTCGACGATCTTCGTCAACGTCCTGTTCTTTCCGCAGCACTTCCTGGGGCTTGCCGGCATGCCGCGCCGTATACCGGATTACGCGGTGCAGTTCACCGATTGGAACATGGTCTCCTCGATCGGCGCGTTCGGATTCGGACTGTCGCAAATCCTGTTCGCGATCGCGATCATTCAGTGCGTGCGCGGCGGCCAGAAGGCCACGGCGAAGGTGTGGGGCGGCGCGACGCCGACCGGGCTCGAGTGGACGATCCCGTCCCCGGCTCCGTACCACAGCTTCACGACCGCACCCGAGATCCATTGATGGTGAACAGGACGCCCGACCAAGACCGCCGCATCCGCAACAGCACGCTGCTGTTGACGGCGGTCGCGCTCGCATTTTATTTCGGCTATATCGCGCTGACGATTTACCGCAGCCGGCATTGATGGAAGCGCCGCAGCAGCCGGTCCGGCGCGCGAACCGGAGATTGATCACGGGGCTGCTCGTCATGGTCCTCGGCAGTTTTGCGTTCGGCTGGGCGCTCGTGCCGCTCTACAGCGCGTTCTGCCGACTGACGGGCGTCGGCAACGCCGAGGCGAAGGCGGGCCGGGAAGTCGTGCACGACACGATCGATCCGAACCGGTTCATCACGATCGAATTCGTCGCGAATCCGGCCTCGGTCGGCAGCTTCGATTTCCGGCCAAAAGTGGCCGAGATGCGCATCCACCCCGGCAAGCTCTACGACACGCAATTCTACGCGAAGAACTTGACGGCCGGCCCCGAGATCGCCCAGGCCGTGCCGAGCCTCGCGCCGAGCAGCGCCTGGAAATATTTTCACAAAACCGAATGTTTTTGCTTCAGCACGCAGAAGTTCGCGGTCGGCGAAGGCCGGTGGATGCCGGTGCGCTTCATCGTCGACCCGAGTCTGCCGGTCAACATCGACCGTCTGACGTTGTCGTACACGTTCTTCGACACGACACAATCGGCAGGACGCGGATGATAGACCTCGTTTAGACTAATGCTTCGTTAACCGCCGAGAGACCACGTACATGGCGCAATCGCACGCTCCGAACGCAGACCAATATTACATTCCGCACGGCAGCCCGTGGCCGATCTACGGGTCGGTGACGCTGTTCACGGTCATGTCCGGCGCGATCGCGACGCTGAACAGCTGGCTTCCGGCCTGGTCCCTGCTGCCCGGATTCGCGATGTTGGCCGGCCTGTTCATTTTCTGGTTCGGCACCGTCATCAGGGAAAGCGAGGCCGGCATGTACAACATGGCCGTGGACCGAAGCTTCCGCATGGGCATGATGTGGTTCATTTTCTCGGAGGTCATGTTCTTCGCCGCGTTCTTCGGCGCCTTGTTCTATGCGCGCGACCTGGTCATGCCGTGGCTCAGCGGCGACGGCACGAAGCTCCTGACCAATACACTATTGTGGGGCAACTACCACGGCGGCTGGCCGACGAACGGACCCATGGCCTTGGGTCCGCGCGCGGACGGCACCTATGAGACCGTGCCCGCTATCGGGCTGCCGGCGATCAACACCGCGATCCTGTTGACGAGCGGCGTCACGATCACCATCGCGCATCATGCGCTGCTGCGCGGCCATCGCAGGCGCCTGGCCGTCTTCCTCGCCGCGACATTCCTGTTGGGGTTCACGTTCGTCGCGCTGCAGGCGACCGAGTATCACGAGGCGTACACCAAGCTCGGGCTGCAACTCGGCACCGGCATCTACGGCTCGACCTTCTTCATGCTGACCGGCTTTCACGGCCTGCATGTGACCGTCGGAGCGATCATGCTCTTCGTCATTTGGCTGCGGGTGCTCAAAGGCCATTTCACGCCGCAGCGGCATTTCGCCTTCGAGGCCGTGGCGTGGTACTGGCACTTCGTCGACGTGGTCTGGCTCGGACTGTTTATATTCGTGTATTGGCTCTGACGCGACGCGCCGGCCGACTTGCGCTTCAATGGATCGGTTGAATCCAGCCGAGGGCACGGGCGAGGATCAGCAGAAGGAACAGCGCTACGGACAGCCCCACGCGCCAAGCGAGCGCGTTGGCCATCTTGCCGCCGTCCTCCTGTTTTCTGCTCGACAGGTAGTAAAGAGCTCTGCCCAGGCTGATCAGGATCAGCGCCAGGATCACGAGTACGAGATATTTGAATAGCATGGACCCGCCTCTGGGCGAACAAGCCGAATGGGGATTATATCGTGACGATCAAGCTCGGGTCCCGCGTATTCGCACCGCGTGCGTTCACGACGCTGCTGACCATCGTGCTGATCGCGCTGTTGATCTCGCTCGGCCGCTGGCAGCTGCGCCGCTACGCGGAAAAGCAAAGGCTGTTCGATGCGTTCGCCGCGGGCGCGGATGCGACGCTCTCGATCGACGCGGAGACGCCGCCCGTGCCGCGCTATCAACACCTCTTGCTGCGCGGCCATTACGACCCGACGCGGCAGATTTTGATCGATAACATGGAAAGCGCGGACGGGGGCGCCGGATACTACGTGTTGACGCCGTTTGCGATCCAATCCGGCGGCTGGATCCTCGTCAATCGCGGCTGGGTCGCGCTCGGCGCGAGCCGTGCCGACAAGCCTGCAATTCCCGTGTCGAACGGCGCGCGGACGATCCGCGGCCGCGCGGACGATCTTCCTAGCCCGGGTATTCGCCTCGGCGGCGCCGCCGCGCTGGCGCCGCCGTATCCGGTCGTCGCCGATTTTCCGACGCTCGCCGATCTCGAGCGCCTGCTGCAGGAGAAATCTTTCGCCAAGGCCGCTCCCATGGTCCTGCTCGATCCGGCGGAAGCGGACGGGTACGAACGGCGGTGGTCGCCGCCGGGCTTTGCGCCGATGCGCTATCTCGGCTACGCCATGCAATGGTTCGGTCTCGCATTGACGCTTGCCGTCATCTACGTCGTGACGAATTTGCGCCGCGCCGGGGATGCGGGAAAGAGCTGATATGGAACGCAACCTTGCGCATGATCGCCGCCAAAGACGCGTGCTGCTGGTCGTCGCGGCCTTGTTTTTCGTGCCGCTGGCGGTGTCGTTCTATCTTTATTATGGCCACAGCTCTTTGCACCCCGCCGGCACGGTCAATCACGGCAAACTCGTGGACCCGCCGCGGCCGCTTGCGCAGCTCGCCTTGCCGCTCGCGCGCGGGGGCGATACCAGCCCGCGGTTTTTGCTGCGCAAATGGACGATGCTGTACGTAGGCGCGGGTGTCTGCGGCGAGCGCTGCCGTGCGGCGCTCTACGATACGCGCCAGGTGCGCGTCGCCTTGAACCGCGACATGGGCCGCGTACAGCGCGTATTTCTTGCGACCGGAAACTGCTGCGACGAAGCGTTCCTCGGCACGGAACACCCGGATTTGATCACGGTGCGCGCGGGCGCGGCGGCTGCGCCGCTGCTCGCGCAATTACCCACGTACGACGGGATAGCGCCCGCCGACGCCGGCCGCGTCTATTTGATCGATCCGAACGGCAATCTGATGATGGTCTATGCGCCCGGCGCAAAACCGAAAGGCATGCTCGAAGACATGAAACGCCTGCTCCAACTATCTCAAATTGGCTGAAGGACATGCAGCCCGTACAACGATTGTTTTGGTTCAGAAGGATCGCGCTCGCTGGGGCCCTGCTCGCGGCGGTCGTGGTGACGCTCGGCGCCTGGGTGCGCCTCACGGATGCCGGCCTCGGCTGTCCCGACTGGCCGGGCTGCTACGGTCACGTCTTTCCGCAGGCCGGCCAGGGCTTCTCCAGAGCCCTGCACGAGATGATCCATCGGTATTTTGCGACGACCTTGGGCTTGGTGATCATCACGCTCCTTTCCTTCGCGGTCGCCAACCGCCGCGTCCGCGGCCAGCCGCTCGCGCCGGTCGTCGTTCTGTTCGTGGTCGTCTGCGTTCAAGGCGCGCTGGGGGCATTCACGGTAACGCTGCTGCTGAAGCCGCTGATCGTCACCGGCCATCTGCTCGGCGGGTTGACGACGCTCGGCATCCTTTGGTGGCTGTCGATGGCGCCCGGTCGCCGGGATTTGACGGAGCGCGAACGCGGCTTGCGCCTCTATGCGCTCATTTGCTCGATGCTATTGATCCTGCAGATCGCGCTCGGCGGCTGGACGAGTACCAATTACGCGGCGGTCGCCTGTCCGGACCTTCCGACCTGCCAGGGATCTTGGTGGCCGCGGATGGATTACCGGGACGCGTTCGTCCTGTGGCGCGGGCTCGGCGTCGACTACGAGGGCGGCGTGCTCACGAACCCGGCGCGCATCGCGATCCACCTCACCCACCGCATCGGCGCCATCGTGGCCGGATCGGCCTTGATTTTCCTGGGAATCGCGGCCTTGATGCGCGCAAATTCCGGCGCGCTGCGCCGCGCCGCGGTGTTCTTGATCGGCGCGGTGCTGCTGCAGATTTCCATCGGCATTGCGATGGTCCACTGGGGATTCCCGCTGCCGCTCGCGACGATGCACAACGCCGGGGCGGCGCTATTGGTGATCGCGATGGTCACTTTGCTGCGCGCCCTGTGGCCGGCGCCGTCGATCGCCATGGTACCCTTGCCGAATGTCCACCGTTCCAAATAGCGCTCCGGTCGCGGTCGTCGCCAGCGGCGGCTGGCGCGACTTCCTCGAGCTCACGAAGCCCAGGGTGAGCCTGCTGATCGTCTTCACGGCGATCGTCGGCATGGTCCTCGCATCGCCCGGCATGGTGCCGCTGCGGGCGCTGCTGTTCGGCACGCTCGGCATAGCAATGGCCTCCGGCTCCGCGGCCGCGTTCAACCACGTGCTCGATCGGCGCATCGATCTGCAGATGGCGCGTACGCGCCGCCGGCCGCTGCCGACCGGGCATTTGGCCGAGAGCCAGGCCCTCGCGTTCGCCTGCGCGCTCGCGGGAGCGTCGCTGCTTGTTCTTTGGTTCGGCGTCAACGCGCTCACCGCGCTGCTGACGTTCGCTTCGCTGATCGGTTACGCGATCGTCTATACGCTTTGGCTGAAGCGGGCGACGCCGCAGAACATCGTGATCGGCGGCGCCGCGGGCGCCGCGCCGCCGATACTGGGCTGGATCGCGGTCACGAACCACGTCGATCCGCCCGCTCTGTTGTTGTTCTTCATCATATTTACCCGGACGCCGCCGCATTTCTGGGCTCTGGCGATCGCCCGGCGCGACGAGTACGCGAAAGCCGGCATCCCGATGCTGCCCGTGACCCATGGGGTCGCCTACACCCGCCTGCAAATCGTGCTGTATACGATTCTGCTGGTGCTGTGCACTTTTCTTCCATTCCTGAGCGGCTTGAGCGGCCTGATCTACCTGGCCGCCATGATCCCGCTGAATGCGCGCTTTCTTTATTACGTGATCGAACTACGCCGCGGCCGCCGCGCCGATATGCCGATGCGCACGTTCCGATTCTCGATAACCTATTTGATGCTGCTGTTCGCCGCGCTGATCCTCGACCACTATTTTCTGATCCGGATCTAAGTCCGGATCAAGGCCGGCTTTGCGGCCGCGATCGGCAAGCTGCGCAAGCGCCGCCCGGTCGCCGCGTACAGCGCGTTACAAACCGCCGGCGCAACCAGCGCGACTGCCGCCTCGCCTATGCCGCCCGGCGGTTCCTCGCTTGGCAGCAGGTGTACTTCAATTTGCGGCATCTCATTCAGGCGCAGCACGCGATAGCCGTCGAAGTTCGTTTGCAGGACGGCGCCATTCGAGATGGTCACGTCACCCCACAGCGCCTCGGTGAGCCCGAAGACGATGCCGCCTTCGATTTGCGATTCGACGATCCGCGGGTTCACCATCCGGCCGCAATCGACGACGCAGACGATTTTGTGGACGTTCAACGCGCCGTCGTCGACGGAAATCTCGGCCACCTGCGCCAAATGCGTCGTGTAGCCTTCCATCAGCGCGATCCCCTGAAAGCGGCCGGGCGGCGCCTTGCCCCATCCGGCGCGCGCGGCCGCGGTCTCGAGGACACGCAGGTGGCGCGGCTTCTTGCCGAGCAGCGCACGCCTGAAATCCAGCGGGTTCTTGTTCGCTTCGGCCGCCAGTTCGTCCATGAAGCTCTCGATGACGAAGCAGTTGGGCGCGTGGCTGACTGAACGCATGTAGCCCACGTCGATTCCGATTTCCTGCCGCGTGTAGGTCACCGACACGTTGGCAACGTCGTACGGAAAATTGACCGCGGCCTCGATCACCGAATCGTCGACGCCCTTGACCGGCGGAAACATACGTGCGGTGATCGAGGGACTGACGATGTGCAGTTTCCACGCGATGAGCGCGGATGACGCGTCGAAACCCGCGCTGATGCGCTCCAGCGCGGGCGGCCGATAGGTATCGTGCGTCATATCGTCCGCGCGCGTCCAGATGAGCTGAACCGGGCGGCCCACGGCCTTGGACGCCTCGACCGCCGCGGGGATGAAATCGACGTCGAGGCGCCTGCCGAAGCCGCCGCCGAGCAGCGTCGTGTGCACCGCGACATCGCTCTCGCGCAGCCCCGCGGCGGCCGCGGCCGTGGTCTGCGCGACCTTCTGGACCTGCGTGCCCACGTACAAGTCGCAGCGGTCCGCCTTGACGTCGGCGGTGCAATTCATCGGCTCCATCGTCGCATGCGCGAGCAGCGGCAATTCGTAGACGACGCTGATATGCGTCTTCGCATGCGCGAGAGCCTGATCCGCGTCGCCGTCGGCGCGCGCCGAAAGTCCGGGATTCGATTCGGCGTCCCTCAACAGACCCATGATCGCCGCATTGTCGAGCTTCGCGTTCGCGCCGTCGGCCCAGGTTATTTTCAGCGCAGCGCGGCCCTTTAGCGCCTGCCAGAAGTGATCGGCGACGACGACGACGCCGCGGTCCGTCTTCAGTACCTTGCGCACTCCGGGCATGTTCTGCGCCGCGGCCGAATCGACCGCCACCGGCGTTCCGCCCAAGACCTTGCATTGCGCGAACGCCGCATACAGCATTCCCGGGAGGCGCACGTCGATGCCGAACTCGGCGCTGCCGTCGACCTTGCCGGGCGTGTCGGTGCGCGGCAGGCCGCGGCCGACGAGCTCGAAGTCCTTTGCCGGCTTCAATGCGACGTCCTGCGGGAGCGGAAGCCGGGACGCGCGTTCGGCAAACTCGCCGTAGGCGGCAGATTTGCCGGATCGGCTCGAGATGATGCCGTTGCGCGCCGTGCAATCGGCGGGATGCACGCCCCAGGATTCGGCGGCAGCATTGATCAGCATCATGCGCGCCTGCGCACCGGCGGTGCGCAGCTTGATCCACGCGTCTTGCACGCTGTTGCTCGTGCCGGTGATTTGGCCGCCGTTGCCGGGATTGATGTAGGCGTCTGCGACCGGAGCGGCGGCGATTTTGACCGCGTCGAGACCGACTTCGAGTTCCTCGGCGATCAGCGTCGGCAGCGCCGTGTAGACGCCCTGGCCCATCTCCGAGCGATCGACGAGAACCGTGATGGTATTGTCGGGGGCGATCCGCAGCCAGGCATTCAGCTGGCCCGCGGCGCCTGCGTCGGGAAAGCCGGGTTTGCGCGTGCAGCCCGGCAGAGACAACGCGAGCACCAAGCCGCCGCCGAGCGTTGCGGCGGCGCCGAGGAAATCGCGGCGGTTTATCTCGCCGTTCGTTGGGCTCATGTTCCAGTGGCTCCGCGTCGACCCATCCGGCGGTGATGTTACCTGCACGAACCCACAATGCGCACGGAATGTTACGATTGGCTGATGTCGGACACGTCGCGCTTCTATCCTCGGATCTTCGCGCTCGTCGTTGCCGCGGCTTTAGGGGTTGCCGTCTGGCGGATATTGCAGCCGTTCCTGGGTCCGATGACCTGGGCCGCGTTTCTCGCATTCATGTTGTACCCGCTGAACCTGCGGCTGCGGCGCCGCTTTCGCGGTAACCGGACGGCTGCGGCCGGCGTGCTCGCGGTTTGCGCGCCTATCGTGGTTTTCTTGCCGCTGTCCGCGCTGTCGATAGAGTTCGTCGCGCAAATTTCCTCGCTGTTGCGCCGCTTCCAGGCCACGGCCCCGAATTCGAATATTCAGTCGATCGAGGATTTGCGCGCTTACCCGACGATCGCGCGCTTCTACGATTGGGTGGCGGCGCACGCCTCGTTTTCGCCCGAACAGATCCAGACCTGGTTCGTTTCCGGAACCCGCGAACTGCTGCAGCGCGCGGCCTCGTTGGGCGCATCGTTCTTTTTGGGCGCCTTGAGCTCCGCCGTCGGCGTCTTGCTGATGCTCGTGCTGCTGTTCTTTTTCCTGCGGGGCGGCGATGAGATGATTGCGCGCGCGCGCGCGCGCTGATCCCGCTCGACGAGGTTCGCAAGGAACACCTGTTCAATCTGGTGAGCGGCATCACACGCGCGATCGTGCTCGGCACGACCTTGACCGCGCTGCTGCAGGGCGTCGTCCTCGGCGTCGGCTTCGCGATCGCGGGGCTCGCCTCGCCGGTCGTGTTCGGCGTCGCCGCGACGCTGCTCGCGATGCTGCCGATCGGCGGTAGTGTCCTGGTCTGGGTGCCGGCCACTCTCTGGCTATTCTTCGACGGCCGCTGGGGATACGGAATTTTCATGGCGATTTGGGGCCTCATGATCTCCTCGGTCGACAATATCATGAAGCCGATGCTGATTTCCGGGCGGGCGCCGATTTCGACGCTCGTGGTGTTCGTCGGCGTGATCGGCGGCATAGCGGCGTTCGGCGCGATCGGCCTGATCGCGGGGCCGGTCATTCTGTCGCTCGTGGTCGCGTTGCTCGTGTTTGCCGAGGAAACCCGCGCGGGCGGCGGCTCTTCGCTCTAACAACGCCTTCCGCGCTTCGGGCTTACAGTACAATTCGCGCCCTGATGGACGTATCCCACCTTCTCGACTCCTTGAATGATGCGCAGCGGCAGGCGGTCGCCGCGCCGCTCTCGCCCGCGCTCGTGCTGGCCGGCGCCGGCAGCGGGAAAACCCGCGTGCTCGTGCACCGTGTCGCCTGGCTGATCGAGGTCGAGGGTGTCTCGCCGCAGAGCATCCTCGCGGTCACCTTCACGAACAAGGCGGCCGGGGAAATGCGCGCCCGGATCGAGACCCTGCTCGGCATTTCAGGTACGTCGATGTGGATCGGCACGTTCCACGGGCTCGCGCACCGCCTGCTGCGGCGCCATTGGCGCGAGGCGGGACTTGTGCAGAACTTTCAAATCCTGGATTCGGAGGATCAGGCGCGGCTGTTGCGCAAGGTGCTGAAAGCGCTGGATCTCGACGAGACCCGCTGGGTGCCGCGCGAGATCCAATGGTTCATCAATGCACAGAAGGACGAGGGCTTGCGGCCGAAGCACCTCAAGGACGACGGCGATCCGACGCGGCGCCAGCTGATACGAATCTATCAGGCCTATGAAGAGGCGTGCCAGCGTGCCGGGATCGTGGATTTCGCGGAATTGCTGCTGCGCGCGTTCGAGCTATGGCGCGACAATGCGGCGCTGCTCGCGCACTATCGCGAACGCTTTCGCCACGTCCTCATCGACGAATTCCAAGACACGAACGCGATTCAGTATCAATGGCTCACGCTGCTCGCGGGACCCGCGGGCCTGCCGTTCGCGGTCGGCGACGACGACCAATCGATTTACCGCTGGCGAGGCGCGCGCGTCGAGAACTTGAACCGCTTCCGGCGCGATTTTCCGGGCGCGGCTCTCTACAAGCTCGAACAAAACTATCGCTCTACCGGCACCATCCTCAAGGCCGCCAATGCGTTGATCAAGAACAACGCCGGGCGCATGGGCAAGACGCTGTGGACCAGCGGCGAGGACGGCGAACTCATCAAGGTGTATGCCGCCTTCAACGAGCGCGACGAGGCGGACTTCGTCGTGAACCGCATCCGCGAATGGGTCGACCGCGGCGGCGTGCGCCGCGATATCGCGGTCCTGTACCGTTCGAATGCCCAGTCGCGCGTCTTCGAGGAGGCGTTCTTGAACGCGCGGCTGCCGTACCGCGTCTACGGCGGGCTGCGGTTCTTCGAGCGTGCGGAAATCAAGGACGCGCTCGCGTACTTGCGCCTGATCTCGAGCCGCGCCGACGACACCTCGTTCGAGCGCATCGTGAACCTGCCGGTGCGCGGAATCGGCGCGAAGACGCTGGACTGGCTGCGCGACTATGCGCGCCAAAACGGCACGTCGCTGTGGGCCGCGGCCTCGGCGTCGGCCGCGGGAGCCCTGCCGCAGCGTGCGGCGCAGTCGCTGTCGGCGTTTCTGTCCCTGATCGACGGCCTGGACGCGCAAGTGCGCGGCTTGGAGCTGCATGAGCAAGTCGATCACGTCATCCAGATGAGCGGGCTCATCGAGCATTTCAAGAAGGAAAAGGGCGAGCGCGGCGAAGGGCGCATCGACAACCTCCTGGAGCTCGTCAGCGCGGCACGCGGCTTCGTCGCCGAAGGCGAAGGGGATCTCGCTGCGCGCGAACAATTCCTCGCGCACGCGGTGCTGGAGTCCGGCGAAGGGCAGGCCGACGCCTGGGACGATTGCGTACAAATGATGACCCTCCATTCGGCCAAGGGACTCGAGTTTGCGGTAGTCTTTCTCGCCGGTATGGAGGACTGCCTGTTTCCGCACCAGCGCTCGTCCTCGGACCTTGCCGGCCTCGAGGAGGAGCGGCGGCTGTGCTACGTCGGCGCGACACGCGCGATGCGGCGGCTGTACATTACCTACGCGGAACAGAGGCGTCTTTACGGCGTGGATACCTACGGGCAGCCGTCGCGTTTCATCGCGGAAATCCCGCCGGAGTTGATCGAGGAGGTCCGGCCGCGGATTCAAGTATCGAGGCCGGTGCTGCCCAGGCGTACGGCCGCGGCCGAATCCCAGCCGTCGGCAATGCGCTTGGGCAGCCGCGTCCGGCACTCGAAGTTCGGGGACGGCGTTGTGCTGAACTTCGAGGGAAACGGGCCGCACGCCAGGATTCAGGTCAATTTCGAGAGGCAGGGCACGAAGTGGTTGATGCTTTCCTATGCAAACCTCGAGCTCGTGTAAAGTAGCGGCGCCATGAAAATCATCATTCTTGGCGCGGGTCAGGTCGGACGCACGGCCGCATACCACTTGTCGCGCGAGGAGGCGAACGACGTCACCGTCATCGACTCCAACGAAGAGGTCCTGCGCGACCTGCAGTACCGGCTCGACATACGCACGGTGAGCGGCAATGCCGCGAGCCCGCGGATCCTCGAGGCGGCCGGAATCGCGAACACCGACATTCTCGTCGCTCTGACGAACAGCGATGAAGTCAACATGCTCGCGTGCCATATCGCTTGGACGCTATACCGTACGCCGAAGAAGATCGCGCGCGTCCGCTCGGCCGACTATACCGAGCGCGAACACCTGTTCGGCGATCCGGGAATCGCCGTGGACGTGTGGATAAGCCCCGAACAGCTCGTCACGGAGTACGTCGCGCGCCTGATTCGCTACCCGGGCGCGCTTCAGGTCCTCGATTTCGCCGACGGCCGCGTGCGCCTCGTCGGCATCCGCGCACTGCAGGGCGGCCCGCTCGTCGGCCACGCCCTGCGCACGCTGCGCGAGCACATTCCCACGGCCGACGCGCGCGTGGCAGCGATCTACCGGGCCGGCAAGAGCATCAAACCGGAAGGTACGACGGTGATCGAGGACGGCGACGAGGTGTTCTTTCTGGCCGCGCGCAAGGACATCCGTGCGGTGATGCGCGAGATGCGCCGCGAGGAGGCTCCGGTGCGCCGCGTCGTCATCGCCGGCGGCGGCAACATCGGCTTTCGTCTCGCGAGCGAGCTCGAGGACAAGAACCAGGTGAAGCTGATAGAGCGCGACGGCAAGCGCGCGCGGCGCGTCTCCGAGAACCTCAAGAGCACGACGGTGCTGCACGGGGACGCCGCGGACGAGGAGTTGCTGCTGGAAGAGAACATCGACAGGACGGACGTGTTCGCCGCGCTGACGAACTCGGAGGAAGCCAACATTCTATCGGCGATGCTCGCGAAGCGGCTCGGCGCGCACAAGGTCATGGCGCTGATCAACAAGCCCTCCTATGCGGAGCTCATCGAGAGCGGCTCGATCGACATCGCGATCTCCCCGCAAACCGTCACGATCGGCTCCCTGCTCGCGCACGTGCGCCACGGCGACGTCGTGCGGGTGCATGCGCTGCGCCGCGGCGCCGCGGAGGCCCTGGAAGTGGTCGTGCACGGCGACGCCGACAGTTCCAAGGTCATCGGCCGGCATATCGAGGACATTCCGCTTCCCGAAGGAACGACTTTGGGCGCGGTGGTGCGCGGCGAGGACGTGATCATCGCGCATCACGACACGACGGTTCAGCCGGACGATCACTTGATCCTGTTCTTGACCGACCGGCGCCACATGGAAGCGGTGGAAAAACTGTTCCAGGGATCGGCCTCCTTCCTGTGAAGACGATCATACTGCCGGTAGCCCATGTGTTCGCCATGGTGATCATGGTGTTCGCGGCGACGATGCTCGCGCCGCTGATCCTCGCGATCTGGGGCATGGACCGCGCACTGTGGTCGTTCGTGATCTCCGCCGCCGCGACTTTTCTGATCGGCGCGCTGTTGTGGCTCGCGACTCGCCGCTTCAAGCGCGAGTTGAAGACTCGCGACGGCTTGCTGCTCGTCGCGCTGACCTGGGTGGTGCTGCCCGCGGTGGCCGGCTTTCCGCTGTGGCATTACCTGCCGATCGATTTCACGCATGCGTATTTCGAGGCGGCCTCGGGCCTGACGACGACCGGCGGCACGGTATTGTCCGGGCTCGAGTATCTGCCGCGCTCGATCAATTTGTGGCGGCATCTGCTCTCCTGGCTCGGCGGCATGGGCATCATCGTGCTCGCGGTGGCGATATTGCCGATGCTCGGGGTCGGCGGCATGCAGATCTACCGCGCCGAGATGCCGGGGCCGATGAAGGACAGCAAGCTCACGCCGCGCATCGGACAGACCGCGAAGCTGTTGTGGACGGTCTACGCCGGCTTGACCGCGGCCTGCATCGTCTGCCTGAAAGTCGCCGGCATGGGCTGGTTCGACGCCGTATGCCACGGCTTTTCGGCGCTGTCGCTCGGCGGCTTTTCGACCTACGACGCGAACGTCGGGCATTTCAATTCCGTGCCGATCGAAATGGTGCTGTCCGTGTTCCAGGTGCTCGCGGCGCTGAATTTCGCGACGCACTATCAGGCCTGGAGCCAGCGCGGCGTGCGCGCCTATTTCCGCGATTCGGAGGCGAAGGCGATCATCAGCGTGCTCGCCGTAAGCTCGCTCGGCATGGCGCTCTATTTGTTTTACAAAGGCACTTACCCGGATTTCGCGACGTCGCTGCGCGAAGCGACTTTCAACGTCATATCGATCGCGACCGACGGCGGCCTGCACACCCAGGACTACTCACGCTGGCCGGTGTTCGTGCCGATGGGCATGCTGTTCTTGAGCTGTATCGTCGCAAGCTCGGGCTCCACCGGCGGCGGCATCAAGATGATACGCACGCTGATCCTCGCGAAGCAGGCGAATCGGGAACTCAATCACCTCGTACATCCGAATCTCGTGCGGCCGCTCCGGGTGGGCGGTACGGTCATCGCCAACAGGGTCGTATTTGCCGTGTTGGGTTTTGTGTTCCTCTACTTCATGAGCGCCGTGACCCTGGTGTTCGTCGAGCTCGCCAGCGGCCTCGATTTCACGACGGCCTTTTCGGCGATCATCGCGTGCATCAACAACTCGGGCCCGGGATTGGGGCTCGTCGGCCCCGGCAGCAATTACAGCGTGCTCGGCGATTTTCAGACCTGGGTCTGCTCGGCCGCGATGCTGCTCGGCCGGCTCGAGGTCTTCACGATACTGGTGCTATTCACCCCGACCTTGTGGCGGAAATAGCCGTCCCAGGAACGCGTCGATCGCCGCCGTGCATTCCGGCTCATCGAGCAGCGGCACATGTCCGCGGTTCGCTACGGTGATCTGCTCCAAATCCGGCTTCTCGGCGCGCATGCGCTCGAAGGTCTGCACGCTCAAGATATCCGAGAGGGCGCCGCGGATCGCGAGAGTCGGCAGATCGGCGAGGCGCGCCCACAGCGGCCAAAGATCGGGCGCAGCCGCCGGCGCGCTCCTCATCGCCTCGCCGATCAAGGGATCGGCATCGGCACGCGGAATGCCGGCGGCATCCTCGCGATGATGCTCGCGCACTCACAGCCCGCGCTGGTCGCCGGAA
>DAIDVO010000130.1 GCA_027456085.1 Steroidobacteraceae bacterium | reverse complement strand
CCTCTCACGACTCGATCCGCATCAGCGCCTCGCCCATCCGGATCCGATCGCCGGCGCGCAGCTCCGCGCGCAGCGAAACGCCGGACGGCGCGAACACGATGATCGTCGAGCCGTGTTCGAACCAGCCCATTTCCTCGCCTTTGGCGAGCACCGCGTCGCACGGAATCACGCCGGGCCCTCGATAGCGCAAATGCAGGAGCACCTCGGCGAAATGCAGACGGATGCTCGCGACCAAGATCGCGGCGACCGGCACGAGCGTGATCAAATGACCCGACGACCGGAGCCTGCAGCGGATTATTGCGCGCTCATTCTTGCAGAATAGCCGCTCGACGCGCTCGAGTGCGATCGGATTGACGTTCCACGTATCTCCCGACACGTACGTCACTTGCTCAACAAGGCAATCGTGGGGCGCGTGAAAGCGGTGATACATGCCGGCCGTCAGCCTGAGCGTCGCGTATTGTCCGCCGCGGTAATAGCGCACCAATTGCTCATCGCCCAATAGGTCCATCAGCGGATATGGAAAGCCTTTCGCCTGCAGCACCGCGCCGTCCGCAACCGTGCCGGCGGCGCCTAGAATCGCGTCGCATGGGCTCGCGAGATGCGACGCATTCGCATCGATCGGACGCGCTCCCCTCTTGAGCTCGCGCGTGAAGCAATCTTGCAGGCTGCAAAAACGCGTCTTGCGCGCGTCGCGAAGATCGAGGCCGAAGAACAGCTTCCACGCCGCGAGCCCCGCGGCGACGAACCACGAATTCTCGATTCGGCTCACGCGGCCCATCACGCGTGTCGACAGCCGCCGCGGAATTCGGTTCGTCAGCAAGAAGTTGAGGTCCTCGCACCGAATCAGGCGCGCGATTGCCGAAAGCGCGGTCATCGAAGTGTCATCCGTCCGCAATAAAGTACCGGCGGAGGATTGGCGTGCCCACGAAGACACTGTTGACGTTCACCGCACCGCTCGCGCTCGGGATTACCGCGCTCGCCGCGGGCGCGAGTTTTCACAAGCTGCGGCTGCGGCTGCAGCTCGCGGCGGCGAAGCACCGTTCGCTCGCCGGCCATGCGCGGATCGCCCGCCGCATCGCCGCGCTCGTGCCGCATTACGAATACGACGAGCGGCGCTTCTTTTGCGCCGACGGCGCATCCAACGAGCTGGCCGCCGCGCGGCGCGCGGGGTTCGAGCGGCTTGCGGCGCTCTTTGCGCAGCGCTTTGCCCGCTCCGTCGATGAAACCGCAGGCGTAAGGGGCGCGATATCCGATTTGGAGTTCACCTCCCGCTATCGGGTGCCGTTTCAATTCAGCCGCCGCGTGCGCGAACATCTGCAGATCGGCGCGTTCGTCGCATCCTCCGACGGCGTGCACGTCACGGATCTCGACGGCAACCGGTTCATCGACTTGACCGGCTCGTACGGCGTCAACGTCTTCGGCTACGACTTTTACAAGGAGTGCATCGAGCGCGGCAGCGAACGCGTGCGCGCGCTCGGCCCGGTGCTCGGCGCGTACCACCCGGTGACGGCGCACAACGCGCGCCGCCTGTTGGAGATTTCCGCTCAGGAGGAGATCTCCTTTCACATGTCCGGCACGGAAGCCGTGATGCAGGCCGTCGGGCTCGCGCGCTATCATACCCAGCGTGCGCGTCTGGTACGGTTCTGCGGCGCGTACCATGGCTGGTGGGGCGACGTGCAGCCGGGCGTCGGCAATCCGCTGCCGGCGCGCGACACGTACACGCTGAAAGACATGGACGATGCATCGTTGCGGGTGCTGAAGAGCCGCCGCGATATCGCCTGCGTACTCGTCAATCCGCTTCAGGCCATGCACCCGAACGCGGGCGCGCCGGGCGATTCCACGCTCCTCGACAGCGGCCGCCGCGCACGCTTCGATCGGGCCGCGTACACGGCGTGGCTCGGCAAGCTGCGCGCGGTGTGCAGCCTGCGCGCAATACCGCTGATCTTCGACGAAGTATTCGTCGGCTTTCGGCTCGCGCCGGGCGGCGCCCAGGAGTACTTCGGCGTCCGCGCCGACATGGTCACCTACGGGAAGACCGTCGCCGGCGGGTTGCCGGTCGGGGTGCTCTGCGGCCGCCACGATTTGATGCGGCGATTCCGTGACGACAGGCCCGCGGACGTCTGCTTCGCGCGCGGCACCTTCAACGCACACCCGTACGTCATGGGGGCCATGGCGGAGTTCTTGCGGCGTTTCGATGAGGAGCCGGTTCGGGCGCTCTATCGGAATCTGGATTCGACCTGGGATGCGCGCGCGGCCGTGCTGAACGGGCGGCTGCGCGAGGCGGGCCTGCCGGTGCGTGTCGCGCATCTGTCGACGATTTGGACGTTTCTCTATACCCAACCATCGCAATACAACTGGATGTTTCAATTTTACCTGCGCGCCGCGGGCCTGGCCTTGAGTTGGGTGGGATCCGGTCGGCTCATTTTCAGCCTGAATTTCACCGATGCCGACTTCGCCGAAACGGCCGCCAGAATCATGTCGGCCGCCGCGGCGATGGCGCGCGACGGCTGGTGGTCCGGCCCCGCGACGGCCGACAAGTCCATCCGGCGCCGCGTACTGCGTGAAATGATTCAGGCCCGTTGCCGGCCGTCCATCCGGTCGATCAGCTCGCCGCGCAGCAGGTGAAGCGGCGCCTTGCAATACAGCTTCACGTCGTGAAACGGATCGGTGAGTATTTTCGTGAACCACACGAGGCCGGTCTGCAGATCCTTTACGAGGATGAGTTGCGCGGTGCGGAACAGCAAGCCGCCGATGCCGACCACCAGCCATATTTCGCCGACCTGGCGGGCGAATTCGGCCCGGTTCGCGTGCGCCTTGAAGACGCCGAAGAGGGTCGGGGCGATCCACAGCACGACCGGAGCGGCCGCCCAAATCGCGAGCAGGACCGACTTGCGTCGCAAGTTGTAGCCGACCTTGATGCTCTCTTTGTGTTCGTGGGTCGCACGATTCACCTCATCGTAGCCCTTGGGCTCGAACAAGAAATGTCCCGCCTGGCGGCTTACCATCGCGAGCAGCCAGCCGATCAGGGCCGACGCGGCCGGATCCTCGAAGAAGAACGCGTACGCGATGATGAAGCTGATCGCGCTGAATAGATGCAAGGACTGGTTGATCCGGCTGTGGTGATAGTACCGGTGATCGTCCCATCGCTGGGTCGCTAGAGCTTCTCTGAACGTTGGCATGGTGGTTCCTCGAAATGACGCAAAAAAGAAAACGCCGCCCAGCAAATATCGCAATCTCGTTGCAGGCTCATTACAAACCTGCGTGGCGCTTTGGCCGCGCCCGGCGGATCTTGCGTCGGGCGTTAACCAAATCGTCACGCTGATCTGCGAAGGTCGCCGACGATGCGCATCATGATCGTCAGCGACGCCTGGTACCCGCAAACGAACGGCGTCGTCGCCACGTTGGCGCAAACGGCGTCCTGGCTCGCACGCTTTGGCCACGAGGTGCGGATGATCACGCCCGGCGATTTTCGCAGCGTAGCTTGCCCGACGTATGCGGAGATTCGGCTTTCGGTTCTACCATACCGGGCGGCGGCGCGAAAAATGCGGTCCTTCGGGCCGCACGCGGTGCATATCGCGACCGAAGGACCGTTGGGGCTCGCGGCGCGGCGCTATTGTCTGCGTCACTCCTTGCGCTTCACGACTTCTTATCACACGCGGTTCCCGCAATACCTGCGCGCGCGCCTGCCGATTCCAACCGCCCTGTCCTACCGGGCGCTGCGCTGGTTCCACGGCGCTGCGGACCGCTGCATGGTGAGCACCGCATCGGTGCGCGAGGAACTGGAGATCCGGGGCTTCCCGAACCTCAGCGTGTGGCGGCGCGGCGTCGACACCGAATTGTTCAAACCGCGCGACAAGGCGTTTCTGGATCTGCGGCGGCCGATCGCGGCCTACGTCGGCCGCATCGCGGTCGAAAAGAACGTCGAAGCGTTCCTCTCGATGCCCTGGAGCGGAGCCAAGATACTGATCGGCGACGGCCCGGCGCGCACGCGGCTGCAGGCGAAATTCCGCGAGGCTCATTTCGTCGGATTCCGCTTCGGCGAAGACTTGGCGAGGCATCTCGCCGCCGCGGATGTCATGGTGTTCCCGAGCCGCACCGACACGTTCGGCCTCGTGAATCTCGAATCCATGGCCTGCGGCGTACCGGTCGCCGCCTTCCCGGTCACCGGCCCGATCGACGTGGTAGAGGACGGCGTAACCGGCGCGCTGGATCACGATCTTGCGCGCGCCGCGTTGCGGGCGCTTACGCTCGATCCGCGCGCCTGCCGCGCGCGCGCGCAGCGCGCCGGCTGGCAGGTCTGCAGCCGCGAATTCGAGAGCAACCTAGTGCTCTGCCGCGCGCCGGCCGCCGCTGCGGGCGAACGCCTCAGCCGAAATTGATCTTCGCTTCCAGGTTGGTCCTCGAGTCCGCGCTCGCGAGCGCCTCCTCGAGTTCGATGCGGCCTTCACGCACGAGGTTGTACAGCGAGGAGTCGAAGCTCAGCATGCCGCGCTCCGTTCCCGTTCTGATCGCCTCCTTGACCCCGATCACATCGCCCTTCTTGACGAGTTCCGACATATGCGCCGTATTGACCATGACCTCGCACGCAGCCGTGCGTGCGCCGCTCTTCGCGAGCACGAGCCGTTGGGAGATTATCGCCCGCAGATACTGGGACAAGTCGAGGAAGACCTGGTTGTGCTGGTCGCGCGGAAACATGTTGATTATCCGGTCCAGCGCCTCGGCGCAATTGTTCGCGTGCAGGGTGGCGATGCACAGATGCCCGGTTCCGGCGAGAGCGATCGCCGACTCCATCGTTTCGCGGTCGCGGATCTCGCCGACCAGGACGACGTCGGGCGCAGCGCGCACGGCGCTGCGCAATGCGCGCGCGAACGACTTGGTGTCGAGGCCCACTTCGCGTTGATTGACGATCGATTTCTTGTTCGTATGCAGGAATTCGATCGGATCCTCGATCGTCAATATGTGATCCGAGGAGATCTCATTGCGATAGTTGATCATCGCCGCGAGAGTCGTCGATTTTCCCGCACCGGCGCCGCCGACCATCAGAATCAATCCGCGCTTGAGCATCACGAGATCCTTCAGTATCTCGGGGATGCCGAGATCTTCGAGCCGCGGCATGTCCGCGGTGATATAGCGGAGTACCATCGCCGGGTAGCCGCGCTGATAGAAGACGTTCACGCGAAAGCGGCCGAGTCCGGGCTCGGAAATCGCGAAGTCGATTTCGAGGTTCTCGTTGAAGTGCTCGATTTGCTCCTGGGTCATCATGCCGAGCGCGGCCTGACGCACCGTTTCGGGGCTCAATACCTGCTTGTTGACCGGAAAGATCTTGCCTTCGATCTTGATCTTGACGGGCGCATTGCTGGTGAAGAAGAGGTCGGACGCCTTCTTTTCCACCATCAATTTGAACAGTGGCTTCGTATTCAGCGTAGAGGCGGGCGCGAGGGCGGACATGGATCAGAACACCTGGCCTTCTTCTTCCTCGAGGATCTGCAGCGCTTGCCCGCCGTCTTCGGGATTCTTCATTTCGCGCTTGCTCTCCAGCTTCACGCGCAGCCGCAGCTCGTTCTTCGAATCCGCGTTGCGCAGCGCGTCTTCGTACGAGATCAGGCCCGCCTCGTATAGTTCGAACAGCGCCTGGTCGAACGTCTTCATGCCGAGACGGTTCGATCTCGACATCACGTCCTTGATCTTCGTGACTTCTCCCTTGAAGATCAAATCGGAAATCAGCGGCGACTGCAGCATGACCTCCATCGCGGCAATTCGGCCCGACCCGGACTCGCGCGGAATGAGGCGCTGCGAGATCAAGGCCCGAATGTTCAGCGACAGGTCCATGAGCAATTGCTCGCGCCGCTCCTCCGGGAAGAAATTGATGATTCGGTCGAGCGCCTGATTGGAGTTGTTCGCGTGCAGCGTTGCGAGCACGAGGTGGCCGGTCTCGGCGAATTGGATGCAGTATTCCATGGTCTCGCGATCACGGATCTCCCCGATCAGGATCACGTCGGGCGCCTGCCGCAATGTGTTCTTGAGGGCAAGGTGCCAGCTGTCGCAGTCGACGCCGACCTCGCGGTGCGTCACCACGCAGCCCTTGTGCGCATGCACGTACTCGATCGGATCCTCGATCGTGACGATGTGTCCGCGGGTCTTCTCGTTGCGGTAGCCGACCATCGCCGCAAGCGACGTGGATTTTCCCGAGCCGGTGCCGCCGACGAGAATCGCGAGCCCGCGCTTGGAGAGCACGACCTCTTTCAATACCGCGGGCAACTCGAGTTCCTCGATCGTCGGAATCTTCGCGTTGATCGTACGCACGACCGCGCCGATGAAGCCTTGTTGTACGAACGCGCTGACGCGGAACCGCCCGATGCCGGGGGGCGCGATCGCGAAATTGCATTCCTTGGTCGCGTCGAATTCCTTGGTCTGCCGGTCGTTCATGATCGCGCGCACGAGTCCCGCGCTGTGCTCCGGGGTCAATGTGCGGTCGGACTGCGGGCAGATCTCGCCGTCCACCTTGATCGCCGGCGGGAATCCGGCCGTGATGAACAGATCCGAACCCTTCTTTTCGACCATGCGCCGCAGAAGGTCCTGCATCAGCCGAATCGATTGCTCGCGTTCCATATCAGATACTGTCCTTGTTTTGCGCTTTGAAGCGCGCTTCTTCGCGGCTCACGACGCCCTTTTGCACCAACTCCTGCAGGCATTGATCCAGCGTCTGCATGCCCTGACCTTGCCCGGTCTGGATCGCCGAGTACATTTGGGCTATTTTTCCTTCGCGAATCAAGTTACGGATCGCGGGCGTGCCGATCATGATTTCGTGCGCCGCAATACGCCCGCCGCCGACCCGCTTCATCAGCGTTTGCGATACGACGGCGCGCAGGCTTTCAGACAGCATCGCCCGCACCATCTCCTTCTCCGCCGCCGGGAAGACGTCGACGATGCGGTCGATCGTCTTGGCCGCGGAACTCGTGTGCAGCGTTCCGAACACCAGGTGCCCCGTCTCCGCGGCCGTCAGCGCCAGACGAATCGTTTCCAAGTCTCGCATTTCACCGACCAGCACGACATCCGGGTCCTCGCGCAATGCCGAGCGCAAGGCCTCGCTGAATCCGAGGGTATCGCGGTGCACTTCGCGCTGATTGACGAGACAGCGCTTGCTTTCATGGACGAATTCGATCGGGTCCTCGATGGTTATAATGTGATCGGGCCGATTGTCGTTGCAGTGGTTGACCATGGCGGCGAGCGTCGTGGACTTGCCCGATCCGGTCGGCCCAGTGACGAGTACGAGTCCGCGAGGGAGCATGCACAAGTCTTTGAAAGTTTTGGGCGCATTCAATTCTTCGAGCGAGAGAATCGTCGACGGAATCGTTCGAAAGACCGCGCCGGCGCCGCGATTCTGGTTGAATGCGTTGACACGAAAGCGGGCGAGCTTCGGGATCTCGAACGAGAAGTCGGTTTCGAAGAACTCCTCGAATGCCTTCCTTTGCTTGTCGTTCATGATGTCGTACACCATGCTGTGCACTTCCTTGTGCGCCAGCGCGGGCATGTTGATGCGCTTCATGTCGCCATCGACACGGATCATCGGCGCCACGCCCGCCGAGAGATGTAAATCCGACGCGTTGTTCTTCACCGCGAAGGCGAGAAGCTGCGCGATATCAACCGCCATAGACGGCTCCTAGTTGGACTCGGGTCCTGTCGGTTGCAGTATATAAGAGGGTGCGCTCATCCAATATGTTAATTAGTCCGCAAAATTTGGCGGAGAATCTGCGCGAAGTCCGGTTCCGCATCGATCGCGCGGCGCAATCGGCCGGGCGCGACCCCGCGGGCATCACCCTCATCGCCGTCAGCAAGGCCCAGCCTGCCGAAATCGTCCGGGTTGCCGCTATGTTGGGCGTCACGGATTCGGGCGAAAATTATCTGCAGGAGGCGCAGCATAAGATCGAGCAGCTCGCCGATTTGCCGATCCGTTGGCATTTCATCGGCAGGATCCAGGCGAACAAGACCCGCGCCATCGCCGCGTATTTCGATTGGGTGCACAGCGTCGCCCGCGTGGGATTGGCCCGCCGCCTCGCCGAGCAGCGCCCCGCGCACGCCCCGCCGCTCAACCTCTGCATCCAGGTGGCGCTCACCGAGGAAGCCGGCAAGGGCGGACTTGCCCCCGCTGTGCTCGCCGCTGCGGCCGCGAGGATTGCGCAATTGCCGCGCGTGCGCTTGCGCGGTCTGATGTGTCTTGCGCCCGCGCAAGCCGATCCGTCGGCCCGGCGGCGCGTTTTCGCCCGGTTGCGGACGCTTCTCCAGGAATTGAATGCCGGCGGCCTCTCCCTCGATACACTGTCGATGGGCATGAGCGCGGATTTCGAGGAGGCGATCGCGGAAGGCGCCACGCACGTGCGCGTGGGCACCTCGATATTCGGCGAGCGCCGGCAGGCTCCATAGGAAAAAGGTCGAACCAATGAACAACTTTCGCAAATTGGCATTCATCGGCGGCGGAAACATGGCGGCGGCGCTGATCGGCGGATTGATCAAGCGCGGCGTCCCGAGTTCACACATCGCCGTTGCCGATCCCAGCGAGCGGCGGCGCAGCGCCTTGAGCCGGGAATTCGGCGTATCGGCGGCGGCGGACAACGCCCTGACCGCGGCCGACGCCGAAGTGATCCTGCTCGCGGTAAAGCCGCAGGAAATGCGCGCAGTGGCAACCGCGCTCGCACCGCACCTCGGCCGATCGCCGCCGCTCGTGATCTCGGTTGCGGCCGGCATTCCGCACGCGGCGCTTGCGCGCTGGTTCGGGCCGTTGGTGCCGGTCGTACGTACGATGCCCAACCGGCCGGCATTGAGCGGATTCGGTGCTACCGGATTGTATGCGCCCCCAAGCGTCGGTGCGGCCCATCGAGCCCTCGCCGAGACCATCATGAGCGCGGTCAGCGCGACGGTCTGGGTCGAGCACGAATCGCAAATGGACACGGTGACGGCCTTGTCGGGCAGCGGCCCGGCCTATTTCTTCTTGTTCATGGAGGCGCTCGAGGCGGCCGCGCACGAGCGCGGTCTGCCGCACGAAATAGCGCATCGGCTCACCCTCGAGACGGCATTCGGCGCCGCCCAAATGGCGCGCGAGTCCACCGAAACACTCGCTGCACTGCGCGAGCAGGTCACCTCGAAAGGAGGAACGACGGCCGCGGCGCTCGCGGTGCTGAACGAGGCCGGTCTGCGTGCGATCGTCGCCCACGCAGTCGCCGCGGCGGACCGCCGCTCGGCCGAGCTCGCGGCGCAATTCGGGGCGCCCTGAGCCATGGACGCCGTCAGCTATGTAGTCGACACCCTTCTGTGGCTGCTGACGCTCGCATTCGTTCTGCGCCTGTTGCTTCAGTTGGTTCGGGCCGATTTTCGCGATCCGCTCGCAGATGCGATCGTCAGGGTGACGAATTGGCTGATTTTGCCGCTGCGCCGCGTGCTGCCGCCGGTCGGCAAGGTCGACACCGCGACCGTCGTCGCGGTACTTGCGGCAGCGGCGGTGCGCACGGAAGCGCTGCTCGCGCTGCGCGGATTGTCGCCCGGAGATTTGACCTCATTCGCGCGCGTCACCGCGCTCAGCCTCGCCGACATGCTGCTGCGTATCTACCTGTTTGCACTGCTGCTTTATTGGATCGCGAGCTTCATCGCGTCCGGCGGCTACGGGCCGGGAATACGGATCGCGGGGCAGCTGTGCGAACCCGTGCTCCGGCCGGTGCGCCGCGTGATCCCGCCGATCGGCCAGATCGATTTCTCCGTTCTCTGGGTGTCGATCGCGATCGGTGCGCTGCTGATACTGCTCGCTCATGGCTGAGGTTTCGCGCGTGCACGCAAGGGAGCGAAGTCCTGGAAAATCCGGCCTCGGAGACTCGCCGCCCGACGATCTTTTTTTTCATTTCCGCTAAACATCGGCTTTTTTCTATGTTATTTTCGGCCCCGAGTCGAATTTTCAGTGCCGTCGCTATACGCGTTCGCAAACATCAGTAGGAGATTTAAAATGGCGAAAAAGAATGCTGCACCGACCAAGTCCGAGATTCTTGCCAGCATTTCGAAGGAAACGGATCTCACCAAGAAACAGGTCGGAGCCGTGTTTGATTCACTGTCCACCTCGATCAAGAAGAGCCTCCGCGGTCACGGCCTGTTCACGCTGCCCGGCCTTCTGAAGATGAAGGTCGTGAAGAAGCCTGCGACGAAGGCGCGCGAAGGCATCAATCCGTTCAACGGCGAAAAAATGATGTTCAAGGCGAAGCCGGCGAGCAAGAAGGTGCGAATCGCCGCTCTCAAGAACCTCAAGGAATTCGTGAACTAAAGTCCGACATCTAATCCGGAGCGGCTGAATTGGGCTCAGGCGCTCCGGATTTCATCGATTACGGCATCTTGCAATTCGAGCAGGTGCCCGTGGAAGAAGTGCCCCACTCCCGGCAACACCCGTAGCCGCGGCGCAGGCGTCGCCGCACGCGCCCAGCTCATTACTGCCGCCGTGTCGACGACCTCATCGGCGTCGCCCTGCACGACCAGCCACGGACAAAGCGGCGCAGGCAGCGCGGCGAAGTCGAAACGGCCAACCGGCGGCGCGACCAGAATGACCCTTCGAGGTTCTAAAGCTTGCGCCGCACGCATCGCGACATAGGCGCCGAACGAGAACCCCGCCAGCAACGGGCGGCGGCCCGGCCAGCGGTACTTTCCCCAATCGACGACGGCGAGCGCATCGTCCGCTTCCCCGATCCCTTGATCGAAGACGCCCTCGCTCGCGCCAACGCCGCGAAAATTGAAGCGCAGCGACGGTATACCGCACGCATGCATCGCGCGTGCGAGCGTCGTGACCACTTTATTGTCCATCGTTCCGCCGAATTGCGGGTGCGGATGACAAATGACGGCGAAGTCGGCTCCCTCGACGCAAAGATCTTCCACCAGCGCCTCGAGTGCACCCGCGGGACCCGCGATCACAGCGCGCGCGGCGGCGGCCGGCGCCTGAGTCATCGGATGCCGATCAAATCGATGTCGAACACGAGGGTCGCGCCCGGCGGGATGACGCCGCCCGCGCCCTGATCGCCGTAAGCGCGTTGCGGCGGAACCACGAGCCGCCGCCG
>DAIDVO010000129.1 GCA_027456085.1 Steroidobacteraceae bacterium | reverse complement strand
GCTGCAATCGAACTCGCCGAAGCTGCGTGAGATGCTGGGCGCCCAGGGCTTCAGTCAAGTCAGCGTCGACATTTCGCAGCGATCGTTTCAAGACCGGCCGACCCGTTCGCAGAGCGGCGCATGGTCCGGGACCTTGGGAGGCGACGGTGAACCAGCGTCGGTCTCGGCGAGTTCGGCGCGCGCGCAGCTACCGGCGCACGGCGTGCTCGATGCGTATGCATGAGCGTACGCAACCGATCAGCCTAGGCCGCCGCCGACCGCGATGATCTGGCCGGTGACGTAGGAAGCTTCGTCGGAGACGAGGTAGGCCACCAGGCCGGCGACCTCCGCGGCGCTACCTGCGCGCTTCATCGGCACGAGTTCCGCAATCCGCGGCGCGTCGAATGCGCCCTCGCTCATCGGTGTCGCGATGATGCCGGGCGCGACCGCATTGACGGTCACCCCGCGGCTCGCGACCTCCAGGCACAAGGATTTGGTCGCCGCGTGCAGAGCCCCTTTCGCGGCGGAATAATTCACCTGGCCGCGGTTGCCCAGCAGCGCGGAGACCGACGTAATGTTGACGATGCGGCCCCAGCGCGTGCGGATCATCGGCAGCATCAGTGCTTGGGTCACGTGAAAGAAGCCGTTCAAGCTGACGTCGATCACGCGACTCCACTGCAGCGCGCTCATGCCCGGGAACGCGGCATCGTCATGCACGCCGGCGTTGTTGACGAGCACTTGTATCGCCGAATCCTCGACCAGGGGCTCGAGCGCCGCCCGCACCTTGGCATCGTTCGTCACGTCGAAGCAGATCGCATGCGCATGCCCGCCGGCGCCCCGAATCTCACGCACGACGGCGTCGGCCGCCGCCGTTGCGCGGTTCGCGTGCACGTACACCTCGTGACCGGCCGCGGCGAGGCGGCGGCATATGGCCGAGCCGATCGTGCCGCTGCCGCCCGTGACCAGTGCGCGTCGCGATACCTCGCTCATGCGGGATCCAGGCTATCCGTGTCGAGGATGATCGTCGCGCGGCCGAGCGCCAGGGCCGAAGCGGGCGTCGTCGCGCGGCCAACGCTGAATTCGTATAGCACGACGCCATGATCGCCGGCGATCCTGTCCGCCTCGCAAATCAGGTCGTCCTCGATGTCGTCGAGACGCGCAACGCGCACCGACACGTCGCGGACGCTCGCGAGATAGCCACCACGCGCGGCGCCCGCGGGCAAGGGCGATGCGAGCGCACCGTGCACGGCAATCGCTTGTGCAGCGTATTCAATCGCGCACACCGCGGCGAGGCGGCCATGCGCGCGCAGCGGATTGTCCGCCAGCCGATGGCTGCCCGTGCGGCAGCGGATGTGCCGAGCGCTCCAGTCCAGGACTTCGTCGAGCACGCACATGCCGCCGTTGTGCGCAATCCGCGCGGCGATCCAGCTGCGGTCTAGGTGCACGGAACAACCTCCACGACGAGGCGCGATGCGTCGAGATATTCGAGCGCGACGCGTCCCGGGGCCCGCAGCGCGAGCGCGCGCAACAGCGGCAGACAGCGCGCGGCGGGGATCGAAGCACGCACGGCGTCGAGCCGCGAGTCGGCCAGCGAATCGGCCGGCATATAGGCCGACGCTCCGGCAATTTGCGCGCCGATGCGCGCGACGGTGCGCTCGCTGCGGCTCGCCGACAACACCAGCGCGACGCCGAAGGCGTCCGGTATGGGCCGCTTGGCCTTGAGCGGCTCCGGGTAATCGCCGTCGTAAGCGACGAGCAGGACCGGACGCGCGCCGAGGGAAATTTGCACCATTGCCTCGAGTAAGCCGGCCGAGAAGCTCGCGTCGAACGCGCACAGCACGTTCGACGGTCCCGTCGCGCCGGCGGCGATGCTCCAATAGCCCGATGCGGCATTGTGGACCGAATTGGTGAATCGCGTCGGCGACAATTCCCGCATCGGCGCCGCAAGCGCGGCGCAGATTTCGTGACAGTTGCTCCCTTCTCCGCTGGAGGAAGAAAACACGCTCGCCGCCGCGCCGGGTTCGATGCCTGCGCGCGTGGTCGCTTCGATGGCGACGGTGAGCGCGAGCTGCACGATGCGGCCGGTTCGACGGCGCTCCGTGGACGGCAGGATCGCGGGCGGCGCAATGGCCGTGGGAGCCGGTTCGTAGCGGCGGCGGCCCCGGAGGCATTCTGCAGCGCTCGGCCAGTCGGAAATGCCGGGGCCTAGGACTCCGATGCCATCGAGGAAGGCCGTCAAGCTCATCCTGCGGTCCCGAAGATCAAGCTGCAATTGGCGCCGCCGAAGCCGAACGAGTTGCTGAGGATGCGTGCGGCCCGCATAGGGCGGTTCGCGCTGATGTAGTTCACTTTGAGTTCCGGATCGAGGTTCGCCGTGCGCGCGCCTCCTGGCAGCAGCCCGTCGCGCAGGCACAGCGCGCCAATGACCGCTTCGAGCGCGCCCGCGGCGCCGAGCGTGTGGCCGGTCGCGCCTTTGGTCGAGCTGCAAGGAACCGTGCTTCCGAAGATCGCGGCGACCGCGTAGCTTTCAGCGCGGTCGTTGCTCGACGTGCCGGTTCCATGCAGGTTGATGTAGTCGATCGCCGCGGCAACGGCCCCGGTCTCGTCGAGCGCGGCCTGCATCGCCGAACGCGCGCCTCGCCCTTCCGGGTGTGGTGCCGACATATGATGCGCGTCGCTCGATTCGCCGGCGCCGAGGAACAGCACCGCGTCGCGATCCAAACTCGCCGGTACGCGCTCGATCAGCGCGAACGCCGCCGCTTCGCCGATCGACAGCCCGTCGCGTGCGGCGTCGAACGGGCGGCACGGGCCCGGGGCGAGCAACTGCAGCGAATGGAAACCGTAGAGCGTCGTCAGGCAAAGCGAATCGACGCCGCCTACGAGCGCCGCGTCGATCAAGCCCGACCGGATCATGCGCCGCCCCATCGCGAACGCTTTCGCGCTCGATGCGCAGGCCGCGGAGACGGCGGCCGCCGGCCCCTCGAGCCCGAGGCGCCGGCGTACGTAGTCCACGACCGAAAATGAATTATGCGTTGCGCGATAATCGAATTCCTCCGGCAAGGCGCCGGTCGCCGGATCGCGCCGCCGGTAGGCAATCTCCGTCTGCAGGATGCCGGAGGTGCTCGTTCCCAGGAAGACGCCGACGCGCTGCCGGCCGAAGCGGCGTGTCGCGCGC
This sequence comes from Steroidobacteraceae bacterium, assembly GCA_027456085.1. Classification (GTDB taxonomy): domain Bacteria; phylum Pseudomonadota; class Gammaproteobacteria; order Steroidobacterales; family Steroidobacteraceae; genus Bog-1198. The sequence continues at coordinate 2,821 of DAIDVO010000129.1, read as the reverse complement.
AGCACCGCTGCGTCGAATCCGTCTTCGCGCAGGGCGAGTTCGGCGAGCCGATTGTGGCGGCAATCGAAGCTGCGCAATTCGGCCGGCAGCGCCGTCGCGTCGACGCCGTCGACGATGCCAACGTAAGTGTGAAGATCCACCGTTTCGAAATCGCAGGCGCGCAGGCCGCTGCGCTGCGCGCGCAGCGACGCAAGCGTCTCCTGCGAGCCGCGGCCGATACAGCTCGCGGCCGTAAAGGAGCTCAAAAACAAGGGTGTCGTCGGGCGCGCCGTCATGGAGGAATTCTACCGCGCCGCCGGGACCTTGCCGATGTTCCAAGTCATGTCGCCAGGAGCGCCGCGCGCAGCGTGACCGGCGTAAACCCAAGGTCGCGCGCCGCCGCAAGCAGGCGCGGCAGGACCTCGAGTATCACCGGCGACCCGCGGTCGGCGCGGGCCGCATTGCCGTCGTGCAACAGGAGAATGTCGCCGCCCGCAAGCCCGCGTGTCAAACGGCCTAACACGTCGTCCGGTTCTCGATTGACCGTGTCGAATCCGCGCCGCGTCCAGCTCGCGCGGCGCAGCCCGAGTCTCGCAACCACCGGAACGAGAAATGGGTTGCGCAGGCCCGCGGGCGCGCGAAAAAACGCCGGGCGCTCGCCGGTCGCGGCGACGATGCAGTCCTGCGCGCGCGCGACCTGCGCGTGCAGCGCCGCCGGTCCCAGCAGGGAAAAATTCAGCGGGTGCCCATGGCTGTGGTTCTCGATCGCGTGCCCGCGGCGCACGATGTCCTGCGCGAGGTCGGGGTGGCGTTCGACGCGTTCGCCGATGCAGAAGAACGTTGCGCGCGCATGAAACTCATCGAATATCGACAGGACGCGCGCAGTGACATCGGGATCGGGCCCGTCGTCGACGGTGATCGCGATTTGCCGGCGCAGCGCACTCGCCGCCGGCAGTCGCGTCCAGTTGGGCCCCAACAGCCGGCTCTTCGGCCACAAGCCCGCCGCCGCGAGCAGCAGATGGTCGGCGGCGATCGCGCCGAGCGCAATCGGCCAGGCTCGCGGGCGCGCGAGCAGCGAGATACCGGCGCCGAGATGCAGTGCGATCGATGCCGCAACGAACTTCGACGGAACCCAGCGGCCGGCAGTCCGTGTGGACCGGCTCACGCGCGTCCCGAGAGCGCGGCGGAGAAAATGAGCGCGAGGAACGCTCCCGGCGCGACCGTCACGCCAAGGTCCCTGAGTACCGGCACATCGGCGAACGCGAGAAGCCCAAAGCCGATGACGGTCGCGGCGTTTGCTATAACCAGCGATCCGGTGATTGCCGCGGCCGCGAGATCGGTGGCGGAATCTCCGCGGTTGAAGAACAGCGAATAATTGGAGCCCACGGCGACGATCAGCAGCAGACCGACCAGATGCAGAATCGTGAGCCGCTCGCCCGCCAAAGCGAGCGCCGCAGTCACGGCGAGCACCGCGAGTGCGAGCGGCGCGAGGACCCGCGCGGCCTTGCGCGGCGATCGCAGCGCGACCGCGAGCAACAGCGCGAGACACAGGAACCCCGCAGCGGATGCGCGTAGCGCATTGCGCAAATAGTCCGCGTACAGTGAATCCGCCTCTCGTTTCAGATCGAGAACCGTGGCGCCGGCCCCGACCGCACGGGCTACGCGAGCGGCGTCGATCGCTGCGGCAGGCCCGGCCGCAGGCGGCGGATGCAGAGGCAGGAGCGCACTCCAGCCGCGCCTTCGATGCAGCATGAGTTGGTCGAAGCCGATCGCCATCGACGTATCGCCGAGATCCGCGCGGGTCAGCAGGGGCGCCGCGCGCGCGGCCGCGACATCGTTGAGAAACGGCTCGAGGCGCGCGCGGCTAAGCGGCAGATGCGCGAGCGCGAGCGCGAGGTTCTCCTTCAGCGTACGCGCATCCGGGAGGCTTTCACGCCGCGCGCGCTGCGCGGCGAGGCTCGGCAGGTAGAGCGCCGGGCTGTCGTAGCCGCCGATGGAGCCGGCATCGGCGAGGCGCGCGAGCGCCGCGCCCGCGCGTTCGGCGCCGCGCAGCGCATCCTGCATCGTCGCGCCGGGCGCGACGCCGATGTAGCGTACATCGGCGGCGCCCAAGTCGGCGCGCAGCGCCGTGTCGAAATCACGGTCCGCCGCCGAAATGGGGCTCAATGCGGATAAGTCGCGATTCCACAGGAGGCCGCGGTGCAGCCACAGCGTGAGCACGGAGCCGGTCAATATGGCGGCGGCGATTGCGCGTGCAATGCGGATGCGCGGCATTCGCGCGCCGAGCGCCTTGCCGAGCGGCGCCATGGAGCGCAACCGCAGACCGCTCGGAATCAATAGCGGCAGAATGAAGCGCGTCGTCAGCGCGGCCGCGACCAGGCCGCAGATCGAATAGACGCCGAGCTGGGCCAAGCCGGGGAACCCCGACGGCAGCAGTGACGCAAACCCGCAAATCGACGTCAATGCGCCCAAACGCACGGTAGGCCAAAGCGCGCGCCGCCAGCCCGCGGCTCCGCCGGCGGAGTCGGCGGACTGAATGAAGAAATAAATCGAATAGTCCACGGCTTCACCGATCAGGGTGACGCCGAAGCCCAAGGTCATACCGTGCACGGCGCCGAAGACCAGTGCGACCGCGGCGACGCCGGTGAGTGCGCCCGTGACGACCGGCAGCAGGCCGAGCAGCACCGCGCGGGACGAGCGGTACACGAGCAGCAATAGGATGACGATGAGCGTACTGCCGAGCGCTGCGAGCCGCAGCGCCGCGTGCTCGATATTCGCGCGTGCGGCGACTGCGAACACGCCGGGCCCGCTCAGGCGCAGGCGCGCGCCGGCGCGCGCCGCC
>DAIDVO010000128.1 GCA_027456085.1 Steroidobacteraceae bacterium | reverse complement strand
CGGCCCGAATCGACTGCACGGCCTCGTGCAATCGGTGCGTTGGCTCGGAGCGGTACAGCGATTGGTCGTCACTCTGGACAATCTCTCGATCCGCGTGGATCTGCCCGGCAGCATGGCCGCTCCGCGTCCCGGCGACGCCTTGGCGTTGTCCTTCGACCCCGCGCGCGCCGTGCTGTTGGGAGATACTTGAAACCGGCCGCGACCCTGGGCGAAGGCGCACGCGCCGGGGCGCATGACGCTTGGCGCCCAGGCTGGCTCAGCCTCCCCGTCGCGGCACTCGGCGTCGTGCTGTTTTATCCGCTGGCGCTGATGAGCGCGCAGGCCTTCACCGATCCGGACGGGGGTCCCGGGTTGGGCCGCTTCATCGCGATCGTCCGCACCGGCCTGTTCATCGGGGCGCTGTTCGATACGGTGCGGATCGCGTTCACCGCGACGGCATTGTGCGTAGCGCTCGGATTCACGCTCGCCATTTTGATCCGCTTCGTGCCGTTTGTGGGTGCACGCGCGCTCAGCCGGCTGATCGATGCGTATCTTGCGTTTCCGTCGTTCTTGGTCGCATTGTCGCTGACGTTTCTCTATGGAAATGCCGGCATCTTCGCCGCCGCACGCGGCGCCTCGAGCGCGAGCTTCCTCTATGGGTTTTGGGGCGTCGTGCTCGCCGAGGTCAGCTATTACACCCCGTTCGTCATGCGCCCCTTGCTCGCCGCGCTCGATACCCTGGATCACGCGCAGCTCGAAGCGGCCGGTAGCCTGGGTGAGACGCCGGTCGGCGTACTGCGGCGGATCGTGCTGCCGGCCACGCTGCCGGCGCTGCTTGCCGGCGCCAGCCTGTGCCTTTTGCTGACCATCAACGAATTCGGGATCATTCTGGTCATGGGCGTGAAGGACGTGGTCACGCTGCCGATGCTGATCTACGGCAAGGCGATCGAACAGTTCGACTATGCGGGGGCGAGCGTGGTGGCGCTCTGCAATATCGCGCTGTCGCTCGGCCTATATTTCGCGTGCCGGCGCTTGGTGGACCGCCTGCCGACATGATCTCCCTCATCCATGCTCCCGCATCGCGGCGCTCGCTCGCCGCGCTCGCGCTCGCACTCGTCATCGGCGTATTCGGGTTGCCGGTGTTGATGCTGATGTTGGCAAGTGTCGCGGGCGAGTGGAACGGCGTTTTCCCGTCGCAGCTCACGGTCGAACACCTGCGCGGCGCCATCGCCGGAGATCAACGGCTCACGCTCTGGCATAGTCTCGCGACCGCCGTCACGGCCACCGCTGTTGCGCTCGCTTTGGGCGCTTGGGGCGCACTGGCTGCGCGCCGCGCACCACCCGGCGTACAGCGCCTGGTCGACGTCGTTTATTTCGTGCCGATCGCGCTTCCGTCGGTTTCAATCGGTCTTGCGCTGCTGGTTGCGTTCAGCCGGCCTCCGTTGCTGTTGAACGGCACCGTCACCCTGGTCATCGTCACCCACGTCGTGCTGATCACGGCCTACGCCTATGCAAACGCCAAGGCGGGACTCGCGCGCCTGCCCGCGGCTCTGGAGGAAATGGCCGGGAGCCTCGGCGCGACGCCGCACATGGTCATGCTGCGCATCACGCTGCCGCTACTCCTGCCTCACCTGTTGGCGGCGGCGGCACTGGGCTTTTCGCTGTCGATGGGCGAATTGGGGGCGACGATCATGCTGTATCCGCCGCGTTGGGCGACGGCGCCGATCGAGGTGTTCGCGTTGACCGACCGTGGGTCGATCTTCTCCGGCGCGGCGGTGGGCGTCGTGCTGCTCGCGGGCACGTTCGCCGCGCTGTTGATGCTCGATCGCAAGCGTTTCACCGCGCACCTGGCGTAGCGCTGCGATACTCCGGCCAAGGCTTCGCGGCCATGCTCTACACTGGGAGCGTGACCGCGAAAATACGCAACCGTGAACCGCCCCGCCGCAGGCTCGCGCAACGCATGTTGAGCCGCGCCGCCGGCGCGCCGCTGCTCGGCGGCAACGCGATCGAGCTGTTGATCGACGCCGCCGCTCACTTCGACGCCTGGTTGCAGGCAATCCGCGGCGCGCAGACGCGGGTGCTGCTCGAAAATTACATCATCCGGGACGATGAGATCGGGCGCGAGTTCCGCGCTGCGCTCGCCGAGCGCGCGCAGGCCGGAGTGCTCGTCGCGGTGGTGGTCGACTGGCTCGGCTGCCTCGGCCAATCCGGCAGCCGCTTCTGGGCGCCGTTGCGCGCGGCGGGCGGTCAGGTCCGCGTATTCAATGCGCCGCGGCTCGGCGAACCCTTGGCTTGGATCAGCCGTGATCACCGCAAGCTTCTGGTGGTCGACGGCGTCCACGGCTTTCTCTCCGGCGTATGCATCAGCGCAAAATGGCTCGGCAACCCGGCGCGCGAAATACCGCCCTGGCGGGATACCGGAGTCGCGTTGCACGGTCCGGCGGTCGGCGAACTCGAGGCGGCGTTCGTGCAAACCTGGAACAGCACAGGCGCGGCGCTCGCGGCGCTCGCGGCGCTCGCGCCCCCGCCGGCGGCGGCGCAGCCCGCGGGCGCGGGGGCATTGCGCGTGGTCGCAACGGAGCCGGTGCGAGCGCGCGTCTACCGGCTCGATCTGCTGATCGCCTCGATGGCCCGGCGCACGCTGTGGCTCACCGACGCCTATTTCGTCGGCATCGCACCCTATGTACAGGCGCTGATGGAGGCTGCGCGCGACGGCGTCGACGTGCGCATGCTGGTTCCGGGCAGCAGCGACATTGCGGTCGTCGCGAGCATGTCGCGCTCCGGCTATCGCCCGTTGTTGAAAGCCGGCATCCGCGTGTACGAGTGGAACGGCTCGATGCTGCACGCCAAATCGGCGGTCGTGGACGGCTTGTGGTCGCGGGTCGGTTCCTCCAATCTCAATGTCGCGAGCTGGATGGGCAACCGCGAGATCGATGTGGCAGTGGAGGATGGCGGCTTCGCGCATCAGCTTGCCGATCAATACGAGCGCGATCTGCAGCACGCCACCGAGATCGTGCTGGCGCCGCGTCTGTTTCGCCGCGGTGAACGGGTGCGCAACCGCACGGCCCGGCCGCACCGGGTGCGCCGCGTCGGCGGCAGTTCCAGCCGCGCGGCCGCCGGCGCGCTCAGGATCGCCAACAGCGTCGGCGCCGCGTTGGCCAATCGCCGAGTTCTCGCCGAGACGTCGCGCACCCCGCTGCTGACCGGCGCATTGTGGCTGGCCGCGCTCGCGCTCGTCGCCATCCTGCGGCCGGCCTGGGTGAGCTGGCCGCTCGCAGCGCTGGCCGCCTGGTTCGCGCTGAACATGGGGGTGCGCGCCTGGCGCACGCGCGGGCGGCGGCGCAACTGAGGCGGCGCGCTCAGCTCAGCGCCGGCGGCACGCCTTGATGCATCTGTTCGCGGTCGACCGATGGGGCCGTGCCGGCCCATGCCTTATAGGTTCGTGAAAAGTGCGCGACGCTGCGGAAACCGCACGCGACCGCAGTGTCGAGCACCGGCAGGTTCGTGTACTGCAGGAAGCCACGGGCGCGCTGCAGGCGTAAGTTCAGATAGTAGCGGCGCGGCGACAGCCGCAACTGGCGCCTGAAGCCGCGTTCGCAGCGCCGCTGCGACACGCCGGCCGACACGCACAGCTCGCGCACCGACAGCGGCTCCTCGAGATTGCCTTCCATCAATTCAATGATCTGCGCGAGCCAGGGTTCATGCACTCCCTGGCGCTCGCGCGTTCCCATGCGCTGCTGCTCGCGCGGTCCGCGCACGTGCGTGTAGATGAATTGCTCCGCGACGGCCGCCGCGAGCCGATGTCCGCATCGAAGCCGAACGACGTGCAACATCATGTCCAACGCGGCAGTCCCGCCGGCGCAAGTGAACCTCGACCGATCGATGACGAACAAGTCCGGTGTGATCGCGACTTTCGGAAATTGACTGCGCAGGCTCTCGAGCGACTCCCAATGGGTGGCCGCGCGATAGCCGTCCAACAGGCCGGCGTGCGCGAGCGCAAAGCTCCCCGTATCGATCGCGCCGAGCGGAACGCCGGCGCGAGCCAGGTTTCTCAACCAACCGGCAATGCGCGCGTCATAGAGCGATTCTGGTTCGAATCCGGCGCACACCGCCACGCGCGCGTAATCGGTCGGTGCGCGGATCGAGCGATCGGCGACGACCGCCATTCGGTTGCTCGCGCTGACCGGATCCCCGTGCAGGGAGATGGTCCGCCATCGGTAGATCTCGCGTTGCGCGAGGCGATTGGCGACCCGCAACGGTTCGACGGCGCATGCGAACGCGAACATCGAGAAGCGCGGCGCCAACAGGAAGCCGATCGTTTCGGGCTTGACCGTGGGATCGGTCGGCGATGAGCGCGGCATTTGGCTTCGGGGGGAGCGCAGTTAGTCGTTGATTTGTCGAATAGTGTCAACTATATGTCGTAAAACGTCAACAATTGAAATGTCGATGGCGACTAAATGCGACTCGTCGGAATTTTGACCCGCGCACGGCGCGACCGACCGGAAATATACCAACGGAGAACGAGAAGAATGCCACCGATGCACCGGTTTCGATCCATTCGCCGATTGCGCGCGCCGCTACTGCTCACGGCCTTGTGTTCGTCGGCAACGACCGGCGCGGCGTTCGCCGATGCGCCGGCGAGCGCCGCGTCCGGCTCGCAGTCCGGCGGTTCGGACCTGCAAACGATCATGGTGACCGCGCGCAAGCGCACCGAGTCTCTCGCCAACGTCCCGGCCAGCATCACCGTGTTCACGTCCGCGGCGCTGCAGAGTTACAACATTCAGTCGTTCAACGACTACGCGACGAAGACGCCGAACGTGTCCTTCTCGTACGGCGGAGGCCCTACCGGCATCGCCGATGCGCGCACCGTCGCGATACGCGGCATCACCGGCCAGAACCTCTTCGGAACCTCGGGAGCCACCGGCTTCTATATCGACGATACGCCGGTCCCCGGTTCCGTCGACCCGCGGGTGCTCGACATCGACAACATCGAAGTGCTCAAGGGACCGCAAGGGACCTTGTTCGGGGAAAGTTCGCTCGGCGGCAACGTGCGGCTGATCACGAAGCAGCCGAACCTGACCGACAACGAACTCAGCGTCATGGCGCAGGCGGGCGTCACTTCCGGCGGCGGCAGCGCCGACGGCGGCGGCGACGTCATCGGCAACCTCGTGCTCTCGCCCGGCGTCCTCGCCGTTCGCACGGTCTTGTTTGCGAACCACGACGCCGGCTATCTCACGCGCACGTTCCCCGACCCGTCGAGCCCGGCCACGACGGATCCTTTCCTCGCCGCCCCGCGCCACAGCGTAGGCAATCAAGGCGCGATCACGACCTACGGTGGATCGATTTCGGCGCGGCTTGCGATCACGGACAATTGGTACGCGCGGCTGCGCGTGATGTTCCAGAACACGACGGATCACGGCTTCCCGGCGACGTTCGCGCCGCTACCGTCGTTCAAGCCGTCGTACACGCTGAACCGCGCCTTCGACGTCCAGCCGCAGGCAAAGGACGATTGGGCGTTGCCGTCGCTCGACATTCATTACAAAGGCTCGGGTTGGAGTTTCGTCTCTTCGACGAGCTATTTCCATCGTCACACGCAGGACGTCGAAGATTCGACCTACGGGACGCAACAGATCCTGAGCAGCTACTACCAGGTCAGCGGCCTGCCGGCGCAGCCGTTCCTCTGGGACGGCGAGCATTATCACAATCAGATCACCGAGGAGATGCGCGCTTCCTTCGATCCGGTGCACAACGTCAGCGGCATCGTCGGCGTGTTCTATTCGAAGACCGACACCCGCTTCACGATCCCGCCGACGACGGCGACGGGCCTGGTCGCGGCGACCGCGAACAATCAAGTCGTGGGGCCCTGGCCGAACGACGTCATGTGGCAGCAGAACAATCCCGGCGTGCAGAAGGACTATTCCGTATTCGGCGAGTTGTATTACAAGTTTCTCCGAAGATACACGCTGACTCTCGGCGCGCGCCAGTACTGGCTGAAACAGGATGCCGACTTCACCGCGGACGGCTTCATGAACTTCGGGCCGACTCCGAGCAACCCGCAGCACAACAGCGAGAACGGATTCGACCCAAAGGTCGGCCTGCAGTACCAGATCAACCGGGACGCGATGGTCTACGCATCGGCGTCGAAGGGATTTCGCGCGGGCGGAGCGCAGGCCGCGCTGCCGTTTTGCGCGCTGCCGAATCTGCCGGTGTCCGACATCACGCAGCTGAAATCCGATACGCTGTGGAGCTACGAGATCGGCACCAAGATTCAAGTGCCGCACCCGGGCCTGTTGATCTCGGCGGCCGCGTTCCACATCAACTGGCGCAACCTGCAGCAACAAATCGCACTGCCCTGCGGCGCGTATTTCGACATCAACGGCAACGCGGCGAAGATCGACGGCGGCGAAATCGAGGTGTCCGGGAACCTGACGCCGGAACTCAGCTTGCGCTTCGGCGGCGGCTACGAGAAGACCGACATCAACGATCCGGGGGCGCTCGGCATCGTCGGCATCGCAGCCGGGTCGCGCATACTCGGCACGCCCGCATGGAGCGCTTCGCTCGGATCGGTCTATACGCGTCCGCTCACCGACACCACCAACGGATTCGTCGCGGCCGACTACAGCTACACCGGCAACAGCGTGTCCTTGCTGAACGGCGGCGGCGGCGCGGAATCGACCCGGCCCGGCTACTCGCTCGCGAACTTGCGCTTCGGCGTCGACCGCGGGCCGACCGAGGTGTCGCTCGACATTCGCAATCTGACGAACGCCAAGCCGAATCTCGGCGACATCGGCTATGTCGGCTACGCCCAGTACGACAGCGCCGGAAGCGTCGTTCCGCAGGTTGCGACGCTCCAACCGCTGACGCTGCTGGTGCAGTACAAGCGCAGCTTTTGAGCTGGCGGCGCAACTGAGGCGGCGCGCCGACGGGCGGTCCTACCGTTTGCGCGGCCGCTCCTCGGCCGCCACGCGCGGCACCGCATCGATCAGGTCGTCGATCGAGCGGAACTGCCGCGGATGCGTCAACAACAGACGCGCCAGCGCGAGCGCGCGGGCCTCGCAGCCGGCGCGCGTATCCGCGTCCCGGATCTGCTCAAAATCGATCACATGCGCGAAGCCCTGAATGCGGCGGATCATTTTGCAGGCGCCGAAGCCGAGCATGTCGGCGAACAAGGAGTCCACGAATTCGCTGCGTGCGGACTGCAGCGCGGCGGCATCGCCGGCGCCGAACATGGCGGCGGGGAACGCATCGCCCTTTCCGTGCTCAGCCCATAACGCGAGGAAGCGGCCGCGGAATGCCTCCCAGAAGGTGCGCGCCTGCTCGAGGATCCAGCGTTGATAGGCGGATCGATCGTCGTCGGCGCTCGCGTGCCCCGGTTGCGAGTACCAATTGAGCAATAGATTGCCGAGAAACGCGCCAAGATCGAATCCGATGGGCCCGTAGCAGGCGAATTCCGGATCGATTACGCGGCTGTCCTGCTCCGTCACCATGATCGAGCCGGAATGCAGGTCGCCGTGAACGAGCGCCTGCAAATCGCTGAGAAACTTCTGGCCGAAGCGCGCCGCGGCCGCTTTGAGCGGCCCGTCGCGACGCAGGTCCGCGACCACCGCGTCGAGCTGCGGGGACGTGTGGCGGTTGCGCTCGCTCTGCCGGTAGGGATCGGCGAAGACCAGGTCTACCGTGATGCGAATGAGCGCCTTGTTGCCCGCGAACAGCGCAATCCCGTCCATCTTGCGTTCGAACGGCCAGGCAAGATCGGAGGTGAAGAACGTGGCACGGGCGACGTAGTCGCCGATGTCGCGCGCCACATTCGCGTAGCGGCGCCCGGCGATCAGGCCCTGCCGCAGAATGATGTGCGGGGACAATCGCTCCATGACCGTGCAATACAGAAGAGGCTCATAGCGGTAAACCCTGGGAATCAACCCGTCGACATGCGGCGCGACCGCCGTGAAATAGGCGTTTTCGAAGAATGCCCTTTGCGGCGACATCGGCCACGACGGCCCGGCGGCGCGCACGTAGGGCAGCGCCTGCTTCACGCAGACCGATCCACCCGCGCCTTCGACGATGAATACGAGATTGAGGTTGCCATCGCCGACTTCGCGGACGCGCCAATCTTCCGGCCGGCCGCCGAGCAGCGCGCGCACATCTTCCATGCCCGCGAGCAACGCGGGCAGATTCTCGGAGTTGAGTATGCGATATGCGCCGGGCGCCCGTTCCATGCCTAGGTTCCTTTGCCGGCCGCACCGGGCAGGGCCTGCCCGGCGCAGGTCAATTCGGGATCGACCGCTTCCTGCTTGCCGTAGCTGCGAAATTTCTCGATGACGCGATCCATCTCGGCGGCGTCGAGTATGCGAATGGAGCCGAGGCTCAGCGCTCGGCGGTATTGCGCGGCGAGGTTTTCGACCTCGCCGGCCAGCGCGAGCGCCGCCGCAAGATCGGTGCCCACGGCGATGACACCGTGATTCGCGAGCAGGCAGGCCTTGCGGCCCTGCAACGCGGCGAGCGCGGCGTCGGAGAGCTCCTGGGTGCCGAACGTGCGGTACGGCGCGCAGCGGATATCGGCGCCGCCCGCAACCGCAACCATGTAATGAAACGCGGGAATGCCGCGCCCGGTGCATGCAAGGCTCGTCGCTTCCGGCGAATGGGTATGAACGATGGCCTCGATGTCGGGGCGAGCCGCGAACATGTCGCGATGCAGCCGCCATTCGCTCGACGGGCGGCGGCGGCCGAACCAGCGCCCGCTCAAATCCACGAGCGGCACGTCGTCGGGCTCGACTTCGTCGTAGGGCATGCCCGTGGGGCTGACGAAAAACCGCTGCGCGTCGCGGCGCAGAGCGACGTTGCCGGAGGTCCCGTGGACCAGGCCGTCGCGCACGAGGCCGCGGCAGCCGGCGATCAGCGCCGCACGCAGGCGCTCATCCGCCGCCGCGCCGCCGTGCGCCGTCATGCGCTCAGCCCGCGATCCGGGTAGAGGCTGCGCAGTCCGCTGCGGGTCGCGGCGCAGACGCCGCGCTCGGTGATCAGCGCCGTCACCAACTTCGCCGGGGTCACATCGAACGCGAGGTTGAGCGCCCGGCTCGACTCCGGCACCACCCTCACGGTCTCGATGTTGCCGGAGGCGGTGCGGCCGGTGATGTGCGTGAGTTCCATCGGCGAGCGCTCCTCGATCGGAATGTCGCCGCCCCGCTCGATGGACCAGTCGATCGTACTCACCGGCAGCGCCGCATAGAATGGCACCGCGTTGTCGTGCGCGGCAAGCGCCTTGAGATATGTGCCGACCTTGTTGCAGACGTCGCCGGCCGCGGTGGTTCGGTCGCTGCCGACGATGACCATGTCGACTCGGCCCCGCTGCATCAGATGGCCGCCGAGATTGTCGGCGATCACCGTATGCGGCACGCCGTGCGCCGCGAGCTCGAACGCCGTCAGCGAGGCGCCTTGATTGCGCGGCCGCGTCTCATCCACCCAAACGTGGACTTCGATTCCCTCATCGTGAGCGCGGTAAATCGGCGCGAGCGCCGTACCCCAATCGACGCACGCAAGCCAGCCGGCGTTGCAATGGGTCAGAATGTTCAGCGTTCGTCCGGCGGCAGCGGCCGACCGACGGATGATCTCGGCGCCGTGAATTCCAATGGCGCGGCATTGTTCGACGTCGGCGTCGCAAATCGAGGCGGCTTCGCCAAACGCCGCTTCGAGGCGATCGGCGGGTGCGACCGTGGCGAGCGCGGCGCGCATTCTCGCCAGCGCCCAGGCGAGATTGTGGGCGGTCGGGCGCGTCGCCTTGAGCGTCCGCGCGGCCTCATCGAGGCTCGCATCCGAGGGGTCCGAGCGCAGCGCGAGCGCCATTCCGTAGGCGGCAGTCGCTCCGATCAACGGCGCACCGCGCACGACCATGCTGCGGATTGCGCCCGCGGCGTCGTCGAGCGTTTCCAAGTCGATCGTCGCAAAGGCGAACGGCAGGCGCGACTGATCGATGACGCGGACGGATCCGGATGCGGTGGGCCAGATGGTCCGGTAATGTAACCCCGATATTTTCATGGAGACGTTCGCAACTGGCCTAGCCGTCCGCTGTCGGCATTATAGTCGCGACCTGCGCTCTGATGATCTCTGCCAAGCTGCGCGTACCGGGCCCGGCGTAGTCGCGATCGGCGAACACGAGGTAGAGGCTGCCCCAGCGCTCGCCCCCCTCGCGCAGCGGCAGCGGCTTGAGCATGCCGCGCTCCAACTCCCCGCGCACCGTCTCCTGCGGGAACCAGGCGAACCCCAGCCCCATCGTCGCCGCATGGATCGACGTCGCCTTGTGGCTCACGGTCCAGCTCTGCTCCGCGCCGAGCCAGCCGCCGCTGCGGCGCCGGCTGCCGGTGTCGCGGATCACGAGATGCCGATGCTTGCGCAGATCCTGCAGCGTCAACTCGCGTCCGAGCCGATGCAGCGGATGATCCGGATGCGCCGCGGCGATGAAGCGCAGCCGCATCAGCGGATCGCCGGAGAAGCCCGGCGGCACCTGCGAACAGATCGCAAGATCGACGTTACGCTGCAGCAGCGCCTCCTCGGTGCCGCTGAGCACGCTTTCATACAGCTCGATGCGCGTCTGCGGCCGCTCTTCGGCGAAGCGCGCGAAACACTGCAGCAGCAGCCAAGTCGGGAAAATGATCTCCACTGCGAGCCGCAGTTCCGGCTCCCACCCGGCAGCAAGGCCCGCGGCGGCATTCTCGAGCGCGCCGGCTTCGTCGAGCAGCGCTTTGGCGCGGCGGTATAGCACCTCGCCGGTCGGCGTGAGCCGCGCCTTGCGGCCGACGATTTCGAACAGCTCGACGCCGAGCAGCGTCTCCATTTTTTGCACGGCATAGGTCACCGCCGACTGGCTCTTGTGCATCAGCTCGGCGGCTCGCGCATAGCCGCCGGCATCCACCACCGCCCGCAGCGAACGCCATTGCTCCAATGAAATCCGGGGGTTGCTTATCATATATCCAAAAATCTGATATTTACACCCGAGATAATCCACTTTTTTATTCAACGAATCAATAATTAAATGGCATCTCCGCGTAACGATGCGTTCCCTCACTCATTTTCAGGAG
>DAIDVO010000127.1 GCA_027456085.1 Steroidobacteraceae bacterium | reverse complement strand
CGCGACGTACTCGTCGGCGGGCGCCATGACGATGTCCTCGGCGCTGCCGGTCTGCACAATGAGGCCGTTCTGCAGGATCGTGATTCGATCGCCGAGGCGCAGAGCCTCGTCAAGGTCGTGACTGACGAACAAAATCGTCTTCTTCACGCGCGCCTGCAGCTCGAGGAGTTCATCCTGAAGTTTTGCGCGGATCAGCGGATCGAGTGCCGAAAACGGCTCGTCCATCAGCAAGATGTCCGCGTCGGTCGCGAACGCCCGAGCGAGGCCGACCCTTTGCTGCATGCCGCCCGACAGTTCGCTCACGTGGCGATCCGCCCATTGCGAGAGTCCGACCAGTTCGAGCTTCTCGTCGACGATCTTGCGGCGCGCCGCAGGGCGCTCGCCGCGCAATTCCAGGCCGAGACCGACGTTGTCGCGCACCGTGCGCCAGGGAAGGAGTCCGAATGCTTGAAAAACCATTGCGATGCGTTCGCGCCGCAGCCGGCGCAGCTGCAGCGCATCGCAATTCGCGACGTCGATCGCGCTATCGCCGTCACGCACCAACACCGACCCGCGTGTGACGCGATTCAACCCGTTCGCGGCCCGCAGCAGCGTGGATTTGCCGGAGCCCGACAGCCCCATCAACACCGAAATCTCGCCGCGGGCGACGCTCAAGCTCGCGTCCGCAACGCCCACGATGACGCCGAACTTCTCCGCGACCTGCGCGCGCGTGCCGCCTGCGTCGAGGAGCGCGAGCGCGTCGCGGATCGATCGGCGACCGTCGCGGCCCTGACCGCGCGCGAACAGGATGTCGACGGACTTGAATTCGATCGCTGTCGTCATCGCGGAGCCCCCGGTTCCTTCGGCCGACTGATGCGGTCCAGGATGATTGCGAGCAGGACGATCGTGAAGCCCGCTTCGAAACCCATGCCGACCTGCACGGAATTGAGCGCGCGCACGACCGGCACGCCGAGGCCGCCTGCGCCGACCAGCGCGGCTATGACGACCATCGACAAGCTCAGCATGATGCATTGCGTGATGCCGGCGATGATCGTCGGGGCGGCGCTCGGCAATTCCACCTTCCACAGCAGCTGCATCGGAGTCGCGCCGAAGGCTTCGCCCGCCTCGATCAACGGTTTCGGAACCGATGAAATGCCGAGGTGAGTCAGGCGGATCGGCGCGGGCAGCGCGAATATCACCGTCGAAATGAGCCCCGGGACGACGCCGAGTCCGAACAGGACGAGCGTCGGAATCAGGTACACGAATGTGGGCAGCGTCTGCATCAAATCGAGCACCGGACGCAGCGCCGCGAACAGCCGCGGCCTGTGGGCCGCGGCGATGCCGAGAGGCACGCCGATCGCCGCCGACAGTACGGTCGCCACGATCACCAGGGAAAGGGTCTCGAGCGTCGCCGTCCAATAGCCTTGATTCAATATGAACAGCAGCGCGAGCGCGACGAACACGGTGATCCCCCATGATCTGCGCAGCGCCCATGCGAGCACGCCGATCGCGATGATGAATAGCGGCGCCGGCACATATTCCAGCGACGCGGTCAGGCCGTCGACGGTGTTGCCGATCACGCTGGAGACCGCATTGAAGAACAGCGTTCCGTGGGCTTTGATCACCTCGATCGCAACGGCCATCATGTCGCCGACCGGTATCTTGTGGGCGACGATCCACTGTTCGAACCCGCGCGGTCCATGCGCGATCAACGGATGCGCGAGCGCGCTGCGCGCGGAACGGCCGGCGTAGGTCGTCACGCCGTCGAGCCAGGCGTCGACCGCCTGCGGGTGCGCTTTCAGCCACTGCTCGGCGGCGGCGCGCGGCTGCTCGTGCCGGTCGAGAATCGCATCCATCATTTCGCTCTCACCGCGCAGCGAGAACACCAGGTTGCCGATCAAGCGGCCGACGTTCGGGCAGGCCGCGGTGTAACCTGCGCGCGCGACGGTATAGATCGTCGCTCCGCCGAAGTTCGGCCCGAAGACCGCGTCGCCGCCGCTCAAATAGCGCAGGTCGAAGCGCATGTTCATCGGATGGGGTTCCCACGCGAGGAAGACGATCGGCTGCTTCGCGCGGTAGGCGCGCTCGACCTGGGCGAGCATGCCCTGTTCGCTCGACTCGATCAGTTGGAAATTGCCGAGGCCGAACATGTTCTGCTGCAGCATTTTCAAGATCAGCCGGTTGCCGTCGTTGCCGGGCTCGATCCCGTAGATCACATGGTTCAGCTGGGCGCCGAATCGATCGATGTCGGAAAAATTCTTCAGGCCCGACGCATAGGTGTACGCGGGAACCGCGAGGGTGTATTTCGCCCCGGTGAGGTTCGCGCGAATGACGACGACCGAACCGTCCTCGATATACTTGTGCCGGTCCGCTTCCTCGGCGGGCATCCAGTTGCCGAGGAACACGTCGATGTCCTTGTTGTGCAGCGACGCGAACGTGACCGGCACCGACAGCACGGTGACCGTCGGCGTGTAGCCGAGTTCTCGCAGAAGCTCACTCGCGATCGCCGTCGTCGACGTGACATCGGTCCAGCCGACGTCGGAAAACCGCACTGTCCGGCACGACGGCGGATCCGTCGCTGCGCGTGCGGCAGTGGTCGCGCCGAAAGCGCCAAGGAGGGCGAGCAGGAGCGCGCTGAAGGCGTGTCGGCGCGCCGCCGAAGCGGGCTTGACCGGCCAAGGTGCGCGGCGGCATGATGGCGCGTCGGGCCGCATTGAATAATCATTTAACGTGGTCTGGTTCGCGCTCACCCAGGTATCCCTAATTTATTGATAAGATTCGCGGAAATAGGCGTCGATCGATCTTAGGCGCAAATAGGCCCGCGCGTCCATAGCGGCGCCGAGATGCGCTTGGGAAAACGCCGGGAGCTAATGAATTGAACCAATACTCAACGAACCGCTCGGAGGGCTCGCGGGAGTCCGTCGAAGAAATGCGGCGCCGCCAGTTGATCGAGGTCACGATCGATAGCCTAGCCGAACTCGGCTATGTGGGCACAACCCTTGCCCAAATCGCCGGCCGGGCCGGCGTATCGCCCGGCCTCGTCGCGCATTATTTCGGCGACAAGGACGGCTTGCTGGCCGCGGCATTCCGTTCCCTGGCCCGGCGGGTCGGCGACCAGGTGCGCACACGCTTGCGCCTGGCGCACACGCCGCGCGGCCGCATCCAAGCGATCATCGACGCGAACCTCGCGCCCGCGGAATTCGAACGGCGGACCGGCTGCGCATGGCTTGCGTTCTGGGGCCAGGTGCTGCAGGCCGAGAGCTTGAGGCGCGTCCAGTCCGTCTATCAGCGGCGCACGCTGTCGAACCTGCGGGCCTCCTTGAAGCGGCTCGTGCCCGCGGATCAGGCACGCAGTCTCGCGGCGATGATCGCGGCGATGATCGACGGCGTCTGGCTGCGCGCCGCGCTTTCCGGATGGCGCGAGGCGGACAGCGAGAGTGCGCGCGCGCTGCTCGCCGCATTCGTCGACGAGCGCTTGCGCGAGTGCGCGCGCGCGACCGAGGCCGATTCGGCCGTCGCGGCGCCCGCCGCTGCGGCGCCCGCCGCCGGCGGCCGGTTCACGACGATCAATCCGGCGACCGGCGAGGTTCTCGCCACGCTCAGCGTCGCCGGCGCCGCCGAGGTCGATGCGGCGGTGAGCGCCGCGCAGCGGGCGCAGGCCGAGTGGGCGGAGCGGACCGGCGCGGAGCGCGCGCGCACGCTGCGGCGCGCGGCCGCTCTGCTGCGCGAGCGCAACGAGTCGCTGGCCGAACTCGAAACGCGCGACACCGGCAAGCCGATCCAAGAGACGCGCGTCGTCGACGTCATTTCGGGCGCCGAATGCCTGGAATATTTCGCAGCGCTCGCCCAAAGCCTTAGCGGAGAGCATATCGATCTCGGCCGCCAGGCATTCGGCTACACGAGGCGCGAGCCGCTCGGGGTCGTCGCCGGGATCGGCGCGTGGAATTATCCGCTGCAAATCGCCTGCTGGAGGTCGGCGCCGGCGCTCGCATTCGGCAACGCGATGATTTTCAAACCGGCCGAGCTTACGCCGCTGACCGCGGTCAAACTGCAGGAGATCTTCCTCGAGGCCGGACTCCCCGAAGGCCTGTTCCAGGTCGTTCAGGGCTTTGCCGACACCGGCCGCCTGCTGTCGCGCCACAAGGACATCCGCAAGGTCTCGCTGACCGGGGAGGTCGGAACGGGCAAGGCCGTGATGACGGATGCGGCGCAGACTCTGAAGCACGTGACCCTCGAACTCGGCGGCAAATCGCCGCTGATCATTTTCGACGATGCGAAGCTCGACAATGCGGTCGGCGCGGCGCTGCTCGCGAATTTCTATTCGTCCGGACAAGTGTGCACGAACGGCACGCGGGTCTTCGTGCACAGCGCGGTCAAGAAAGCGTTCCTCGAGCGCCTGACCGCGCGAGTCGCGGCGATGCGCATCGGCGATCCGCTGCATCCGGCCACGCAAGTCGGCCCGATGATCAGCGAGGCTCACATGCGCAAGGTTCTGCGGTACATCGCCCGCGGCCGCGCCGAGGGCGCGCGCCTCGTCATCGGCGGCTCGCGCGTGACGGACGGCGATCTCGCGAACGGGTATTTCGTCGCGCCTACGGTGTTCGACGAGTGTCACGACGACATGGCGATCGTGCGCGAAGAGATATTCGGGCCGGTGATGTCGGTGCTGGAATTCGATTCCGAGGAAGACGTCGTTGCGCGCGCCAATGCGACCGAGTTCGGCCTCGCCGCGGGTGTCTTCACGAACGACCTGACCCGGGCGCACCGCGTGATCGCACGCCTGCAGGCCGGGACCTGCTGGATCAACCATTACAACGTGACACCGATCGAACTGCCGTTCGGCGGATTCAAGCTGTCGGGGCTCGGCCGGGAGAACGGCCGCGCCGCGGTTGAGCACTACACGCAATTGAAGAGCGTCTTCGTCGCGATGGGCGACGTCGATGCGCCCTACTGACGGGAGCGGTGAATTTTGGACGAGATGAATTTTGACTACGTGATCGTCGGCGCCGGCTCCGCCGGCTGCGTGCTCGCCGACCGCTTGAGCGCCGACGGCAAGTCGAGCGTATTGGTCCTCGAGTACGGCGGCTCGGATCGATCGGTGTTCATCCAAATGCCCTCGGCATTGTCGATTCCGATGAACATGCCGAAGTACAACTGGTTCTACCACACCGAGCCCGAAGCGCACCTCGGCGGGCGCCGGATGCATACGCCGCGCGGCAAGGTCCTCGGCGGCTCCTCGTCGATCAACGGCCTGGTGTACGTGCGCGGCAACCCGCAGGACTTCGAACGTTGGGAAGCGCAGGGCGCCGCCGGATGGAGCTACCGCGACGTGTTGCCCTATTTTCGCCGCGCGGAGCACGCTGCCCGCGGCGGCGATGATTACCGCGGCGATGCCGGACCGCTCGGAACCCGCTACGGGGCGCTGCGCAATCCACTGCACGCCGCGTGGCTCGGGGCGGCGGCGCAGGCCGGATATCCGCAGACGGACGACATCAACGGCGCGCAGCAGGAAGGCGTCGGCCGCATGGATATGACGGTCGCCGACGGCCGGCGCTGCAGCACCGCGAACGCGTATTTGCGGCCGGCGATGCAGCGGGCGAATCTCACGGTGCTCACGCGTGCGCTGGCTACCCGCATCCTGTTCGTCGGCCAACGGGTCACGGGGCTTGCGTTCAGCCGGGGCGGCAAGACTCATACGGTGCACATCCGGCGCGAGCTGATCCTTTCCGGCGGGCCGATCAATTCGCCGCAGCTGCTGAAATTGTCGGGGATCGGACCCGCCGCGGAGCTGCAGGCGCTCGGGATTCCGGTCGTGCACGACCTTCCGGGCGTCGGCGAGAATCTGCAGGACCACCTGGAATTCTATTTTCAAGTCGCCTGCACGCAACCGGTGAGCTTGTACCCGTCGGTGAAGCTGTTGGGCAAGGCGCTGATCGGCATGCGCTGGCTGCTGTTCCGGGACGGGCTCGGCGCGACCAACCACTTCGAAACCTGCGGATTCATACGCAGCCGGCCCGGCATACCGTATCCCGACATTCAATATCATTTCCTGCCGCTGGCGGTCGCTTACGACGGCTCGACGCTCGCCAAGGAGCATGGGTTCCAGGCGCACGTCGGCCCGATGCGCTCCAAGAGCCGGGGGTGGGTCCGCCTGGCGTCGACGGATCCCTTCGAGAAGCCGCGCATACGCTTCAATTACATGAGCCATGGCGACGACTGGGTCGAGATGCGCGCCTGCGTGAGGCTGACGCGCGAGATATTCGCGCAGCATGCGTTCGACCCGTACCGCGGCCGCGAGATCCAGCCCGGCGCGAACGTGCAGACCGACGCGCAGATCGACGAGTTCATACGCGCCAAGGTGGAAAGCGCGTATCACCCGTCCTGTACCTGCAAGATTGGCGCGGCGGGCGACCCGATGGCGGTCGTCGATCCGCAGACCCGCGTACATGGAATCGAGCGCCTGCGCGTCGTCGACTCCTCGATCATGCCTTCGGTCACCACCGGCAATTTGAACGCACCGACGATCATGTTGGCCGAGAAGGCCGCCGACCACATCATCGGCCGCGGCATGCTCGCGCCTTGCGACGCGCCGTTCCGTAGCGCGACCAACTGGCAAACGGCGCAACGCTGAAAAAGCGCGGCGTGCTCTGCGCACGCCGCGGGGCCGCAGCGTCGCGATGCGTGCCTTTGCACGGCGGCTGGGCTATTCTTGTGGCCGATTTTTCATCTTTCGGCTCTTTCGGCGCGCCTACCACGGCATTTTCGCAGCGCGCGTACCGCCGCGTGACCGGCATTTCATTGGAGTAGACAATGACCGTATCGTCCTTCCTGCAGCGTTCGCTCGCATTGATGCTGGTCGCCGGTTGTTGCGCAGCTGCGGTCGCCGACAAGCCGGCGGCGGACAAGCCGCAGGACGTGTTCGCGCACCTGAAATTTCGCGACTTAGGGCCCGCGATCGCCGGTGGGCGCGTGACCGCGGTCGTCGGCATCCCGGGAAACACGCGCGTCTACTACGTCGGCGCGGCCGGTGGCGGCGTGTTCAAGACGGTCGATGGCGGCTTGCATTGGAAGGCGGTCTTCAAGCATGAGCTGACAAGCTCGGTCGGCGCGCTCGCGCTCGCGCCCTCGAACCCGAACCTGGTGTTGGTCGGCACCGGCGAAGCCAACATCCGCAACGACGTCATTCCCGGCGCCGGCGTCTATCTGTCGACCGATGCCGGACAAAGCTGGAAGCGCATGGGTCTCGAGAACGTCGGCCAGATCGGCCGCATCGCCGTCGATCCGCAGGACTCGAACCATGTGGTCGTCGCGGCCCTCGGTCACGAGTGGGCGCCGAATCCCGAGCGCGGCGTTTTCGTCACCACCGACGGCGGCAAGACCTGGCGCAAGTCGCTGTTCGTCAATGATCAGACCGGTGCGATCGACGTCGCGATGCAGCCGGGCAATGGTCAGGTGGTATTCGCCGCGACCTGGCAAGCCGCGCGCCGGCCCTGGACGCTGAACGACGGCGGTCCCGACTCCGGCGTCTGGCGCTCGACCGACGGCGGTGCGACCTGGAAGCGATTGCGCAAGGGGTTGCCCGAATCGCCGGTCGGACGCATTGGTCTCGCGATCGCGCCCAGCGATCCCGAGCGCGTATACGCGCTCCTCGAAGCGCCGATCGGCAAGGGTTCGCTGTTCGTCTCCAATGACCTCGGTGATCACTGGCAAAAGGTCTCGGACAACCACGCGCTCAACGTGCGCGGGTTTTACTTCACGACGCTCACCGTGGCGCCGAATGACCCGGACCGCGTCTATTTCCTCGGGTTCCAACTCGCGCAATCCGACGACGGCGGCAAGACCGTGCACGTCATAGACCAGGACGTGCACGTCGATCACCATGCGATGTGGATCGATCCTTCGGACCCCGCGCGCATGATCCAGGGCAATGACGGCGGCGCCTATCTGTCGTTCGACGCAGGCAAGACCTGGCGCTTCCTCGACGGCATGCCGATCGAGCAGAGCTACATGGTCGCGGCCGACAGCCGCACGCCCTACGAACTGTGCACCGGGTTGCAGGACAACAGCGGCTGGTGCGGGCCGTCTTCGTCGCTCGCCGACCACGTCGTTTCCGGCAACGATTGGTACACGGTGGTCGGTGGCGATGGAGAGTACGCGGTTCCGGCGCCGTCGAACCCGGATGTGGTCTACGCCGACGCGGAGGATGGAGCCATCTTTCGCTTCGATCGCAAGACCAAGCAATCGCTTTTCATCATGCCGTACCTGCACAGCCCCGGCTTCATCAACGACATTCCGACCTCGCAGCAGAAAATTCGCTTCAACTGGACGCCGCCGATCGACGTCGATCCAAACGACGCGAACACGGTCTATGTGGGAGGCAGCGTCTTGCTGAAGTCGAGCGACGGGGGCCTCAACTGGCGAACGATCAGCCCGGATCTCACGCGCAACGACAAATCCAAGCAAGCGCTTTCCGGCGGTCCGATCAACTATGACCTGTCGGGTGCGGAGACCTACGACACGATTCTCTCGATCCGGATCGCGCCCGGCAACCCGAAGGTGATCTGGGTCGGCAGCGATGACGGCCTCGTGTCGCTGACCCGCGATGGCGGCAAGACCTGGAACAAAGTCACGCCGAAGGGCGCGCCTGCATGGGCGCGCGTCTACCAGATCGACGTGTCGCCCAAAGATCCCGGCGTCGCCTACACCGCGTTCGACGCGCACGAGCTGAACGACAACAGGCCGTACGCGTACGCAACCGAGGATTACGGCCGCAGCTGGCACCGAATCAGCGACGGTCTGCCGGCCGATGCTTCCGTGATGGTCGTGCGCGCTGATCCCGAACGCCCGCAGGTGTTGGCCGCCGGCACGATGAAAGGCCTGTGGATTTCGCGCGACGGCGGCCGCGGCTGGGCGCAGTTGAAGGCGAATCTGCCGACGATGCCGATCTTCGATCTGAAGTTCGTACAGGGCGATTTGGTGCTCGCGAGCCATGGCCGCGGCCTGTGGGTCATGGATCAGTTCGCGTCCATTGGGGAACTCGATCCGGGCGCGCTGCCCGGCGAGGTCAAGCTGTTTACGCCGGGTAGGGGCATCCAGTGGCAGCGCTGGCGGCGCGGCGAGGGCGCCGAGCCGTCATTCGTCGCGCCAAATGCTCCCGGCGGCGTCACCCTCGACTACAGCCTGCCGAAGAAGCTCAAAGCCGACGCGGAACAGAAGAAGTTGAAACAGACGCCGGTCAAGATCGAAATCCATGACGCGCACGGCCGACTGATCGCGACACGCTACGGAGAATCCAAATACGGCATCAACCGCTACATCTGGGACATGCACTACGACGGTCCGGTCGACATCGACTTCGAGAAGCCGGCAATCGAGGGGAAGGAACCTGAATGGGCGAAAGGCCTGCGGGGTCCCGAAGTGTTGCCCGGGACTTATACGGTCAGCGTGACCGTCGGCGGCCACAGCGACAGCGCACAGGCGCAGGTGATTGCCGATCCGAACCGGCCGCCTGCGCTCGACGCGCAGCGGCAGAGCCTCGAGATGGCATTGGCCGCGCGCGCGCAGGCGGACGCAATCAACCGCATGCTCAATCGCATCAGCGCAATGCAGACCCAACTCGAGGATTACCGCACCGCGGTCGCGAAACAGGCCGTCAGCGGCGACTCGTCGCAGCGCGCACAATCGCAGTCCGCGGGCGCGCTCGTCGCCAGGGCGAAGGCGCTCGGCAAGGAGCTCGACGGCCTGAAGAACTCGGTCTACGACCCGAAAGTGCAGCACAAGGTGGCGGAGGATTCCCTGCACCAGCTGACCGACCTGCACAAAGCGGTGCAGAACATGGCGCAGATATTCGCCGAGCTCGGCACGCAGGCGCCGACGCCGCCGATGCTTGAAATAAATACCGAGGTGACCGGCGAACTCGGCGCCAAGCTAGCCGCCTACAACGCGTTGCTTGCCGGCGATGTCGCCGCGTACGACCAGGCCGCGTATGCCGCCGGCGCGCCGACGCTCGCCGCCGGCAAGCCGATCGAGGTCGCGGCGCCGCCGGCGATCGACTAAGGAGTCGTCGGCAATGCCAGCGCCGCGTGAGGTTTCGATTCCCTGCGGCGGCGCGCACCTGCAAGGGCACTTGCGCACCAGCGAGCGGCCGCTCGGCATCATCCTGTTCGCGCACGGTAGCGGCAGCAGCCGCTTCAGCCCGCGCAATATCTCGGTCGCCGAGGCGCTGCGCCGCGCGGGCTTTGCGACGCTGCTGTTCGACCTGCTGACGGAGGAGGAGGCGGCGGTCGATGAACAAACCGCCGAGCTGCGATTCGACATTCCGCTGCTGACCGAGCGCTTGGTGGCGGCCTCACGCTGGGTGCTCGATCAGCCGAGCCTGCGCGCGCTGCCGCTCGGCTACTTTGGCGCGAGCACGGGCGCCGCCGCGGCGCTTGCGGCCGCGGCCCGCATAGCGCAGGTCGTGGCGGTGGTTGCGCGCGGCGGCCGGCCGGATCTCGCCGGCGCGGCGCTCGGCGGCGTGCGTGCGGCGACGTTGCTGATCGTCGGCGGCGACGACCGTGAAGTGCTGGCGCTCAACCGCCGCGCGCAAACCGCGCTGCGGTGCGAGGCGCAGGTGGCGATCGTTCCGGGCGCGACGCATCTTTTTGAAGAACCCGGCGCGCTGCAGGAGGTTGCGCGGCTTGCCGGCGACTGGTTCGTGGCGCACATGCAAGCGCGCCCCGAAAAGTGATGGCGCGTACGTCTATTGCGGCAACGCCGCGGCGGCCGGATCAAGCAGCTTGAATACCCATAAGGTCGTGCCCGCGGCTGGGTCGATTATTTCAGGCGTCAGGCTCCGGCTGCCGGCATCGAAGGCACCGCCGCCGCCGGCGACGACCACCACATATTGCACGCCATCGACGCTGTACGTCGCCGGCGAGGAGCTAGGCGAGGCATTCAAGACGACCTGCCACAGTACTTTGCCGGTCGCTGCGTCATACGCGCGGAAACGACGATCCCGCGCGCCGCCGAATACCCGGCCGCCGCGCGACGCCAGCAAGGAGCTGGCGATGGGCGCACGTTGACGCTCGGACCAGACGACTCGATTGGTCTTGAGGTCGATTGCCTCGATGCGGCCGAACTTGCCGTCGTTATCGGGTTTCGGACGACCGCCGAGGCGCACGTCCATACCGCCGGCCGCGATCTTGTCGGCGTCGCGCTCGACCCAGCTGTAATCCATGCAGTTGTTATCGAGAAGCGGCACATAAAGATAGCCGGAAGCCGGGTCATACGCCGTCGCCGGCCAGCTCCGTGCGCCCGTCGCCGCCGGGCAGATGACATCGGTTCTGCCTGCCTGCGGCTCGAACGCAGGTTTGATGATCTTCCTGCCGCTCTTCGGATCGATGCTTGCGACTAGATTTTGCAAGCCAAGGTCTTTGGAGAACTCATATTTGCCGTCGACTCGGTCGACCGCGTCGAAGATCGCGCTCTTGCCGCCGGTCACCACCAACTTGGTCGGCTTGCCGTTGACGGGCAGGGTGATCAGCGATTGCTCGAACGCCCAGTCGAGATCCCACACGTCACGATTCATGTGCTGGTAATACCAGGACAGCTTGCCGGTATCGGCGTCGAGCGCCACCGTCGAATCCGTATAGAGCGCATCGTTATTCGGTGCGCTCTTGCGGGTGCGCCGCGCCAGCAATGTCCCGACGTCGTACGTATTGCCGGTCCCGAAATACACGAGATTCAAATCGGGATCGTAACTGCCGATTGACCATACTCCGGCGCCGTAGCGTTCGTTGACGGGAGCGCCGTTCCAGCTGTCGCCGCCGGGCTGGCCGGGTCGTGCGATGGTGTTGAAGCGCCACCTTTCCTCGCCGGTTTGCGCGTCCAAACCGACGATGAAATCGCCGCCGCCGATATCGATCCCAAGACTGACACCGACGCTCACCTTGCCGTGAACGAGCAGTGGGCCGCCGGAAATGTGGAAGAAGGCGCCGGCGAACTGGCCGGGATGCACTCCCTGCTCCGAGGTAACGACTGCGCGATCCCAGCGCAGCTCGCCGGTCCCGACGTCGAGTGCGACGATATGGCCATCGGCCGTAGGGGCAAAAAGTTTGTCCGCATAGATCGCCAGGCCCTTCATCCGGGCATCGCGGCCGTTGTGAAGCTCGTCCGGCAACGCTCGAACGTATTGCCAGAGAATGCTGCCGTCCGCGGCGTTGATCGCTTCCACCGTGTTGCCGCCTTCAATGAAGAGCACGCCGTCGTGCACCAACGGCGCGGCCTCGTTGGCACTGGGCGGCAGCGCCAATGTCCAGGCGACGCCAAGATTGCGCACCGTGCTTATGTTTATCTGATCGAGCCGGCTGTAACCGAGCGTGGCGTAGGTGCCGCGCCACATCAACCAATCGGCAGCGGCGGGATCTCGCAGCATCGCATCGGACACCGGTGTGAGTCCGTTCAGCAGGACCTGTCTTGCGGCAATCGCGGCACGATAGTCGGCGTCCTGATTGTCGACGAGGTTGCCGCCGACTGTGCGCGGGACCGAATCGTGTTCATCTACGGCCGCATTTTTCGATGCCGTAGCGGACGTCTCCGGCGCGCTTGACGCCGCAAGCTCCAGCGTCCCTGCCTTAACGCCGTTTTCCCGCAGCAAAAACGCTTCAATGTCGGCATACGTACGGCCGCCGAGGCTGCCGGGACTCGCAGGCGGCATCCGTTTCGTGATCAGCGCCCGCAGTGCCTGCGGCGACCGGCCGCGCCAATTCGCTCGAAAAGGAGCGCCCTTCACGGCCGGAGCAAATTGGCCGTCGTCCAGATTCGGGCCGTGACATGCAGCGCAACTTTCCATATACGCAGCCTGGCCGCGCGTTGCCTGCAGTTCGGTGAAACCCACGTTCCCGCCGTCGAACAGGGTCTGTGCGGCGGCGGCACCGCCCAGGATGCAGGCTGCCGCCGCCGCACATGCCAAATGTACCGGCCAGCCCGACCGCTTCATCCACTGCCTTGATGCGCCATTCTGATCGTCTCGCATGTTCTTTCTCGCGTGTGCAGAAGGTTCGACCGGCATTTAGAGAAAACCATAGGAAAAATTGCGCTCGGCGCGACGGACACGGCCGGCGGCCGGATCGGGAAAATGCGCCGGAAACAGCACGGACTCGTTGTCCGCGCACTGCTCGAGTAGTCGCTGTCTCGTGGCGCAGGCTGCCGCGGGATTCTCATCGGCGAAGAACGGGATGTCGGGCCGTACGAGCTGAATCGGGTGGTGAATGATATCGCCCATGAACACCGCCCGCGATCCACCGCGTCGGGCCCACACGACGACGCTGCCGGGCGAGTGACCGGCCGCATCCTCGAGCCAGATGCCATCCTCGATCTCGCGATGCACGCAGACGTCGCTGTCCACTATGTCGGCAAGACCGGCTTCGACCACCGGCAGCACCGAATCGACATAAGCCTCTCGATTGTGGGCTTCGTGCGTCTGCCGACCAAAGAACTCGAAGTCCTTGCGGCTGAACACGTAACGGGCGTTGGGAAACGTTGGGACCCAGCGTCCATCCTCGAGGCGCGTATTCCACCCGACATGATCTGCGTGCAGGTGCGTGCACAGCACGAGATGAATGTCGTCGGGACCGCAGCCTGCGCCGGCAAGGTTTTGCAGCCACTGGGTCTGTAGTCGATGCGCCCAAGGAACACTGCGCTGCTTATCGTTGCCGCAACAGGTATCGACGAGCACATTGAGGCCGTCGACGTTCATCAGGTAGCTGCGTACCTCGATGCGCAAGAGCGCAGCCTGGGCGTCCAACGAGAGCTCGTCGCTCCAGTACCAGGTTTTCATCACCGACAGGTCGTCGTCGGTCACGCCCGGCACGGCGAATTGCATGGGTATCCTACCCTCGCCTTCGCGAACGCTCTTGACCTCGAGCTTGCCCAGGTCGCCGCTCATGGACACCCCGCCATTTCTGCTTTCCTTCATCCTCTCATAGGGAGAGTCGCGTGAATGCCGCTCGGATATTCAAATCGAGCTGTCGCCGGGTATCATAGCCGTGCACGCAAGTAGCCGTGCGCGCAAGCTCGGGGAGTTCGCCATGACCCAAACGACCAGCGCTGCGGAACGTATCGAGATCGAACGTGCCTGCGAGCGTATCGTATATGCCTATTCGCGTGCCCTGGACCTGGGCGATATGAGCGCGGCAGCAGACTTCTTTGCCGAGAACGGTTCGTTTGCCCGGCCCATGGCGCACGACAAGATCATTCACGGCCGGGAAGCGATTCGTGCCGCCCTGTCGACGCGGCCGAAGACATTGCTGACGAAGCACCTTGCCACCAACGTGATGATCGACGTCGTCAGCCGCGACGAGGCCAGTGGGCTCTCTTATCTGACCATGATCTCGACGACGCCGCCGGACGATGCCGCCGCACCGTATGTGTCTGCCGGACCCGTATACTTCGGGCAGATCAACGATCGCTTCGTGCGCGAGGGCGGCGAGTGGAAAATCCTCGAGCGGCGCGGCTCGATCCAGATGAAATTCTAGCCCATGAGCACCAGCGGTGCCGGCGGGTTCCCTGTTGCGGTTGCCCAGGACCGAGGCCGGCGGTGGGGCGTTGCGCCTTTACATTCGAGCCGCAATATTGTATACAATTTAAGTTAACGTATACAATGAGACTTGCCCGCCAACTGCCCATGAGCCGCTTGACTCGCAACGGCGATCCTCGTGCCGCCCAGACCCTCAAGGCGCAGCTGCGCCTGCGCCAGATGATTCTCGATGGGGAATTGAGCGCGGGCGAACGGGTGCCGGAACTCATGCTCGTCGAGCGCACCGGCGTGTCGCGCACTCCGATCCGGGCCGCCTTGTTGCGGCTCGCGGAGGAAGGCTTGCTCGAACCCGCCGATTCCGGCGGCTTTGTAGTCCGCGCTTTCGACGAGGCTGACGTGTATGACGCCATTGATGTGCGCGGCATGCTCGAAGGCGCTGCGGCGCGGCGCGCCGCTCAGCGGCGTCCATCCCGCGCGGATCTCAGCGATCTGCGCGACTGCGTGGGTGCCATGGACGCCATCGTCGCGCGCCGCACCCTGGGCGTGGAACAGTTTTTGGATTTCGTGCGGCTGAATGAGCGCTACCATGCCCTGCTCGTGGGATTGGCGCACAGCCCGGTGTTGACGCGCGCCGTCGAGCGCATCGTGACCTTGCCCTTCGCCAGCCCGAGCGCCTTCGTGATGGCGCAATCGGAGCTTGCCGATGCGCGTCGGATACTGACCTTGTCGCAAGAGCAGCATCGCGCGATCCTGGAAGCGCTGGCGGCCGGCGCGAACGAGCGGGCGGAAAGCGTGGCCCGCGAGCATTCGAATCTCGCCAAGCACAACCTGCATGCGGCCGCGAAACGCGACGCGCCGCTCGACAAGATCGCGGGCGGCAATCTGATTCGTCTGCGGATGGCGGCGGTGTAGCCGTGTACGGGGCGTGTCGCGACTGAGCGGCGGCCTGAAATCAAGCGGATCGCGTCAACGACCGACGCGCGGCCGGCAATGGATGACAATATGGGTTGGACACAGAGGACATCTTCGTCATGAGTCAGGAAAATCTCGAAACTCTTCTAAAGAACGCCGGCAACACGGTGGACATGCTGCGCAATTCACGCATCGGGGCCTATGTGTACCCCGTGGTGCCCAGCGAGTTCCACAACTGGCGCGATGAGCAGCGCGCCTGGCGCGAGACCGCCGTGCTGTTCGACCAGACGCACCATATGGCGGAGCTGACCGTCAAGGGTCCCGATGCGTTGAAGCTCATGTCGTATACGACGATCAACAGCTTCAACAACTTTGCGGTCAACAAGGCCAAACAGATGGTGCCGGTCAGCTACGACGGTTATGTCATCGGCGACGGCATTCTGTTCTATCTCGACAAGGATGAATTGCTGTTCGTCGGCCGCACGCCGTCGGTGAACTGGATTCAATTTCACGGCGAGACCGGCGGCTTCAAAGTCGACATGATCCGTGACGATCGCTCGCCCTCGCATCCGCGTGGCAAGTCGGTGACGCGCCGCCACTATCGCTATCAGGTGCAGGGGCCGAATGCCGCCAAAGTGCTGGAGAAGCTCAACGGCGGACCGCTCGCCGACGTCAAATTCTTCACCATGGACGCGATCAACATCAAGGGCCGCAAAGTTCGCGCCCTGCGTCACGGCATGGCGGGCGCTCCCGGACTCGAGCTTTGGGGCCCCTATGCCGAGGGTGATGAGATCCGCGATGCGATACTGGAAGCCGGACGCGAGTTTGATTTGGTGCCGGTGGGTTCGCGCGCCTACGCCAGCAATACCCTGGAGTCGGGATGGATTCCCTCGCCTCTGCCGGCCGTTTACACCGGCGAAAAGATGAAGAAGTACCGTGAATGGCTGCCGGCCGGCGGCTACGAGGGCACTGGTTCGATCGGCGGCAGCTTCGTCTCCAAGAACATCGAGGACTATTACCTGACGCCGTATGAATTGGGCTACGGCCCGTTCGTGAAATTCGATCATGATTTCATCGGGCGCGAAGCGCTCGAAAAGAAATCGAAGGACCCGCATCGCAAGAAGGTCACTTTTGCCTGGAACGGCGAAGACTGCGCCAAGATTTACGGGTCGTTGTTCATGCCGGGCACCGAAAATTACAAGTTTCTCGACATACCCATCGCCAATTACGCATCGTCCTCGTTTGACAAGGTCACGATGGCCGGCAAGGTGGTCGGTCTCTCGATGTTCGGCGGGTACAGCTACAACGAACGCACGGTACTGTCCCTGGGCGTTGTCGACGCGAGCATCAATGTGGGCGACGTGCTCACATTGGTCTGGGGCGAGGAGGGCGGCGGCACGAAGAAGACCACGGTCGAACGGCACAAGCAGCTCGATGTGCGGGTGAAAGTGGCACCGGTACCCTACGCCCGTGACGTACGCGAGGGGTATCACGAAGGCTGGCGCACGCGCCAGTCCTGATGTCGTCCCTCATGGCGCCGGCGGCAACCGCCACGGCCTGTAGGGTTTAGGGTGCGCGTCGGGAGTGAATTATGAATGCACAGCTCAAGCCTCGTGAGTTTCCGCTGCCGAGTTCGGTCAAGATCATAGCGGGAACCGAAAGGGCGCAAGCGGCCTATCCATACCCCATTCAATTTTCGCAAGCCGACGATCAGAAATTCTGGTTCTACAATTCCATGCACTTTCCCGAACCCATGTCCGCATTCGACATGGTAACGGCGGAAGCGGCGTACTGCGCGCTGGGCGCGGCCAACACCCGGGTGCATTGTCTGCCGACCACGCTTGGCATCGATCACCGAATCATCAATGGCCGGGTGTACATCGGTGGTAACGCCGTTACCGATCCCGAGGAGATCGTACGCCGCACTGCGGAGTTTCAGAAGCGCGCCTTCTATTACTACGAGAATTGGGAATCGCTGTATGCGCAGTGGAAGCAGAAGATGCTGAAGCTGATCGGGGACGCGCAGGCCATGCCGGAGCCGGCGCTGCCGGAATTCGAGCCGCTCGAAAATGTGCACGCGGGCCGCGGCATTGCCTCGAACCACGATCTGCTGGTGACATACCAGAAGACGATCGAGGGCTACTTCCGGATGTGGCACCATCACTTCGAGTTTCTGCTGCTGGGATATGGCGCATATCTGACCTTTTTCGGCTTCTGCAAAAAAGCATTTCCGGAGATCACGGACCAGACCATCGCCCGGATGGTGGCGGGAATGGAAGCGGAGATATTCCGCCCCGATGATGAATTGCGCCGCCTCGCCCGTTGCGCCGTCGAGCTCGACGTCGATACGCATTTCCGCGAGGGGACGTCGGTCGACGACATCATGCGGTCGCTGCGCGAGTCGGGCGAATCGGGTCGCCGCTGGCTCGAGGAGCTGCAAATCTCGCGCGATCCCTGGTTCAACATCAATGTCGGCGACGGCTTCTATCACTATCACCGCAGTTGGAACGACGATCTGTCCATGCCGTTCGCCGCGCTGTCGGGGTACGCGCGCAGCGTACGCGCCGGCGAGCCGCTGGATCGGCAGGTTGGGAGGCTTCGCGATGAACGCAGCCAGCTGATCGCCGATTATCGCGAGCTTCTGGCAAACGAGGAGGAACGCGCCGCCTATGACCAGATGATCGCTTTGGCGCACCGGGTGTTCCCATACGTCGAGGGACACAAGTTCTACTGCGAACATTGGTACACCAACCTGTTCTTCAACAAGATCCGTAGCTTCGGCGCGTTGCTGAGCGCGCATGGTTTCTTCGCGGACGCCGAGGACGTGTTCCATCTCACGCACTACGAGCTCGAGGCGGCGATCATCGACTTGATGAACTCGTGGTCGAGCGGCTCCGAACCGCGCGGCGCAACCTACTGGCCGCCAATCGTTGTTGAGCGCAAGGCGGCGATCATCGAATGGGCGCGGCACGAAACGCCGCCGGCGCTCGGACCCATTCCGGACGTCATCGATGATCCCGCCATCGTGATGCTGTGGGGGATCACGCGCGAAAGCCTCGACAATTGGCTGTCGGCAGGCGAGGGGACGGACAGCAACGAGGTGCGCGGTTTTGCCGCTTCGTCAGGGGTGGTGGAAGGAATCGCGCGGATCGTGAAGTCGGTCGAAGAGCTGTCACGCCTGCAGCAAGGCGATATTCTCGTCTGCCACGTCACCAATCCGCCCTGGCCGCCGATTTTTCAGAAAATTCGCGCCGCCGTGTCCGATATCGGCGGCTCCATGAGCCATGCTGCCATCGTCGCGCGCGAGTACGGGCTGCCGGCCGTCGTGGGTACCGGCAATGCCACTTCGAAGATCAAGGACGGGCAGCGGATTCGCGTCGACTGCGGGCGCGGCATCGTCACCTTGTTGCATTGAATCGGGTATCAGACCATGCCTGCGACGCAGTACATCAGCTGGTTCCACGATATCGGTCTCGTCGACCGTCCCAAGGTCGGCGGCAAAGGAGGAAGCCTGGGCGAACTGCACAGCGCCGGCATCGATGTGCCGCCGGGTTTCGTCGTGCGCACCGAGGCGTTCGAGTGGTTCATCGACGCGCTGGAGCGGCGCTCTCCGGTTCGGGCGTGCGTCGATGGACTCGCGGCGGACGAGTTGGATGGGATGGCCGCCGTGTCGCGCGAGCTGCGCGCGCGCATCGAGGATTCGCCGCTGCCGGCAGACCTGCAGCAGGAGATCCACGATGCGTATGCACGCTTGGGCGGGTCGGGCCCCCCGCCGGCCGTCGCGGTGCGATCGTCGGCGACCACCGAGGACTCCGCGGACGCGAGCTTTGCCGGCCTTCAGGACACCTACCTTTGGGTCACGCAACCGGATTCCTTGATCGGCAAAATCCGCAGCTGTTGGGCCAGCCTATATTCGCTGGAGTCGCTGAGCTATCGGCGGCGGCATGGGATTGCCGAATCGACGGTGGCCATGGCGGTCGTCGTGCAGATCATGGTTGATGCGCGCACGGCCGGCGTCATGTTCACGCGCAGTCCGGTCAGCGGGGATCGATCTGTGATCAGCATCGAAGGCGCATGGGGGCTGGGCTCGGCGCTGGTGAGCGGCGAAGTCACGCCGGACCACTGGGTGGTGGCGAAAATCACCGGTGAAATCTCGGCGCGCGATATCTCGGACAAGGTCATCCGCCATGCCCGGTCGCCGGCGGGCGGTGTCGAGGAGCTTGCGGTGGAGGAATCCATGCGCCGCGAACCCTGCCTTTCCGATGAGGAACTGCAGTCCCTGCGCGCCATCGGCAGACAGGTGGAGCGCCACTACGGCCGGCCGCAGGACATCGAGTGGGCCATCGACCGGCACACGCAACGGATCTTGCTGCTGCAGAGCCGACCCGAGACGGTTTGGTCGAACAAGGACAACCAAACGGCTGCCGCCCGCGCCGCCGATCCGCTGCTGCATGTCATGAATGTTTTCGGGGGACGGCGGTGACCCTGACCGCCGCGGATGTCGCGGAAATCATGCGGGTGGTCGAACAGTCGACGTTCGATGAGATCAGCCTCGAGATGGACGGCGTCAAGTTGACGCTGCGCCGCGCCGGTGCTGCCGGCGGCGTCGTTCAAAGCGTGACGACGCAAGCGGATCTTTCATGTTCAGCAGCCGCGCCCGCGGCCACATCGCGTCTGGACGCGCCAGCCGCGCCGGCGGCGCCGGCCGGGGCCGGCGCTTCGCCGGACGCGCACCTCAGCGATATTGCATCCCCGATGCTCGGCACATTTTACCGCGCCCCCAAGCCTGGATCCGCACCCTTCGTCGAGATCGGCTCGGTGGTGGAGGTTGACAGCGTCATCGCCATCATCGAAGTCATGAAGCTCATGAACACGGTGCGAGCCGGGGTCCGGGGCGTGATCACCGAAATCCTGCCTGCCGACGAGACGCTGGTGGAGTTCGGCGACGTGCTGATGCGGGCGCGCACGGCACTTGAATCGTGAGCATTCGCAGAATCCTGATTGCAAATCGCGGAGAAATCGCCCTGCGCATCATCAGGACCTGCCGCTCCCTCGATATCGAAACGGTGCTGGCAGTCTCTTCAGTCGACCGCGATAGCGAGCCTGCACGCCGGGCCG
>DAIDVO010000126.1 GCA_027456085.1 Steroidobacteraceae bacterium | reverse complement strand
CCGCCGGAAGAATGGTCGCGGCTGGAGTCCGGGCTCAAACAGCGCGTTCGTGCGCTGAACGCCTTCATCCATGACGTCTATCACGACCAGCGGATCCTCGTGGCCGGCGTCATTCCGGCCGAACCGGTCCTCTGCAACTCCCAGTACCGCCCGGAGATGCAAGGCGTCGACGTCCCCGGCGGCATCTACGCGCACATCGCCGGCGTCGATATCGTCCGCGACGATGCCGGGGAATTTCTCGTATTGGAGGACAATCTGCGCGTGCCGTCCGGTGTCTCGTACATGCTCGAGAACCGTAAGATGATGATGCGCCTGTTTCCTGAGCTGTTTTCGAGCCATCGTGTCGCCCCGATAGATCACTATCCGGATGTGCTGCTCGACAATTTGCGCAGCGTCGCGCCGACCGGCGTGTCCGATCCGACCGTCGTCCTGCTGACGGCCGGGGCGAACAATAGCGCGTACTTCGAGCATGCCTTTCTCGCTCAACAAATGGGCGTTGAACTCGTCGAAGGTCAGGATCTGTTCGTGCGCGACGAATCGGTATTCATGCGCACCACCCAGGGGCCGAAGCGCGTGCACGTCATCTATCGACGTATTGACGATGACTTCCTGGATCCGCTGGCGTTTCGGCCGGATTCCATGCTGGGAGTCCCGGGCCTTCTGACCGCCTACCGGGAGGGTCGAATCACGATCGCGAATGCGATCGGCACCGGCATCGCCGACGACAAGTCGATCTACCCGTACGTTCCGGAGATGATCCGCTTCTATCTCGGCCAGGAACCGATCATCGGCAACGTGCGTACCTGGATCATGCGCCGCAAGGACGACCTGGAGTATGTGCTCGCCCATTTGCCGGATTTGGTCGTCAAGGAAGTCCATGGCGCGGGCGGCTATGGGATGCTGATAGGTCCGGCCTCGACGCAGGCCGAGATCGAAGCGTTCCGCAGCCGCATCAAGGCGGCGCCGGAGCGCTACATTGCGCAGCCCACTTTGGCGCTGTCGACCTGCCCGACGTTCGCGGACCAGGGCCTGTCGCCGCGGCACATCGACTTGAGGCCGTTCGTTCTGTCCGGCCGCGAAGTCAGCATCGTACCGGGCGGCCTCACGCGCGTTGCCTTATGCGCGGGCTCGCTCATCGTCAACTCCTCGCAAGGCGGCGGCACCAAGGACACCTGGGTGCTCGAGGCCTGATGCTGAGCCGAACCGCAGATCATCTTTACTGGATGTCGCGCTACACAGAGCGCGCCGAGAGCCTTGCGCGCCTGGTCGACGCCCATTACCGCATGTCGCTCCTCCCGCATTCTGCCGCCGCGCTTACCGAATCGCTGCGCTCGACGTTGGTCGCTCTCGACATCGAACAGGCCTACGGCGGGCGCCACGAGCTCATCGAGCCGCGCGCCGTGTTCGAGTTCGTGACCTTCGACCGCGATTTCGGCGGCAGCATACTCAGCTGCTTGCGGGCCGCCCGCGAGAATGCGCGCGCGGTCCGCGGATCGTTGACCTCCGAGCTCTGGGTCACGCTGAATTCGACGTGGTTGGATGCACGCGCGTTCGCGGCGCGACGCCCGCTGGGCGCCGATATCGGCCATTTCGTCGAATGGGTCAAGGAGCGTTCGCATCTGACGCGGGGCGTGACGAGCGGAACGATGCTGCGCGACGAGGCCTTGCATTTCACCCGAATCGGCACGTTCATCGAACGCGCCGACAACTCCACGCGCATCCTTCAGTCGCATCAAGGCGACCTCGTGCCCGGCGCCGATGCCGGCGCCGTGCCGGATCCATACGAGTGGAGTGCGTTGTTGCGCGCGTTATCGGCATTCGAGGTATACCGGCGCGTGTATCGCGACGTCATCACGCCGATCAAGGTCGCCGAACTGCTGATTCTCTGCGACGACATGCCGCGGTCGCTGCTGCGCTGCTGCAGGGACGTGTACGAAAACCTGCGGTCGATCGCGAACGATCGTTCGACCGAAACCGTGCGGCGCGCCGGAGAGATGCACGCGATGCTGCGCTTCATGCGGATGGAGGACATCACGACGATGGGCGTGCCGCGTTTTCTCGAACGCTTCCTCGCGCGCCTTTGCGGCTTGGGTGAGCGCATCGCGTCGGACTTCCTGGTGCCTCCGGCGGAGGCCTGATCCGATGCAGTTGCATATTCGGCATGAGACGCGATATCGCTACGATCGGCCCGTCAAGTACAGCGTGCAAAGTCTGCGGTTGACGCCGCGCCGCGATCCCGGCCAGCGTGCGCTCGAATGGACCATTTCGGCGCCTGGCCGACGGTTCGAGCAAACCGACGCCCACGGCAATGTCGCGCATTTGCTGACCATCGAGGAGCCCCACCGCGAGATCGCGATCGTCGTGCGCGGAGTGATCGAAACGGCCGGCGGCGAAGCGCGTCAGGAGGATGGGCCGCTGTCGCCGCTCGCCTATTTGGCGCCGACGAGGCTGACCTCCGCGGATGCGGACTTGCGCGCCTTCGCGTGCGCGTCCGTCGGCAATCTGCACCACCCGCGAGCTCGCGCCGAGGCGTTGTCGGACGCTGTATTCAACGCTGTGCGCTATGCACCGGGTGCGAGCGGCGTGCACGACGACGCCGCGGCCGTGTTCAAGGCCGGTGCCGGCGTGTGCCAGGATCACGCGCACGTCTTTCTCGCTTGCGCGCACGCGCTCGGCATTCCGGCGCGCTACGTCAGCGGCTACCTGTACACCGGCGACTCGAGGGACATCGCGAGCCATGCCTGGGTGGACGTTTGGGCCGGCGCCGAAGCCGGTTGGCGCAGCCTCGATGTGACCCATCAGAGACCGGCGATCAGCCGCTACTGCCGCCTTGCGGTGGGGCGCGACTACCTCGACGCGGCGCCGGTGCGCGGCGTTCGCCAGGGCGGCGGCGGCGAGAATATGGAGGTGCGCGTTCTCGTCGCCGAGTCGGCGCAACAATGATGGCGGCGGCGCCGGCCGAGCGCGATGCCGGCCGGCAGGGGCTTGTGCGCGCGCCCGGCCGGCTTATACTTGAGCCCGTCCGCCCACAACGACGAGCCGAACGAGATCGTTCCAGGGGAACAAGCGGCCATGAATGCCAACGTCCTCTCGGTATCCGCGCCAGCGGAAGCGGCGCGCCGGGCGAAAATCGATCTCGCCGCCTGTCATCGCCTCGCGGTGCGATTCGGGCTGAACGAAGGCATCGACAATCATCTGACGCTGCTGGTGCCGGGATTCGCCGACCGTTTTTATCTGGCGCCGTTCGGCTTGCACTGGTCGGAGGTGCGCGCCGGCGAATTTCTCGAAGTCGGCTTCGACGGCAGGCTCCATGGCGGCCGCGGGCCCGTGGAAGACACCGCGCTTTACATTCATCTGCCCGTGCACCGTTTGGAACCGCGCGCCCACTGCGTGCTGCATACCCACATGCCGTATGCGACCGCGCTCTGCATGCTCGAGAACCCGCGTCTCGAGATGGCGGTGCAAAGCGCGCTGACCTTTTACGACGACATCTCCTATGACGCGGATTACAACGGCCTCGCGTTCAGCGAAGCCGAGGGCGAGCGGCTCGCGCACGCGCTCGGCGGCAAGTCGGTGCTGATGATGCGCAATCACGGTGTCCTCGTCGTCGGCGCAACGGTGCCGCAAGCGTTCGAACGGCTCTACTTCCTCGAGCGCGCCTGCCAGGCGCAAGTGCTCGCGCTCTCGACCGGCCGGGCATTGCGGCCGATTCCGGACGCCGTCGCGCGCGCGACCGTGGAACAGTTTCACACCGGCGCCGCGGTCGGCGGCCTTGACCGCGCTGATTTGCATTTCGCCGCCTTGAAGCGCCTTCTCGACCGCAGCGAACCGGATTACGCGACTTGAATAATGCCGGCACGGCGCCGACCGAGCGGTCGGTGTTGCGCAACCCGTTCGTCTGGCTGCTCGCGGCGGTGCTCTTCATAAATTACGTCGACCGCGGCCTCGTGCCGACCGCCGCGCCCCTGCTGCAGACGGACCTTAATCTCGGCCCAGCGCAGTTGGGCGTCCTCATGTCGGCGTTTTTCTGGTCCTACGCGCTGATGCAAATTCCGGTCGGCTGGATCGTCGAGCGCTTCGGCGCGCATCGGGTATTGGCGGGCGGTTTGGTCGTGTGGGCCTGCGCGACGATCTTGGCCGGCTTCAGCCACGGCTATGCGACGCTGGTCGCGTTGCGCGTTTTGCTCGGTCTTGGCGAGAGCACGGGCTTCCCGAGCGTCTCGAAGCTCCTCGCCGGCTCGGTGCCGGCGAAGAGCCTCGGCACGGCGAACGGGATCGTCGGCTTCGCATATTTATTCGGGCCCGCGGTCGGCACGATGTTCGGCGGGCTCCTGATGGCCCGCTACGGCTGGCGCCTCGCATTTCTCGTCTTCGGCGCGCTGTCGCTGACCTGGCTCTGGCCTTGGGCCAAGGTCGCGCCGCGGCAACACGCTCCAGCGGCCCAAGCGGCCGCAGCGCCGACGTTCATGATGATTTTACGCCGGCGCGCGCTTTGGGGAACCGGCCTTGGCCTTTTTTGCAGCAATTACACGTTCTATTTCATGTTGTCGTGGCTGCCCTATTACTTGGTGCGGGTGCGCGGCTTCGCAACGGCGGAAATGGCCGAACTTGCCGGCGCCGCGTATGTGGTGACGGCGCTCTCCGCGCTCGCCGCCGGCTTCTTGATCGACCGCGGTATCGCGCGCGGCGCATCCACGAATTTCGCGTACAAATCGGTGATGGCGGTGGCGCACGTCGGCGCGATCCTGTGCATGGTCGGCATGGCGCAGGGCCCCAAGCCGCTCGCGATCGCGTGCATCTTCGCCTACCAGGTGGTCAACGGCGCCTCGTCGCCCGGTGTCTACGCCATTTCGCAGATACTCGCGGGCCCGTCCGCAACCGGGCGCTGGGTCGGCGTCCAAAACTCGCTCGGCAATTTCGCCGGGGTCGTCGCGCCGGCGCTCACCGGCTTCATCGTCGCACGCACCGGCCACTTCACCGCGGCTTTCCTGCTCGCGGGTGCGGTCAACGTGTTCGGCTTGATCGGCTGGCTGCCGATGCTGCCGAAGCTCGGGCCGCTCGCGTGGGATTCCCCGTCAAAAGCCCGCGGTGTAGAGATAGGCGACGACCGCCGCGGCGACCAGGCAATAGATCCCGAATAAATGCCAGCGGCCTCGCTCCAGCAATCGGCTGAGCCAGCGCAGCGCCAAGAGTCCCGCGAGAAACGCGACGCCCGCACCGAGCACGCAGCGTCCCGCGATCGAGCCGAGATCGATGCTATGGTCGGCGCGCTGCATCTGCAGGAGGCGCCATGCCTCGCGCGCGACGACCGGCGGCGTCAACACGACCGCGAGCGCGAAGCTGAACGCTTCGGCACGCGCCTTCGCGACGCCGAGCAGCATGCCGACGGAGATCGTCGCGCCGGACCGTGAAAACCCGCGAAACGGCAGGCATAGCCCTTGGATCGCGCCGATCCAGGCGGATTCCTTGAGATCGGGATCGCGCGCTTCGGTCCGCACCCGCGCCGCCTCACCCCTCCCCGAATACGCCGCGACGAGAATCAGCACGCCGGCAGCCGCCAAGGCCGGCGCGATCCATTCCAGGTGACTGAACAGATCCTCGATCTGCGCGTGCGGCACGGCGCGAAGCACCGTCTTCTCGATGATCTTGATCAGCGCTTCGCCGATGATGCCTGTGATCACCGTGGCGACGAAGACGGTCCCCGTGATGCGCTTGAAATCGGCAAAGCTGCGAAAATAGGTCTCCCGCCACTGGCGCCAGAAATAGACGATGACCGCGAACATCGTGCCCGTATGCAGCATGACCAGGAGCAGCGTCATCGGCGGCGAGGACGGGTCGAGGCCGAGAAGCTTCTCCGTGATGACGACGTGCGCCGAACTCGACACCGGCAAGAGTTCGGCAAAGCCTTGGACGATCGCAAGAATGACGACGTGGAATATGCTCATGGTATCGGGAATTGTACCTGGGCGCCGTCGATTTGCGCGTAATGCCGAAGCGCCATGCCCGCTATAATCGGCCGACGCGATCGCGCCGGAGGACTATTTCACGATGCCCACATTGTTCGACCCCATGCGATTCGGCGAGATCAGCGCCGCCAATCGCATCGTCATGGCGCCGCTGACTCGCGACCGCGCCGGCCCGGGCCAGGCGCCGACTGCGCTGATGGCGACTTATTACGAACAGCGCGCGAGCGCCGGCCTGATCGTCTCCGAAGCGACGCAAATCTGCGCCGAGGGCCAGGGTTACCTCGATACGCCTGGCATATACAGCGCCGCGCAAATCGAGGGGTGGCGGCGCGTCTGCGACGCCGTGCACCGCAAAGGCGGCAAGATCGTTCTGCAGCTCTGGCACGTGGGGCGCATTTCGCACGTCTCGCTGCAGCCCGGCGGCGCACCGCCGGTGTCGAGCACGGCGCGCCGCGCGAACGCGAAGACGTTCACGGCGGGCGGATTCGAGGAGGTTTCCACGCCGCGGGCGCTGAGAACCGACGAACTGCCGGGCATCGTCGCGCAATACGCGCGCGCCGCGCGCAACGCAATCGACGCCGGCTT
Organism: Steroidobacteraceae bacterium; assembly: GCA_027456085.1. Lineage (GTDB taxonomy): Bacteria > Pseudomonadota > Gammaproteobacteria > Steroidobacterales > Steroidobacteraceae > Bog-1198. The sequence continues at coordinate 2,791 of DAIDVO010000126.1, read as the reverse complement.
CGACGGCATCGAAGTGCATTGCGCGAACGGCTATCTTCTCGAACAATTCCTGCGCGACAGCGTCAATGACCGCACCGACGAGTACGGCGGTTCGAAGGAAAATCGCGTGCGCTTGGCCGTGGAGGTCGTGCGCGCAATCGTCGCCGAGATCGGCGCCGGGCGGACCGGCATCCGCCTCTCCCCGGTGACGCCCGTGAACGATGCGCAGCAGGACAGCGACCCGCAGGGTCTGTTCAATCATCTGCTCGACCGGTTCGCGCCCTTGAAGCTTGCGTACATACATGTGATCGAGGGGGCGACCGGCGGCGCGCGCGACTTCGCGCCGTTCGACTACGAGGCGTTGCGCGGCCGATTCAAGCGCGGCCACGAGCATGGCGCCTGGATCGTCAACAACGGCTACTCGCGTGCGCTCGCGATCGAGGCGGTGGCGGGCGGCAAGGCGGACCTGGTGGCCTTCGGCAAGCCGTTCATCGGCAACCCGGATCTCGTGCAGCGTCTGCGCTTGGATGCCCCGCTGAACCTGCTTGACACGAAAACGCTGTACGGCGGCGGCGCCGCCGGCTACACCGATTACCCGACCTTGGACTTGGCGGCGGCCTGACGCGGCCGGCGCTCACGGGAGCTTGCATGGATTTAGGAATCAGCGGCAGGCGCGCGATCGTCTGCGGATCGAGCCTCGGCTTGGGCCGGGGCTGCGCGCTCGCGCTCGCCGAAGCCGGCGTGTCCTTGGTCATCAACGGCCGCAACGCGGCCAAACTCGACGAGACCGCCGATGAAATTCGGCGCGCGACCGGCGTCGCGGTGACCGCCGTCGCCGCCGACATCGGCTCGCCCGACGGGCAGGCGGCCGTGCTCGCGGCCTGCCCGGAGCCGGACATTTTGATCAACAACAACGGCGGCCCGCCGTTCCGTGACTTTCGCGCGCTCGACCGCGCAGCGATGCTCGCCGGCGTGACGATGAACATGGTGACGCCAATCGAACTCATCCAGAAGGTCATCGACAAGATGGCGGCGCGCGGCTTCGGCCGCATCGTCAACATCACCTCGATCAGCGTGAAGATGCCGCTCGCGGGTCTCGATTTGTCGAGCGGCGCACGCGCGGGCCTGACCGCCTTCGTCGCCGGGATAGCGCGCACCGTGGTCGAGCGCAACGTCACGATCAACAATCTGCTGCCCGGCTCTTTCGATACGCGCCGTCTGCGCGACGGCTTCACGGCCGCGGCGCGGCGCGGCGGCGGCTCCGAGGAGGCGGTTGCGCTACACGAGATGGCGCGGATCCCGGCAAAGCGCTTCGGCACGCCGGCGGAATTCGGCCAGGTCTGCGCATTCCTCTGCAGCGTGCACGCCGGCTATCTCACCGGTCAGAACATCCTGCTCGACGGCGGCCTATACCCCGGCGCGTTCTAAGGGCGCGCCGGCGTCGCAGGGATTTTCGGCGGTCGATAGCACGCCTTCTAGATGAGTACGCCGCGGTCCACGCCGCGCACGTCGGTGCGTCCGCAAAATGCCATGGTCAAATCGAGCTCCTGGCGGATGATCTCGAGGCACTTCGTCACGCCCGCCTCGCCCATGGCACCGAGCCCGTAGAGGAACGCGCGTCCGATCAGCGCAGCGCGCGCGCCCTGCGCGACCGCCTTGAACACATCCTGGCCGCTGCGGATGCCGCCGTCCATCCACACTTCGATGCGTGATCCGACGGCATCGACGATCGCGGGCAGCGCTTCGATCGAGGACGGCGCGCCGTCGAGCTGGCGGCCGCCGTGATTCGAAACGATCAGCGCGTCCGCGCCGCTGTCCGCGGCGTGGCCGGCGTCGTCTCTGTCCATGATGCCCTTCAAAATGAGCTTGCCGCCCCAGCGCCGCTTGATCCATTCGACGTCGCTCCAGTTCAGGCGCGGATCGAACTGCTCCGATGTCCATGCCGCGAGCGACGCCATGCTGTCGACGCCGCGCACATGCCCGACGATGTTGCCGAAACTGCGGCGGCGCGTGCCGAGCATCCCCAGGCACCAGCGCGGCTTCCTCGCAAGATCGAGCAAATTGCCGAGCGTCGGCTTCGGTGGCGTGCTCAATCCGTTCTTCAGGTCCTTATGGCGCTGACCGAGGATCTGCAGGTCGAGCGTCAGCATCAGCGCCGAACAGCGCGCCGCCTTGGCCCGGTCGATCAAGCGCTCGACGAAATCCCGGTCGCGCATGACGTACAGCTGAAACCAGAACGGCGCGCCGGTATGCGCCGCGACGTCCTCGATGGAGCAGATGCTCATCGTCGAGAGCGTGAAAGGGATGCCGAATTTCTGCGCCGCACGCGCCGCCAGGATCTCGCCGTCCGCATACTGCATGCCGGTAAGGCCCGTGGGCGCGAGTGCGACCGGCATCGCCACGTCTTGGCCGAGCAATCGAGTGCCGAGCGAACGATTCTCAATATCGACCGCGACCCGCTGGCGCAGCTTCAGCTTGCGGAAATCCGCCTCGTTGGCGCGATAGGTGCTTTCGCTCCAGGAACCCGCGTCCGCGTAGTCGTAGAACATGCGCGGAACGCGCCGCCGCGCGAGAGTCCGCAAATCCTCGATGCAGGTGATAACGCTCATCGGTGGTGCTTCCGGGGCCGCTCCGTTAGGCTGTCGCCGCCGGCAGTGTAGCGAATCGCGGCGGCGCGCGCGCGGCGCTTGCCGAATGCGGGACAATCAGTGCATTCTCAATGCCGAATATCGGAGACCGATCATGAGTGAGACTGAAATTGCCGTGGGCCGGCGCGGCGCGCGCGCGGCGCGGCGCGCGCAGCGCGCGGCGC
>DAIDVO010000125.1 GCA_027456085.1 Steroidobacteraceae bacterium | reverse complement strand
GCGGCGCTCGCGGCACCGGCAACCGAGCCCTGCCGCGGCGCGGTGCCGTCCGCGCGCGCGGACGGCACCGCGCCGCGGCAGGGCTCGGTTGCCGGTGCCGCGAGCGCCGCTGCCCGCTCGGCGAGCAGCGCGCTGCCGCCGGCGGCCAGCAGATCGCGTCTGCTCAGAACGATGCGCGCACCTCGACGCCGATCGTGCGCGGCTGGTTGATCGCGAGTCGCGGGCGCCCCGGCACCTCGGCCGCGAGCGAGCGGTTGTCGCCGAGATTGGCGATGTCGTTGGTCAGGTTCTTGCCGACCAGCGCGTACTCCATCTTGCCGCAATCCAGCGCGAGGCGCGCGTCGACCAGCCGATAGGAGCCGCGCTCGCGCGGATTCGCCGGATTGTTGTTGCCGCTGTAGCTGCGCCCCATGTATGAGTAGTCGCCGCTGCCGACGAACGTCCAATTACTGTTGATGGGCTTGGTGTAGGTGAGCGAGCCGTTGCCGGTCCAGTTGGGCACGTCGTAGACCGGCGAGCCGAGCGGCTGCGGCGAGAACGAACTCGCCTGCGTGATCTTCGCGTCCTGGTAGCCGAGGCCGACGGAAAACTCGAGCGGCTCGACCGGCCGGGCACGCAGCTCGAGCTCGCCGCCCTTGCTCTCCGCCGCGCCGGCGTTCGCCCGGTACTGGAAGCCGCAGGAGAGCAGGATCTCCTGCTGGATGTTGCTCCAGCGGATGTCGAACACCGCCGCATCGATGGTCATGCGATTCTGCAGCCACGAGGTCTTGGTGCCGAGCTCGTAGTTCCACAGGCTGTCCGAGCGGTAGCTGCGCGTATCGGCGAGCGTGATCGCCGGATCCACCGCTTGCAGCGCGGCGACGCAGTCGGTGCCGGTGTTCGGCGTACCTGCCGGCACGATCGGCACGACGCCGCCGGGGCGGAAGCCCTTCGCGACGTTGACGTACACCATGTCGTTCGGGGTCAGGTGATAGTAGACCTCGTACTTCGGATTGATGCCGTTCTCGCTAGTCGTCGCGGTGGGGCTGATCACCGACGGTCCGCCGCCCGCGGCGAGTCCCGCCTCATAGCCGTACGAGGAGCCGGTGTCGTGGTACCAGCGCAGACCGACGGTGAACTTGAGGGGGTCGATCGGCCGGTACGACACCTGGCCGAACAGCGCGGACTCCTTATAGTCGGAATTGAAGTCCTGCGCGAAGATCAGGTCCGGAGCGGCCGCGCTGATCTGCACGCCGGCCAAGGTCGCATCGAGATTGGGCACCACCGCCGGCGGGTAGTAACCCGCGAACGGTACGCTGCCGTGCAGGTCTGAATAGAACGCGCCGGCGACGAACTGCACCGGGCCCTCGAGCGCCGACACGAAGCGCACTTCCTGCGCGAACTGCTGGTAGTTCTTCGCCTCGCTGATCGACCCCGGCTGCGGCGCGCCGAGAGCCGCACAGCCGCCGGGCTGCGATGGTCCGAGCGCCACCGCCGCCGCATTGCAGTTGCTGGTGATCGCCGCCCAGACGAAGTCGGTCTCGTCCTCGGTCTCGAACACCTTGCGGCTGAAATACGACGATGAGGACACGAACTCGCCGTAACCGGTCTTCAGGTGCATCGCCACCGAGTACAGGCCCCAGGTGTCGAAGCCGCCCTCCGGCACGTTGAACCAGCGCGCCTGGGTGAAGTCGGTCGGGGTCATCGCGGTCGGCAGCGTATACGGTCCCGACGGCACCGGATAGCCGATGCCGTTGCCCGGCATCGACGGGAAATCGGCGAGCGGAAAGCCGTTGTAGGTCGAGCGCTGGGTCATGATGCGCGGCATCACGCTGAAGCTGTCGTTGAACTTGATCGTCAGCTCCGCCGCGCCGCCGTAGGTGTCGGTCGCGCCGACGTTGTTCACCGTCGTGATGCCGCTGGTCGCGAGCGGTGTGCAGGTCTGGGCCATTGCCGCGGCCGGGTCGGTGAGAAGCTGCGCTTGAAGTAGCCCGCCTCGCGGTCGTAGAAGCCGCTCAGGCGCAGCGCCATGCGATCCTGGATCAGCGGCAGGTTGACGACGCCGTCGCCGGTCCAGTTCGGCTGGTTCGTATGGTCGGTCGAGGACGCGCCGGCGTGCACCGTCCCGCTGAATTTCTCGAGATCCGGCTGTTGCGTGATGATGCCCACCGTACCGCCCATCGAACGCGCGCCGTACAGCGTGCCTTGCGGTCCGCGCAGAACCTCGATGCGTGCGATATCCAGCACTCGCGGATCGAGCGAATCCGGCAGCGGCGTGTCGTCGATGTAGAAACCGGTCACGTTGTCGCCGGAGATGCCGCGGATCGAGACGGTCCGGGCGGTGCCGATCCCATCGCCGGTCGGCGCAAAGGCGAGATTCGGCACCTTGGTGGCGTAGTCGAAGAACGTGTTGATCGCCTTTTGCTGGAGCGCGACGCTGGTGATCGTCGTCATCGACAGCGGCACCGATTGTGCGGATTCGCTGCGCTTCTGCGCAGTGACCGTGATCTCCTGCAGCTCATCCGATGGATTGGCCGTATCGGCCGCAGACGCCAGAACCGGCATCGCGATGGCGGCGATGCCGAGCCACGCCAGGTATGTCTTCAGTATCCGCATGATTTTCTCCCCGATGAAACGCCAACCATTATATCTCTGAACATTTCCAACTATTCACTTGCCGAGAAATTTAGGATGCGATGCGCCGCACCGCGACCCGCACCAGGTCCGCACCGGAGCCGTTCTCGTCCGTGAGCTCGAGCGAAAGCGGCGCCACGGTATTGAGGCTCGGCGCACCGAGATCCTTGGCATAGGGCGTCGCCCAATGGTCGAACTGGCCGACGATGACGAGCGTATCGGGCCGTATGCCTTGCACCGGCACGGCAGGCCCGCGCGTGGTTGCGATCGGCGAGGCGATTTCGAGCTGATCGCCGGCCTTGATGCCGAGACGCGCGGCGGCGCCGGCGTTGATGATGATCCCGCGGTGTCCGCGCACGTTGCGCCCGACCTCGTCCATCAGCGCAATCGCGGCGTTTCCGCCGGCGTGGTACTGCATGCTCTTCGTCGTGATCAGCCAGAACGGGAAGTCCTCCGGGCGCTTGCCGCGCCGGACCAGGTCCTGTTCCCAGATCCCGGCGAAGTCGTGCCACACCGGCAGCGGCTGATACTCGCGCAATTGCTGGTCCCACCAGCGGATGCCGCTTTCATGCAAGCGATGCGCGAGTTCGCGCCCGGTGCGCATGAGGCGCTCCTGGTAGGGGAGTTCGAAGCGCAGCTTCTGGCGCCGCAGCGTCGGGTACAGGTACCAATTCGGCTGCGCAAACGGCGCCGTCAGCAGACCGTTTTCCTTGAACCAATCGAGCCCGTGCTTGGCCTCGCCGCGCGTCAGATCGAAGCTCGCGGCGCGGCAGACCGCGTCCCAGATCTCGTCGACCGAATGCGGCTGCGCCGGATCGAGCGAGAAATCGCGCTGCGGCGTCTTCAGCTTTGCGCCGCAGGCACCGCGGTTGATCGCGGTGTTGTAGCCTTCAAGCAGTCCGGTGCGGCGTGCGAGTTCGGTTGCAATCCACGTGAAATCCCGCGCCTCGCCGCGCGGCGCGACCGCCGGCTGGCGCAGCACCCAGCCTTGGTGGTGCGAGAACTGCTCGACGTACTTCGTCTTGCCGAGCCGTATCAGCTGCGTCGATTCCAGGTCGGTCGCATCCGGCAGCAGGATGTCGGCCATGTGATTCGTTTCGTCGGGCGTAAACGCGAAGCAGACCGTGAACGGCAACGTCGCCATCGTGTCGGCGATGGCGTGCGTATCCCAGAACGAGATCGCGGGGTTCGTGCGGTAGGCGATCCAGACCTCGGGCTTGGTCGGCTTCGGCCTGTTCTCCGGCACGTGCGTCTGGAACATCCACGCGAGGTGCGTGGGCCCGAGCGCCTGGCTCCAGGCGCCGCTGTCGCCGCTCAAGGGCACCAGCGTGCGGTGACCGTTGCGCCCCGTCGGCGTCTTGACCCAGGATTCGCGCCCGGTCGGGTTCAGCGTGTTTTGCATGAACCCGTCCGCACCGGCAACGACGCTCTGCAGCCGGTCGGTGTGCGGGCGATTGATGCGCACCGTCGTGCCGAGCGTGCCGCCCGGCACTTCCAGCGCGCCAACGAGCACCGCGAGCAGCGTACGCGCCCAGCAGCACTCGTAGGCGCCCCAGCCGTTGTTCACGGTCTTGCCGAGCGTCACCGAGACCGGGCGGAACGGCATCGTCACGCCGTCGATCTCGATCGTCTGGCCGATGCACGCCTGATCGAGGAACTCGTTCGCGACGCGGCGAATCGTCGCGGCCGGAACGTCGCAAATCGAAGCCGCCCATTCGGGGCTGTACTTTTGCATGTGCGCGACGAGCAGCGCGAAAGCCGTCGATGCGTTGATGTCGGCATGGGCCCAGCGCTCGTCATCGGCGCCGACCTCGACCGCGTCCGGCACGCGCACGCTGCCCTCGAGCAGCGGCTCCACACCCTCGGTGTCGAACGGCACTGCGGCCGCGCGCCGCGTGTCATAGATCAGCGGCTTCAGCGTCGCCGGGTCGCGCAGGTAATAGCCGGAGGGCCCGACGAGGTACGGCGAGGAGCTCGACTCATTGAGGAACGCAAGATCGAGGCGCTCGCGCGGGTGCTCGTGCAGCATCACGTGAATCATCGCGAACATGAACGCCGGATCGGTCTTCGGCTTGATCGGAATCCACTCGGCGGACGCGGCCGCGGTGATCGACAGATGCGGCTCGATCTGGATGCGCTTCGCCGCGCGCGCACGCGCATCGGCGTGCCGCGCAACCGCACATGGGCCGCCGGTGACCTCGTTGTTGGCGCCGAACGAGACGTTCAGGCGCGTGTGCGGGGTGTCCGCCGAAACCGTGAAGGCGCGGTGCCAGTATTCGCCGAAGAGGTGCTCCGAGTGCATGCACTTGACGCCCTGGCCGGAGCCGAAGCTGTAGTCGAGGTCGCCCCACGCGGCGAGAAATGCCGGGAACGTGCCCATGTACATCGCGGGCGTACCGCCGTGCCCGAACGTGACGGCGACGCGCGGCAGGCCCTCGGCATCGAGAATGCCGCGGCTGCGGATGTCGCCGAGCTTCGCCGCGATGGTATCGAGCGCCTCGTCCCATGAAATCGGCGTGAATTGCGGATCCTGCGCGCGGCCCTTGAGCGGATTGGTGCGCTTCATCGGCGTGAGAATCCGGCCTGGATGATAGGTCTTCTCGATGAGGCCGTAGGCTTTCACGCACGGCTTGCCCTTGCCCGGATGCACGTCGGCGCCCGCGAAATTCGGTCCGATCTCGGTCGCAACGCCGTCCGTCACCTTGACCGTCAACAGGTCCGGACCCGCGACGCAGTTGTAGCAATACGTCGCGACGTAGCGGGTACCGGGCGATTCGGCGGATTCAGTCACGTCAATACCCCGGGCGCACGCCCGCAGCCGCGCGGCCGGGGCCGCGGGTCGGCAGCGATGGGAGGGCGAAGCCCTGGTTGAACGATGCCCGCACGACGATCGTGTACTTGAGAAGCCAGCCCGCGGCCAGCGCCGCAAGTCCGCCCGCCATCAGGGGCCAGCGACCGCCGGCAAAGCTCGCGCCGGCAACGAGGCCGATCATGCCCGCCGCGGTCAACAGTCGATCGACGAGGATCTGCCGGTAGAGCAGCGCGAGCGCCTGCGTCGGCGCATTGCCGGCGAGGCCGCGACGATAGTGGATGAGGACCGCGGCGCGCACCAGCAGCGCCGCCGCGGCGAGCCACGCCAGCACGGCCGGCAGTGCGCCGGGCTCGGCCGCCGCGAGCAGCGCGACGCCGAGGCCGAAGCCCTCCGCGACCCCGGTCACGACAACGAGCGCAATGACGCGTGGATGGCGCCACAGCGGTATGCCGCGTCCGCCCTGCAGCATGCGCGCCTGAAAGTAGACGTAGAGCAGCGCAAGACCGGCGGCGAGCCACTCCATCGCCGCGCCGCCGCGCCACGCGACCGCCGCGCCGCTTGCGAATACCAGCGGCGCCAGCATCGCCTCGCGCGTCATCCAAGACGACGACGGCCGCCGGTAGACATTGAGCGCACGCCATGGCCGGCCGATCTCGAGCCAGACGCACAACAGGCCGCAACCGACGAGCCCGATACCGAGGAGCGCGAGCGCCGGAGCAACCGTAGAGCCGACGAACGGCAGCGACGCCAGCAGCCCGGCGCCCGACCCGCCGCCAAGAAAATTGCCCGCCGCGCGCCACTCCCAGTTGGTCTGGCGCCAGGGCGCGATGCGGCCGACGCTGCTGATCACGGCGCGTCCTCGACGATGTAGTAGAAGCCGGGATCCGTATTCAGCTCCTCGTGCATGCGGAAGTGAGCCGAGTGTGCGAGCAGCTGCGAGACGTTGCTGTCAGGGTCGTCGCGATCGCCGAAATGCAGCGCGCCCGCGATGCACGAGTTGACGCAGGCCGGCGTGACCTCCGGGTCGATGCCCGGCGTGAGCCGGGGAGACGCCGCGTGGTCCACCCTGTCGCTGCAGAACGTGCACTTCGTCGACACCGCGACCGAGCGCGGTTCGAAGCGCAGATCCTCGGCGGCCGTCGCCTGCGCGCCGTAGGCGAATTCGCGGCGTTTGACGATATGACGCTGCTGATACGGGCAGGCGACCGCGCAGTACGCGCAGCCGATGCATACGTCGGGATCGATCCGCACTATTCCGTCATCGCGCTTGAATGTCGCCCCGGTCGGACAGACGCCGAGGCACGGCGGGTCGCCGCAATGCATGCAGCTGACCGGGACGAACGTGCGCCGCACGTCCGGATACTCGCCGCTCTCGATGTCCAGAACGCGCCGCCACTGAATCCCCGGCGGCGTCGCGTTCGTGAGCTTGCAGGCCGCGGTGCACGTCTGGCAGCCGACGCAACGTCGCAGGTCGGCAACCATGACGTACCGGGTCAAGGAGATCGGGCCTTCGCGGCTTTGGCCTGCACACGCGCGCGCAGTTTGCCGACGTCGACGACCGCGCGCGAGTGTTCGCCATGCGAGATCGCCTCGATGGGGTCGTGCGCCGAGAGCTTGAACTTGACCGCCCGGCCCTCGACCGCGACGACCTCGGCGGTGATCTCGACCGACATGCCGAGCAGCGTCGCGCCGCTGTGCGTCACCGAGATCCCGATGCCGACCGAATCCTCGCCCGCATCGCAATGATCGAGAAGAAGCTCGCGGCAGGTGATCTCGAAGTCGCGCACCAATTCCGGGGTCGCGTAGACGCGCAACTCCTCGCCGAGAAAGTCGATTGTCCGCGGCCGGTCCACGACGACCGTGCGCGTCCTGCTGACGCCGGGCTTCAATGTATCGCGCATAAGCGCTCGTCGGGGCGCCCGCCCCTTCCACCAAACCGCATCGCGATCGCTTCTGCGTAGCGCGTCATGTTAGGAACTCCACACTTGTCGCCTCGTTGCGGATATGACACAGGAAACGCTACTACCCTCCAATTCCTGTGTCAAGTTAAGTCGACTGGCGGGCACACGAGGGGCATACTGGGGCGGCAATTGCCGTGACGGAATCATCCGGCAAGCCGAGGACGATTTTCATGGCTGAACGCTCTTTCGCACACGAAGTTGAAAAGCTGCGCATCCCGGCGGGCCAAGAGTTTCGCGGCGAGGGCATCCTCGCGGTCACGAAGGCGCTGCTGCAGTCCGTGGTCGGCTACGTCGGCGGCTATCAGGGCGCGCCGATATCGCATTTGATGGACGTCCTGGCGGACGCGCAAGGCGTGCTCGAGGAATTGGGCGTGCATTTCGAGGCGAGTGCGTCCGAGGCCGCCGCCGCCGCGATGCTCGCCGCTTCGGTGAATTATCCGATTCGCGGCGCCGTCACCTGGAAGTCGACGGTCGGCACGAACGTAGCCTCCGATGCCCTCGCGAACGTCGCTTCCGGCGGAGTTCTCGGCGGTGCGCTGATCATCGTCGGCGAAGACTACGGCGAGGGATCCTCGATCGTGCAAGAGCGGTCGCATGCCTTCGCGATGAAGTCGCAAATGTGGCTGCTCGATCCGCGGCCCGATCTCGAAAGCATCGTGCGCATGGTCGAGCGCGGGTTCGAGCTCTCCGAGGCGTCGAACACGCCGGTGATTCTGCAGCTGCGGATCCGGGCCTGCCATCTCTATGGCCGCTTTCGGACCGGAGCGAACCGCGCGCCGCCGTTCACGCTTCAAGACGCGCTCGAGAACCCGGTGCGCGATCTTTCGCGGATCGTGCTGCCGCCGGCGAGCTTCCAGCACGAACAGGAGAAGATTGAGCGGCGCTGGCCGGCGGCGCTCGACTTCATCCGCGCACATCGCTTGAACGAATTCTTCGGCGCAGCGGGCGGCGCGGTCGGCGTGATTGTGCAGGGCGGCCTGTACAACACGCTGATGCGGGCGCTCGAACTCAATGGTGTCGCCGACGCGTTCGGCAACACCGACATGCCGATTTACGTACTCAATGTGACCTATCCGCTGGTCCCGGACGAGATCATGCAATTCTGCGCCGGCAAAGCCACGGTGCTGATGATCGAAGAGGGTCAGCCCGAGTATATCGAACAAAACCTCGGCATGATCCTGCGCAATGCCGGTTCGCAAACCACGGTGGTCGGCAAGGACCTGCTGCCGCGCGCCGGCGAATACACCGGCGAGGCGCTGCGGCGCGGCGTCGAGTCGTTCTTGCGCCGCTACGCGCCGGCGCGGCTCTCATCCGCCGCCGCCCGTTCTGCGCATTCGGCCCGGCCGCAAGTCTCCAAGGCGGTGCAGGCGCTCGCCGCCGTGCTGCCGCTGCGTCCCGCCGGATTTTGCACCGGCTGTCCGGAGCGGCCGCTGTTCACGGCGCTGAAGCTTCTCGAGCGCGAGACCCGACCGCTGCACCTCAGCTGCGATATCGGCTGTCATTTGTTCTCTATCTTGCCGCCGTTCAATCTCGGCAACACCACGATGGGCTACGGCTTGGGCGCCGCCGGCGCCGCGGCCTTCAACGCGCCCCGGGGCAAGCGCGCGGTCGCGATCATGGGCGACGGCGGTTTTTGGCACAACGGGCTCACCTCCGGCGTCGCCAATGCGGTATTCAACCGGACCGACGCCGTTCTCGTCGTCATCGACAACGGCTCCTCGGCGGCCACCGGCGGTCAGGACATTCTGTCCTCGCGTGCGGACAACAAGACGAAGAGCACGAAGCACTCGATTGCCGATGCGGTGCGCGGAGTCGGCGTCACCTGGCTGCGATCGATAGATCGAACGTACGACGTTGCACGCATGCGCGCTACGCTGCGCGCGGCGATGATCGCTCCCGAGAAGGGGCTCAAAGTCGTATTGGCGGCATCCGAGTGCATGCTCAACCGCCAGCGGCGCGAACGTCCGCGCGAGAGTCGCGCGATTGCCGCCGGTGCGCGCGTTGTGCGCGAGCGATTCGGCGTGGATTCCGACACCTGCACCGGCGACCACTCCTGCATACGGCTGTCCGGCTGTCCGTCGCTCACGATACGGCCGAATCCGGACCCCTTGCGCGAGGATCCGGTCGCGCACGTCGACAACACCTGCGTGGGTTGCGGTCTGTGCGGCGAGGTCGCGCACGCGGCGGTCCTGTGCCCGTCGTTTTATCGCGCCGAGCTCGTGTTCAATCCGACGCCCATCGAGCGGCTGTTCGCGAGGCTGCGCGGCAAGATCATCGGGCTGCTGCAAGGAATCGCCGACACGCGCAGGCTGCGCCGTGCGTATTGAGCCGGCATCGACCGATGCGGCGGCGGCGGCGCGCGCCCTGCGGCCGCTGTCCATCGCGATCGCCGCGCTCGGCGGCCAGGGTGGCGGAGTCCTCTCGGATTGGATCGTGGCGGTCGCCGAGCGCCACGGCTGGCTCGTGCAGGCGACGCAGGTTCCCGGCGTCGCTCAGCGCACCGGCACGACGATGTACTACCTGGAAACTTGTCCGCCGCCGGCGGGCGGCGCGCAGCCGGTGTTCGCGCTGATGCCGGTGCCCGGCGATGTGGACATCGTTCTCGCCGCCGAACTGATGGAAGCCGGGCGAGCGGTCATGCGCGGATTCGTGACCCCGGATCGAACGACGCTCGTGGCGTCGAACCATCGCGTCTACGCGATCACCGAAAAGTCGGCGCCCGGCGATGGGATCGCGGATGCCAACGCGGTGCTGGCCGCGCTGAATGGTGAATCGCGCCGGCTCGTCACATTCGACATGGAGGCGGCCGCGGCGGCCTCCGCGAGCGCGATCAGCGCCGTGCTATTGGGCGCTCTCGCCGCCGCCGCTGTGCTGCCTTTTCCGCGCGCGCTGTATGAACAGGCGATACGCGACAGCGGCGTCGCGGTGGCGGCGAATCTTGCCGGGTTCGCCGCGGGCTTCACGCGCGCGCTCGCGGATGCGCCGCCGGCGGGGGCCACCGCGACGGCGCCGGCGCCGGGCAGCGCTGCGGGAAAGCGGCTCGACGCCGAGGTGCGCGCCGCGTTCCCCGCTCATTTGCACGGACTCGTCGCCGAGGGCGTAAGGCGGCTCATGGACTATCAAGACGGCGCTTACGCTGAACTGTATCTGACGCGCTTGCAGGCGGTACTGCGCCGCGACCAGCGCGCGGACGGCCTCCATCACGGCTTTGCCCTCACGGCCGCGGCCGCACGGCATCTCGCGCTGTGGATGGCTTATGACGACACGATCCGCGTCGCCGATCTGAAAACACGCAGCGGGCGCTTCGAGCGCTTTCGCGGCGAAGTCGGCGCGGTGCCCGGCCAGATCGTCTACGTGAGCGAGTTCATGTACCCGCGCTTCCAGGAACTGTGCGAGACGCTGCCGGCCGCGTTCGGCGAGCGGCTCGCGCGCAGCGCGCTGGGCGCGCGGCTGCCCCCACCGCTCTTTCGCCGCGGCCGCCGGATCGGCACGTCCCGAATCACGGGCTTCCTCGCGCTCTATGCGCTCGCTGCGCTGCGCCGCTGGCGGCGCGGCACCCTGCGCTACCGGACCGAACAAGGCCGGATCGATGCGTGGCTCGCGCGTATTTGTGCGAATGGGATGGATTACGAGCTCTCGGTGCAGATTGCCGCATGTCAGCGGCTCATCAAGGGGTACGGCGATACGCACCAACGAAGCATGCGCAATTTCTCGGCCATCATGGAATTCATCGATCGGGACCCGGGCCGCCCCGATCTCGCGGCGCAGGTGCGTCAATTGCGCACCGCGGCGCTCGCCGCCGCCGACGACGACGGCCGCGAACTCAGGGCCGCGCTGCAGGCACTCATCGATCAGCCGGCGCGGCCGCCGGCCGGCTAAAGTGCGCGCAAAAACTCAGCCGGCGCGCAGGACACGATTGTCGACCACGCGGCGCGCCTTGCCGGCGGTGCGTTCGATCGCATTGGGCGCGAGCGGAACGACCGCGGCGCTGACGCCGATGTACGCCTTGATGTGATGCTGCAAATTCTTGGCCAGCGCCGCAAGATCAGCTGCGGAGAGCTGCGGCCAGGCATCGGCGCTCACTTCGACCCGCACTTCCAGAGCGTCCAGGTGTCCTTCGCGGCTGACGACGAGTTGGTACTGCGGCATCAATTGCGGCAGGCGCAGGATCAATTCCTCCACTTGCGTGGGAAAGAGGTTGACTCCACGGATGATGATCATGTCGTCGGCGCGGCCGACGATCTTGTCCATGCAGCGCATCGCACGCGCCGGCGAACGCCGCAAGCGGGTCAGATCGCGTGTGCGGTAGCGAATGACCGGCAGCGCTTCCTTCGTCAATGACGTGAATACGAGTTCTCCGAGTTCGCCGTCGCCGAGGACACGGCCGGTCTCCGGGTCGACGACTTCAGGGTAGAAATGATCCTCCCAGATGACCGGACCATCCTTCGCATCGACATATTCGCTCGCGACACCGGGGCCCATGACTTCCGACAGGCCGTACATGTCGATGGCGTCGATGTTCGCCGTGGACTCGATTTGCGCGCGCATCGCATTGGTCCAGGGTTCGGCGCCAAAAATGCCGATTTGCAGCGATGTGTGCCGCGGGTCGATTCCCTGCCGCACCATCTCCTCGAGAAGCACGAGCATGTACGAGGGCGTGACCATGATGATCCGCGGCTTGAAATCCTCGATCAACTGGACTTGTCGTTCGGTCTGACCGCCGGACATCGGAATCACGGTACAGCCCAGGCGCTCCGCGCCGTAATGCGCGCCCAAGCCGCCGGTGAACATGCCATAGCCGTATGCGACGTGCACCGTATCGCCCGCCCGGCCGCCCGCGGCTCTGATGCAGCGCGCGACCAGTCCCGCCCACTGGTCGATATCCCGCGCCGTGTAGCCGACGACCGTCGGTTTGCCGGTCGTTCCGCTCGAGGCATGAATGCGCGCGACTTGATCGCGCGGCACCGCGAACAATCCGAACGGATAGTGGTCCCGCAAATCGCTCTTGCTCATCAGCGGGAATCCGGCGAGATCCGACAAGTCCCTCAAATCCGAAGGATGCACTCCGGCTGCATCGAAGGTCCGCCGATAATGATCGACATGATCGTAGGCATGCTGCAGCGACCATCTCAAGCGCTCGATCTGCAGCGCCTGCAGTTCGTCCAAACTCGCCGTCTCGATCGGCTCGAGCGCTGAGGAAGCCCTGTTCGAATGCAGCATGGTCCACACGTCCCAATGACTGAAGGCAGATGCGGGTTCGCATCAAGTGTATATCAAAGGCGCGTCCGACTCCTGCCGCCATGGCCCCTGGTCATTTGAAGGCTGCGATTGTAGACTCGACCCGCAATCGGAAAATGTAAATGCGAATCAACCCGCTTCCGCCCAGCCAGGTCAACATGCACCACGCATTGCGTGCCCGCTGCCGCATGCTGCCGATGCTCTGCGCCGCCGTCGTCACGCTGGCGACGGCGCTCTGCGGTCCGGCGCACGCGGTGTTGCCTGCCGACGTCGGCCATGGACCCACGATGGCGACGCTGCCGGTGCCCGCCTCGAAGCATTGGGTGTGGGTCAACGATTTCGTGTTTCCGCACATGGCCGACGGCATGGCTCATCTGATCGACGGCGATACCGGCCGCTACCTCGGGACGCTGAGCACCGGGTATAGCTTCGCCCATATTCTTCTTTCCCGCGACGGTAAGATCATCTATTCGCCGGAGACTTATTTCTCGCGTGGAACTCGCGGCAAACGCACCGACGTAGTGACGCTGTACGACGCCGGCACGCTTGCGGTGCGCGGTGAAATCGTCGTACCTCCAAAGCGCGCATCGAACATGCCGGTGATCGGCGACGCCGTGCTCACCGACGACGGTCGATTCCTATTGATCTACAACTTCACGCCGGCGCAGAGCATCACGGTCGTCGACACGAAGGCGCGTAAATTCGTGCGCGAGATCGAAACTCCGGGATGCGCGCTCGCGTTTCCGACCGGGCCCCGATCGTTCTTCTCGGTATGCGGCGACGGATCGGTATTGCTCGTGAATCTAGACGATCGCGGCGGCGCGCATAAGAAGCGCACGCAGCCGTTGCTGCCGATGGGAAGCGATCCGGTCACCGAAAAGCCCGTGCGCGTCGGCGACACTTGGTATTTCGTGACGTTCGACGGGCGCATCGTGCCGCTCGAGGCGGGGCCCGACAAAGCGACGCTCGGACCCGTGTGGTGGCTTGCGTCCCCGGCAGAGCGC
Source organism: Steroidobacteraceae bacterium (assembly GCA_027456085.1). Taxonomy (GTDB): domain Bacteria; phylum Pseudomonadota; class Gammaproteobacteria; order Steroidobacterales; family Steroidobacteraceae; genus Bog-1198. Next base: position 14,833 of record DAIDVO010000125.1, on the reverse strand, counting down.
CGGGCGGGCTGGCGTCCGGGTGGATTGCAGCAGCTCGCGGTCGACGCCGCGCGCTCGCGGCTGTACGCGATCATGCATCGCGGCGGCCTGGCGACCCACAAGGATCCAGGCAAGGACGTTTGGGTCTACGATCTGTCGAGCGGACGGCGCATACGACAGATCGCGCTGAAGAACCTCGCGAGCTCCATCCAGCTATCCACCGATTCGCGGCCGCTGTTGTACAGTATCTTCCTCGACAGCTCGGAACTCGACATCTATGACGCGGCGAGCGGCAAGCTGCTGCGCTCCGTCGCGCAGGTCGGTACGACTCCGACGCTGTTGGTCACACCCTAGGACCGCTGCCTTGCTGGATCCCGCAACCGGTTACCTGATCGTCCTTGGCGGCGCGCTGTTGTTCGCGGGCGCGGCCGCGCACAAATTATCCGGCTTCGGCGCCTTCACCGACGCATTCGTCGCCTATGGCGTGCTGCCGGAGGCGTGGGCGCGGCGCAGCGCGTGGCTGATTCCGTGCCTCGAACTTGCGCTCGCCGCCGCATTGGCGGCCGGGCGCGGCGGCCGCGCTCAACTTGGCGCGGCCATCGGCCTGCTCCTTTTCTATGCGTCGGCCGTCGCGCTGAATCTCGCGCGCGGCCGGCGCGACCTCGACTGTGGCTGCGGTAGCCGCCGCAACCGCAGGCCGATCGCCGCCTGGATGGTATGGCGCAACATCATTCTCGCCGCCGGCCTCGCGCTCGCGGCATTGCCATGGTCGCAGCGTCCGCTCGGCCTGGTCGACGTGTTGACCGTGGCGGGCGGCTTGAGCGCCGCGGCGCTCCTGTATATGTCGATCGACAGGCTGCTCGGTGATATCGCGCCGCAAGCGCTGGCGATGCGGGTCACGCCGTGACCGCGCTCGCCGTGTCGAACGTGACGCTCTGGGTCGTCGTCGTCGCACTGGCGCTTGCTCTGCTCGCGGTCGTGCGTCAGCTCGGAGTGCTGCACGAACGCATTGCGCCGGTCGGCGCCCTGATGCTCGCGAACGGGCTCAAGGTCGGGGAGTCCGCGCCGCGCGTGGAGGCGCGGGATCTCGAGGGACGCAGCTTGACCCTCGGCGCCGCGCGCGCCGAGGAGCGTGCGACGTTGCTCGTCTTCGTCTCGCCGACCTGTCCAGTGTGCAAGGCCTTGCTGCCGATCTTGAAATCGAGCCTCGCGTCGGAGCGGGGTTGGCTCGACATCATCCTCGCAAGCGACGGCGAGATTGCGGGCCAGCGGGAGTTCGTGCGCGTCCAGCGCTTGGGCGAATTCCCGTATATCGTGTCCGCGCCGCTCGGCATCGCCTATCAGGTCAGCCGGCTGCCGTTCGCGGCGTTGATCGACTCCCAAGGGGTGTTGCGGGCGCGCGGCATCGTCAATTCTCGCGAACACCTGGAAAGCCTGTTTGAAGCGAAGCGCTTGGGGTTCGGATCGATTCAGGATTATTTTGAAGCGGCAGCCAAACGCCGGGCTGCTTGATCGACTCGTCGCAGATTCGATGAGGGTTGAGCCATGAAATGGTTGGATGCTCTGACTGAAAACTCGGCCCGCGCACTCGCACGGCGCACAACCCGGCGCAGCGTGCTCGGGGGTCTCGGCTCCATGCTGCTCGGCGCCGCATCGGTTCCGCTCCTGCCGGTCGCGCGCGGCGCCGATTTGAAACGCGCGGGAGCGCCGCCAAACGCCCAGGCCGACGACCCGTCCTCTTGCGATTATTGGCGGCATTGCGCGATCGACGGCTACCTCTGCAGCTGTTGCGGAGGATCGCAATCGATGTGTCCGCCGGGAACCGACATGTCGCCGGTCACCTGGATCGGCACCTGCCACAATCCGGGAGACGGCAAGGACTACGTCATTTCCTATAACGACTGCTGCGGCAAGAGCTCCTGCGGCCGGTGCTTCTGCAATCGCAACGAAGGCGACTCGACGCTGTTTCAGCCGGGCCGATCGAACGACTACAATTGGTGCTCCGGCAACGCCAAGGCCAACATTCCCTATCATTGTTCGACTGCACGCATCGTCGGCGCCGTCGGCTAGCCGCGATGCGCGCCGCGACGGCGATCGCGATCATCGGGCTCTTGACGACGGCGGCAAACGCGGCGCTCGCATATAGCCCGCGCGTCGATTACCAGTTGAACTGCATGGGTTGCCATCTCGCCGACGGCTCCGGTCAGGCGGGACGGATTCCCTCGATCCGCCGCACGCTCCTGCTTTTCTCCGGGTCGCCGCAAGGGCGTAATTACGTGATCCGGGTTCCCGGAGTCGCGCAATCGCCGCTCTCCGATGCGGCCACCGCGGCACTGCTCAATTGGATGGTGCGAAACTTGAGCGACGCGGCCGTTGCGCCGAACTTCGCCGATTACACCACCGCGGAAGTGGCGGCCTCGCGCCCCCATCCGCTCGCCCATGTGAGCCGCGCGCGGGCGCGATTGCTGCGGGCCGCTGCCGCGCGCCGCTAAGATTCGCGGCGGACGCACGACATAGGGCCGGCGCAATGTTTCTCGCATACACTGCCGGACCGTCCGGGCCTACTTGAGAATCGAGGGTATGGAGAAACAGGAATTCCGCGCTGCCGGCTCGCTTGCCGCCGTCTACTTGGTGAGGCTTTTGGGCCTGTTCATGATTTATCCGGTGTTTGCCGACTATTCCCGCCACCTGTCGGGCGCGACGCCGTACAAGACCGGCCTGGCGCTCGGCATCTACGGCCTGAGCCAAGGACTGTTGCAGATCCCCTTCGGCCTCCTGTCCGACAAAGTCGGACGCAAAATCATGATCGTCGCAGGCCTGATCGTGTTCGCGTGCGGCAGCGCCGTGGCTGCCTTGTCGACCTCGATCGACGGCGTCATTGCGGGGCGCGTGCTGCAGGGTGCGGGCGCGATCGGCTCGGTGATCCTGGCACTCCTGGCGGATTTGACCACCGAGGAGAGCCGCACGAAGGCGATGGCGATGGTCGGTATCACGATCGGCGCGTCGTTCATGGTCGCGTTGGTCGCGGGACCGATCATCGCGGGCCTTGTCGGCGTCTCCGGCATCTTCTGGCTGATGGTCGGCCTGGCGATGCTCGGCATCGCCATTACCCAATTCATCGTGCCGCGGCCGCAAGTCTTGCGCGTGCACCGTGATGCGGAAACGGTGCCGGCCCTGATGGGTGCGATCCTGCGCAACCGGGAGCTCCTGCGGCTGAATTTCGGCATCTTCGCGCTGCATGCGATGCTGACCGCGAGCTTCCTCGTGGTGCCATCGCTGCTGCACGCGCGCTTGCACTTGGACAGCCGCAGTCAGTGGACCGTGTATTTGCCGGTGTTGCTGGTCTCGGTCATGGTGATGGTGCCGGCGATCATCGTTGCCGAGAAGTATCGCCGCATGAAAACCGTGTTCATCGGATCCGTCGCGGTGCTGGCGGCGAGTCAGTTCATGCTGGCCGTCGGCAGCGGCGATGTTCGCGTGGTACTCGCGGCCATCACTCTGTTTTTTATCGGCTTCAACGTGATGGAGGCGAGCCTTCCATCATTGGTCACGAAGACCGCGCCCCCGGCGGCGAAGGGAACCGCCACCGGAATCTATTCGAGTGCGCAGTTTCTCGGGATCTTCCTCGGCGGCGTCGCGGGCGGCTGGGTGCATGAGACCGCCGGCAGCGGCGGCGTATTTGCGTGCTCTGGGGGGCTTGCGCTTCTCTGGCTGCTGGTCGCCGCGACGATGAAGCCGCCCAGCTATCTGACGACGCGGCTGATTCGGCTGGATGATGGCCGCTCCGTCGAAGCCGACAGCCTTGCCGCGAAGCTGCGCGAACTGCCGGGCGTGGCCGAGGCCGCGGTGATCGCCGCGGAGCATCTCGCCTACCTCAAGGTGGATTCGAGAACCTTCGATGCGGCCAGGGCGCAAGCCCTCGTCGCCGCGGCGGCGGCGCGCAATCCCTGAGGCGAGCGTCAGCGTTCGACGGCGAGCGCGATGGCGCCGCCGGATGCGGACGACGGCCGCTGCCCGTGGTTGACCCGATTCGCGAGCAGTTCGTCGACGACGCTCGGATCCGCGAGTGTCGAAATGTCCCCGAGTTGATCGTGCTCGTTGGCGGCGATCTTGCGCAGAATGCGCCGCATGATCTTTCCCGAGCGCGTCTTAGGAAGTCCCGGCGCCCACTGAATCGCATCGGGCGTCGCGATCTGACTGATTTCCCGGCGCACCCAGTCGCGAAGTTCCGCGCGCAATTTCTCGCTGGGGAGGACCACGACGATCAAGGTGACGTACACGTAGATCCCCTGTCCCTTGATGTCGTGAGGAAATCCGACGACCGCAGCCTCGGCGACCTGAGGGTGCGCGACCAAGGCGCTTTCGATCTCGGCGGTACCCAAGCGGTGGCCGGCCACGGTGATCACGTCGTCCACGCGACCCGTGATCCAGTAATAGCCGTCCGCGTCGCGGCGCGCGCCATCCCCGGTGAAATAAGTGCCGGGAAAGGTCTTGAAGTACGTGTCGACGAAGCGCTGATGGTCGCCGTACACGGTGCGCATCTGTCCCGGCCAGCTGTCGAGCAGAACGAGGTTCCCCTCGCAAACGCCGTCGAGTATCCGGCCGTTGCCGTCGACGATCGCGGGACGCACGCCGAAGAACGGCAGCGTCGCCGACCCCGGCTTGAGGTCGGTGGCGCCGGGCAACGGTGAAATCAGAATCCCGCCCGTCTCCGTCTGCCACCAGGTGTCGACGATCGGGCAGCGATGATCACCGACCACGCGGTGATACCATTCCCATGCCTCGGGGTTGATCGGCTCGCCCACGGACCCGAGAAGACGCAAGCTCTTGCGCGACCACGCCTTGACGGGCTCGTCACCCTCGCGCATCAATGAGCGAATCGCGGTCGGCGACGAATAGAGAATCGTCACCTTGTGCTTGTCGACGACCTGCCAGAATCGGCCGCAATCCGGGTAGCTCGGCACTCCTTCGAACATCACCGTCGTCGCGCCATTCGCAAGCGGCCCATACAGAATGTAGCTGTGCCCGGTGACCCAGCCGAGATCCGCGGTAGCCCAATAGATATCCTCTTCACGCAAATCGAATACCGCCTCGTGCGTGAACGCGGCGTACACGAGATAGCCGGCCGTGGTGTGCAGCACGCCTTTCGGGTTCCCGGTCGATCCCGATGTATAGAGAATGAACAGCGGATCCTCCGCGTCCATGACCTCGGCGGGACAGGATTTGGCCTGCGCCGGCACCACATCGTCGTACCATTGATCCCGCGGCGAATACATCGGCACGCGCACGCCGGTGCGCCGAACCACCAGGACGTGCTTGACGCAGCCGGTTCCCTTGATGCTGAGCGCGCCATCGACGTTGTGCTTGAGCGGTACGCGCTTGCCGCCGCGAATCGCCTCGTCCGCGGTGATGACCACCTTCGCATCGCAATCGGCGATGCGGCCGCCGAGCGCCTCGGCCGAGAAGCCGGCGAAGACGACCGAATGAATCGCGCCGATGCGCGCGCAGGCGAGCATCGCGACGGCTATTTCCGGAATCATCGGCAGGTAGATCGTGACGCGATCGCCCTTCTCGACGCCGAGCGACTTCAATGCATTCGCGCATTGACACACGCGCTCGTACAGGTCGCGGTAGCTGATGTGTTCCGCGAGCTTCGGATCGTCGCCCTCCCAGATGATCGCGGTTTTGTCGCCACGGACCTCCAGGTGCCGGTCGAGGCAGTTGCTCGCGACGTTCAATTTACCGTCGTCGAACCAGCGGATTCGGCAATCGGCTGCGCTGAAACTCGTGTCCTTGACGCGCGTGAATGGCCGAATCCAATCGATGCGCCGAGCGATGCGCGCCCAGAAGCGGTCGGGATCCGCGATGGATTCGGCATACATGCGCCGATAGTCGTCGCGTTTGATTTGCGCGGCGCCGGCGACATGATCCGGAACCTTATATTTCTTTTCTTCCATAGGGCTTGCCGAATTATACTCCATGGCGCGCACGCGGCCATTAGGCCGCCGGAACGAAGTCCTCGTCGCCATGAAAGCTGCGCTCGAACTTCAGGAAACCATAGTATCCGCAGGTATTGCCAAATGGATATTGCCGGCACACGCGGGGTCTGGCCTCGTACACCGTACAACGCCGCGTTTCGCGGTCAAACAGCCGGCATACCGACTTGTATATCGCATCCCGCTGATGCCGCAGGATCTGCTCGTCGATGTCCTTCGTCTTGTACGCATAGGTAAGGCGCTTGCGCGCCGCTCGCGCGGAGATTCCGAAATGCTGCGCGAGACGCCGGATGTCGGCGTCCGTTACCGCGATGCGCGCATGACTGCAGCAATACCCCGGACATTTGTTGCAATTGAAGCTCATGGCGCAATTATAAGCCGGCGTCGCGCCGGCCGGGCGCGCAATGCAACCCGTTCACGCCGGGCGGTTTGCGATCCCCCCACGACGAAAGTACACCGTCGCCGCATTCCCAGCGCCGGCGGCTAGTCGCGCTCCGGCGTCCATGCTATGTTCGCGATCATCGTGCGGTGATACGCACATTGCCGCGGTCGCCCATACATGCGCGCCATCGTCGTCGTTGCAATCGTCTCGTTCGCTCTGTTCGCGCACCGCGACGGCTGCGCCGCGACTCGCCAGCGGCCCGCAACGGCAATGCGCGTCGACGGCGACTGGGCAATGCCGGCGCACGACTACGCGACGACGCGCTTCAGCCCGCTCTCGCAGATCAATGCTCACAACGCTGTCCGCCTGCGCCCGCGCTGGACATTCTCCACCGGAGTTCTCGGCGGCCACGAAGGACAACCCCTCGTCGTCGGCAACACGATGTACGTGGTCACGCCCTGGCCGAACGTGCTCTACGCGTTCGATCTTGCGCGCGCGGGCTATCCGCTCAAGTGGAAGTACCGTCCCGACGTCAGCGCGACCGCGATCGGAACCTCTTGTTGCGATTCGGTCAATCGCGGCGCGTTCTTCGCTGACGGCAAGATCATCTACAATTTGCTCGACGGCCACACCGTCGCCGTCGATGCGGCGACGGGGCGCGAGGTCTGGAAGACGAAGATCGCCGACGTCGGGGATGGGGAAACCACGACCATGGCTCCGCTGGTGGTGCGCGATCGAGTCATCGTCGGCGCTTCGGGCGGTGAGTTCGGCATCTACGGCTGGCTGAAGGCGCTCGATCTTCACAGCGGCCGCATCGTCTGGACGGCGCACAACCTCGGTCCGGATGCGGACATGCTCGTGCGGCCGGGCACATTCAAGCCGCCCTATGTCAGCGGCACCGAGCTCGGCACGCGCAGCTGGGCCAATTCAACCTGGAAGCGCGGCGGCGCCCCGGTGTGGGGTTGGATTTCTTACGACCCGAAGCTGGATCTCATCTATTACGGCACCGGGAACGCAGGGCCGTACAACCCGGAGGAGCGCCGCGGGGATAACCGCTGGACCAGCAGCGTACTCGCCCGCAAGCCGGAGGACGGGGCGCTCGTTTGGGCGTATCAGTTTACGCCGCACGACAGCTGGGACTACGACGCCACGGGGGCGATGATTCTCGCCGATCTCGACATCGCGGGAAAGGCGGTGCACGCGCTGGTGCATTTCGACAAGAACGGATTCGCCTACACGCTCGATCGAGCGACCGGCCGGGTGCTCGTGGCTGCGCCGTTCACGCACGTCAACTGGGCGAAGTCGATCGACCTCGAGAACGGGCGGCCGGTGCTGAATCCCGCCAAGGCGACCGGCATCTCGAAGGGTAACGTGAAGGATATCTGCCCGAGCCTGGAAGGCGGCGTCAGCCCTGCCTCGCCCGCCGCGTACTCGCCGCGCACGCATCTGTTCTATACCTCCACGAACAATCTCTGCATGGACTACGCGGCCTCGCACGTGGCCTACCTGAAGGGAACTCCCTACATCGGAGTCACGAGTCCCTACATGGCGGGACCCGGCGGCAAGCTTGGCGCGTTCATCGCCTGGGACGCCGCCACCGGGCGCATGGTCTGGAAGGACAAGGAGCCTTATCCGAGTTGGAGCGGCGCCCTCGTCACGGCGGGCAACGTCGTCTTCTACGGTACGCTCGACGGCTGGTTCAAGGCGGTCGACGCCCGCACCGGCAAGCTCCTGTACCGCTTCAAGGTCGGCTCCGGCGTCGTCGGCAATCCGATCTCGTACGTGGGCCCCGACGGCAGGCAATACGTTGCGGTGTACGCGGGCATCGGCGGCGACTGGGCGCTGCTTGCGGGCGATACGCGCTCGGACGATCCCGCCGACATGCGCGCACCGGCTGATTTCATGAAAGACATCGCGCGCCACACGAGCCAAGGCGGCATCGTCTGGATTTTCGCTCTATAGGCGCCTCGAACTTCGGCATCCAACTAAAATCCCATGAAACTTCGCACGCCCAAACCCGGAAGAAGCCACGTCGCACGACTGGCGATTCCGGCCGCACTCCTCCTGGCGTATGGCGGGAGTTTCGGCGCGACGCCAGCGAAATCGCCGCTTGCGCCCCCGCCCGGGATTCAAGATGCCGCTCGTCTCGCGGCGGGCGGAATGCTCCCGCCGGGTACGCCCTTGCACAATCCCTACGGCGGCGATGCTACGGTCGCAAGAGCGGGCGCGGCCCTGTTCACCTCGATGAACTGTGACGGCTGCCACGGCGCGGATGCCTCGGGCTGGGTGGGCCCCGACCTTGGCGATGGACGCTGGCGCTACGGCGGGTCGGATACGGACGTCTTCCGCTCGATATTCTATGGCCGGCCGAAAGGCATGCCGGCCTTCGGCGGCGTGGTCGGCGCCGACGGCGTCTGGGTGCTGATCACCTACTTGAGGTCCTTGCCCGCCCCAGCGGATGAACCCACGGAATCTTGGCCGCAGCGCTGAGGATGACGGCCGAGAAAACACTTGCGAGCCCGCGACGCAGCCGGCTCGCGCTCGTGGTTGCCGCCTCTTCGGCCGGCACCGTGTTCGAGTGGTACGACTTTTTCATCTTCGGCTCGCTCGCCGCGATCATCGGACGGCATTTCTTCGCCAACGTCGGCGAGGCACAAGGCTATTTATTCGCGCTGCTGACCTTCGCGGCCGGCTTTGCGGTGCGCCCGTTCGGCGCCGTCGTCTTCGGCTGGTTCGGCGACCGAACCGGCCGCAAGCGCACCTTTCTCGTCACGATTTCCGTGATGGGCATGGCGACGTTCCTCGTCGCCGTTCTGCCCGACCACGCAACCATCGGCGTGGCGGCGCCGTATCTGCTCGTGGCCCTGCGCATGCTCCAGGGTTTTGCGATCGGCGGTGAATATGGCGGAGCCGCGATCTACGTCGCCGAGCACACGGTCGCGCGCCGCAGAGGTCTTGCCACGAGTTGGATCCAGAGCGCAGCGGGCATCGGGCTCGCGCTCGCGCTGATCGTGATCCTCATCGTGCGCACCCTCATCGGCGAACAGGCGTTCGAGGCCTGGGGCTGGCGCTTGCCGTTTGCGGTGTCGCTGCTGCTGCTCGCGCTGTCCTTGTGGATCCGGCTCAAGCTCGAAGAGTCTCCCGAATTTCAGCGGATCCAGGCGCAGGGCACACTGAGTCATGCGCCGATCGCCGAATCCTTCTTGTGCTGGAAGAACCTGCGGCGGGTGCTCACGGTCTTGTTCGCGGTCCTCGCCGGCCAGGGCGTCGTCTGGTACACGGCGCAGTTCTATAGCCAATTCTTTCTCGAACGGGTCATCGCCGTGCCGCCCGCGACGGTGAACCTCCTGCTGCTCACGGTCATCGTCGCGTCGGCGCCGCTCTATTTATTCTTCGGCTGGCTGTCGGATCACATCGGGCGCAAACCCGTGATGTTGTTCGGCCTTGGTCTCGCCACACTGGGTTTCATTCCGGGGTTTCATCTGCTGACCGAGGCTGCGAACCCGGCGCTCGCGCGCGCCGCCATGCAGGCTCCCGCGGCGGTGGTGGCGCCGCCCGCAGACTGTTCACTGCAATTCGATTTGATCGGCAAGGCGAAATTCGTCACCGCTTGCGACATCGCCAAAGCGGCATTGACCAATCGCGGTGTCGCCTATACGAACCGCGCGGCGCCGCCCGGAACCCCGACCGTGATTCGCATCGGCGGCGAGCAGGTTGCGAGCGTAAACGCACGCGGCTTGAACAAGGCGACGCGCGCCGCCGCGATGCGGCAATTCGACACGCGCCTGCGCGCGGCACTGCGGCGCGCGGGGTATCCAGCGGCTGCGCTGCCAAGCCGGATCAATGTGCCGCTGACGCTCGCGATTCTGTTCTTCTTCCTCGTCGCGGCGACCGCGCTGTACGGACCCCAAGCGGCGGCGCTCGTCGAGCTGTTTCCCACGCGCATCCGCTACACGGCAATGTCCGTGCCGTATCACATCGGCGTCGGCTGGTTCGGCGGCTTCCTGCCGGCCACGGCATTTGCGATCGTCGCGGCGACCGGCAATATCTATGCGGGCCTTTGGTATCCCGTCGGCGTGTCTGCGCTCGGCTTCGTCGTCACGCTCTTCTTTCTCCCCGAGACTTATCGCAGCGAGCAGATGGATTGAGAGACGCCGCTCGCGGCGCGCCGGCCACGCCACCAGCGGTACTTTACATTTCGCTATATCTTGCTGTATATAGCGGTAATTTCCTCGGATCGGAGACAATGATGACCAGCACCCACGGAACGGCCATGGCTTGCACGCGCGCAGCCGTCTTGCTGCTCGTATCGGCCTCCCCGGCTTTTTCTGCCGGAACTATCGACGTGCTCTACGCGGGATCTCTCGTGAACTTGATGGAACGGAGCGTCGCTCCCGCATTCGACCAGGCGAGCGGATATCACTTTCGCGGCTATGCCGGCGGCTCCAAGCTGTTGGCACATCAAATCGAAGGCAAGCTTCGCAACGCCGACGTCTTCATAAGCGCCGTCCCCGGCGTGAATCGCGGCTTGATGGGATCGACGAACGGCGCTTGGGTGAGCTGGTACGTCGCCTTCGCCGAATCGCCCGTCGTGATCGGTTATAGCCGGTCGAGCCGCTTCGCCGAAGATTTCGGGACCAAGCCCTGGTATCGGGTCCTGCAGGAGGCGGGAATCAGAATAGGGCGCACCGATCCGAAGCTCGATCCCAAGGGTGCGCTGACCTTGAGTCTGATGACGCGCGCCGAGATCGTCTACGCGATTCCCGGCCTGTCACGCCGCATCCTCGGCACGGCGGAAAATTCCGCGCAGGTGCTGCCGGAGGAGACGCTCGTAGGACGCCTGCAATCCGGGCAGCTCGACGCAGGCTTCTTCTACACGACTGAAACCTCGGATGCGAAGATCCCGGCAATCAAGTTGCCTGCCGCAATCACGCCCAAGGCGGTTTACACGATCACCATTTTGAATTCGGCGCCCGATCCGGCGGCGGCCGCCGCATTCGTCGCGTTTCTTCTCGGACCCCAAGGCCGCGCGTTGATGCGACAGCACGGCCTCGCGCTGCGCAGACCTTCGTTGACGGGCAACGCAGACGCGACACCCCCGGCCGTCAAAGCGCTCCTCAAACAGGTAAAGTGAGCCGACGAATCCCGACCCCGCTCCCGCTGCTTGCGGGGCTGCTCGCGGTTTATCTGGTCGCGCCTCTCGTCGCAGGGACGCAACAGGCGGCGCTTGCCGATTGGAGCGCGGTCGACACCGAAGCGCTGCTGCGCGCCTGCGCGGTTTCCGTCGGCAGCGCCACGGTGTCTATGATCATTCTCGCGCTCTGCGGCATACCGCTCGGCTATCTCCTCGCCCGCATTCCAAGCCGGGCGATGGCGCTGCTCGGCTTCATCGTACAACTCCCCCTGGCCTTGCCGCCGCTCGCGAGCGGCATTCTGTTGCTGTTCTTGGTCGGCTATCGCGCGCCGCTCGGCCGGCTCGCCGCGGGCGCGCTGACCGATTCGTTTGCCGGTATCGTGCTTGCCGAAACCTTCGTCGCAGCACCTTTTCTCATCATCGCAGCGCGCTCCGCTTTCGCCTCGATGGACCCGGCGCTCGAGGGCGTCGCCGCAACGCTCGGACGTCGCCCGCTCGAGATTTTCTTGCGCGTGAGCCTGCCGACCGCGCTTCCGGGGATCCTATCCGGGCTATTGCTGGCCTGGCTGCGCGCGTTTGGGGAGTTCGGCGCAACCGTCATGGTGGCTTATCACCCGTATTCGCTCCCCGTATATACCTACGTCGCGTTCGGTGCGCAGGGCCTGCCCGCAATGCTGCCGATTCTGTTGCCGACGCTTGCGCTGGCCGTAATCGCCATGGCACTCAGCAACATCGTATCGGGCCGAGGCGAGGAAAGGCGATTCTTGCCGCGCGATGCGGTCCATCCACCGTCGCCTGGCCAAAGCGCCCCGCTCGTGCAGCTCGACGGCCGCCAACGGATCGGCCCCGGCAACTTGGCATTGAAGCTCGAAAAATCGATCGACGACTTCCGTTTGAACATCGCGTGGTCGTCTCAGGCGCGCCGCCTCGCGATTCTCGGTCCATCCGGGTCGGGCAAATCCCTGATCTTGAAATTGATCGCAGGAATCGAACGCTGCGATGCGGGTGTCGTGAGCGTCGGCGGACACGATCTGTCGCGCCTCGATCCGGCGGCACGCGCCGTCGCGTATGTCCCTCAAAGCTACGGCCTGTTCCCTCACTTAGGGTTGCTCGACCAGCTTCTGTTTCCTGTCGGTGCCGATCCGAGAATGGCGGCGTTCTGGATTGCCCGTCTTGGCCTTCAAGGCCTGGAGCGCCGACGCCCCGAGACGCTCTCGCTCGGGCAGCAGCAGAGGGTCGCCCTCGCGCGCGCGCTCACGAGGCCCGCCAGTTTGCTCTTGCTGGATGAACCCTTTTGCGCGCTGGACGCTACGCTGCGCTCGCGCCTGCGCCTGGAACTCCTTGCCTTGCAGAAGGAGTTCTCCGGCACCATGGTCCTCGTGACGCACGACCCGACCGAGGCTGCATTGCTCGCAGACGAACTCCTTGTGCTCAACGGCGGGAAATCCCTGCAGACCGGTCATACCGAGGATGTCTTCCGGCGACCGGCCAATGAGATTGTCGCGGGTCTTGTGGGCGCGGACAATCTCGCCGAAGGCATTGTCGCCGGCCACACGACGATCGCGTTGGGCCGAGACATCATGCTCGAAGTCGCCGGTCCGGCGCTTCGCCCCGGCGAGCGCGTCGGCTGGAGTGTCCCGGTGCTACAAACGCGCGTCAGTTCCACAGGCGCCTACACCGGTGCGGTCGAGAGTGTCGCCGCGATCGGCATGGAACGCCAAATCACCGTCCGATTCGGGGATACTCGGGTCAAGGTCTCGAACGGACGCGGCGCCTACGCGTGCGGCGATCCCTGCCGTTTCGACATCAACCCCTATTCGATTCAGGTTTGGCCCGGCGGCTGAGCCGAAGGCGGGCCGGATGCGTCGGCAGATCCGCGCGCCGCTCGGCGGTTTGCGCTTGCCAACGAACCGGCCTGTCCGTAATATTCGATTGAATATCACGCTTTGCGCGCCACACCAAACGTCACCCGACCTGGAAGAAGCCTCACCGATGAAAATTAGACAACTGATCGGCATTGCCGCGGCGGCGGCGATTCTAACCACCGCGATCCCTTCCGCAGTCCGCGCCGCCACCCTGACCGACTTCCTGGCGGGCGGCAAGTTCGACGGTCAGTTGCGCTCCTATTACTTCCGGCGCGATTACGCGACGCCGTTGGTGCCGAACGCCAGCTCGTTCGCGCTGGCGGGGATCTTCAACTATCGCACCGCCCAGTTCCTCGACGGCTTCAGCGTCGGCGCAAGCTACTTCACGGCCAACGCGCTCGGCACGCATGAAACCAACCCGGCGCGCGTCGACACTACGCTGATCGGCGCCGCCAATTCGATCAACGCTCTGGGGCAGGCGTTCCTACAATATGACGGCCATCGCGCCCTGGTACGCATCGGCGACCAGCTGGTCGAGACGCCGTGGGCGGGCCCGAGCGACGGCCGCGTGCTGCCGGCAACGTATCAGGCGGCGTATGGAAAGTTCGCCCCCGCCGCCGGCGTGACGCTTCATTTGCTTCGCATCCTGCGCTACAAGGGACGCACGGCGGACGATTACTTCCGCGACAACAACTACTATCCGCCGACCTGGCGCGGGGACGCGAGCTATGGCGGCCTGGGCAATCTTCCGTCCGGCGCTCCGGGCACGGCGGGAACGCTTGCGTTCGGGGCCGACTACCAACACGGCGGCCTGAAGAGCACGGCCTGGTACTACGACTTCTACGATTTTGCACACATGCTCTACGGGCAGGGCGATTACGCGCTGCCGCTCCACTGTCCGGTCGAGCCGTTCGCCGGCGCCCAGGTGGTGCGCGAGTGGGGCGGATCGAACGTGTTCGCGCAAACCGGGACGAAGCTCTTCGGCCAGCCCGGCACCGCGGCCGACAACCTCACGATGGGCTTGAGCCTCGGCGTCAAGGGCTACGGCGCGAGCCTTTCGCTCGCATACGACCGTATGCGGTCGCAGGGCGCCGGCGCCTTGGGCGGCGGCGCGCTGATCTCGCCTTACACGGCGAGCTTCTCCACCGATCCGCTGTACACGTCCTCGATGATCCGTGGCTTGGTCGAACTCGGCCCCGGCAGCGCCTGGAAGCTGATGGCCACCGCCGACGCCCTCGGCAAGCGGCTGCAGCTCATGGCCTCCTTCGCGCAATACCGGACGGCATTCGACGGCAATGACACCGAAGCCTACTTCGATGTCATCTACCTGCCCGACGGGTGGTTCAAGGGCCTGTCGCTGCGCAACCGGCTGGAGATCGGTAACGGCCGGGTGAATCCCGGTCGGCAACATTTCCTCTACAACCGAATTCAGCTCGTCTACAGCTTCTGACCGCCGAGCAAATCCGGCCCCCGCAAG
>DAIDVO010000124.1 GCA_027456085.1 Steroidobacteraceae bacterium | reverse complement strand
TCACCAATCTGATGGATAAGGGCCTGGTCTATGTGTCGAGTTCGCAGACGAACACCGACCCCAGTGTGTTCGATGCGGTCGGGCGGTCCTACTTCTTCGGCGTGCACATGCGTCTGTAGACCCCGTGGTTCGAAGCCCCGTCGGCCGGCACGCGCTCGCCCGCCGCGGCGAGGATGTTATTGCGGTGAATCAGTATGGTTTGCGCGGTTTGCGCACCGGGTTGGGCGGTCGGGGTTTCTTCATAGAACGCACGCGGCGGGAATTAGGCGCCGGCGACGTCCCCGATTTGCCGCCCTGCGCAGCCCGACCGCCATTGCCGCTGCTGTGCTGTACCGACTGCGGGGCGGTCTGGGCGGCGCGACCGCCATTGCCGCTGCGGTGCATTACCGTGCGGGCCGCTGCCTGTGCCGCATTGCCATGGGCGTGGCTGGCGGTGACGCCGGCCGTAGTTCGCGAATATGGCGGAGCATTGGCGACGGCCGTCTGCGCCGCCGCGGCGAGGATCAGGAACAGGGCCGCCGTGCGCTGCGGGATCATGATTGCACATCCCCTAACTTCTTCATGAGTCGGTAGGTGAATTCCACCGTCTGATAGAACGTGGACTGGCTCATGCGCTCGTTGCGGCCATGCATGCGAATATCCTTCAGGTCGTTCCAGCCGCCGCCGATGCCGTAGCTCGGGATGCCCGCATTGCGGGTGAAGATCGAGTCGCTCGCGCCCGCGGACATCACCGGCACCACCGGCATGCCCGGCCACATCGAGTCGACGACCTGCGTCAGCGCGGCGAGCAGCTGCGGGCTCGGCGGGGATTCGCCGGCCTGCGTCACCATACCGAGCTGGGCCACCTTGACCGCGGGGTCGTCCACCACTTTCGCGAGCGTCGTTTGGGTACCCGCCACGGTCTCATCCGGCATGATGCGGCATTGCACTGTGGCGACCGCACGCGCGGGCAGCGCGTTTTCCTGCACGCCGGCGTTCAGCATCGTCGCGACGCAGGTCGAGTGCAGTATGGAGTTCATTTCAACGTCCTTCGCCAGGCGCGCCGCCGCAGCCTCGTCCACCGTCGGCGAGGCCGCCAACGCGAGCATGTCGGAGCGCGTCCGGCCGGCCTGCGTCTTTGCGAGTTGTTCGAAGTAGAGCCGTGTCGTCGCGTTCGTCTTGAATGGGAATCGGTATCTTTCCAGCCGCACGAGCGCATGGGCCAATTCGTAGATCGCGTTGTCGGGCCGCGGTTCCGAACTGTGCCCGCCTTTGTTCGTCACGCTGAAGGTGTACGTGACATAGGTCTTTTGGGTCGTCTCCACGGTGAAATCGAGCCGCCTGCCGTTCAGGATCTCGCCGCTGTTGCCGTCGGGATTGATCACGAGGCCGGCGTTCACGGCCGCGGGATGAGCTTTCAGTAGGAAGGCGGGGCCGTCCTGCTCCTGGCCCACTTCTTCGTCGGCCGTGAAGGCGGCGATGATGTCTCTGTCCGGCACGTAGCCTTCCTTCTTGAGGCGAATCAGGCTCGCGGCGACGGCGGCGTCCTCGTCCTTCATATCGGACGTGCCGCGGCCATAGAACCAGCCGTCTCTTTCGGTAAATTTGAACGGCGGCAGGGTCCAGTCCTGGGGTCTCGCATCCACCACATCCATATGGCTGATCCACATCACCGGTTTGTCTTTGCCTTTGTCCTTACCCTTGAGGCGCACTACAACGTTCACCTGGCGCGGATATTTCGTTTCCGGCAACACCTGAATTTCGGAATCGGTGAAGCCGTTCGCCTTGAAATATTTCACGAGAATCGCGGCCGTCCCGCGCGTGCCCACGTCGTGCACCGAGCGCACTTCGACCAAATCGCGGAAAATGTCGTGCGCGAGTTTGCGATTGGCGGCGGGCGGCATCGGGCCCGGAAGATTCGGTGGGGGAGTATCTGCCATCGCCGGCGTCAAGGTCAGCATGGCGGCGATGCAGAGGCTCGCACCAAATTCGTGGCGCGGTGAATAACGCGGAAAATGCATCAAGATCCCCTCGAAGAATTGCGGACTGGCCGGCCGCGCCGGATGCTTGCGGTCGTTAGGAAAGAGAAGCCGCGTTGCATAAATTGTAGCCTCTCCCGATGCGAATGCACGCTTTCCCGCGCGAACGGGCGCCGAAATTGGACGGTCGCGCACAATCGACTTGGTTGTAAGATGGCTGCATCCTCTGGAGAGGCGTCAATGCAGTGGAATAGGATCAACGCTTGAATACCCTCGCCGCCGCCGCCGGGCATCTCGGATTGGGGGCGGTTTTTGCCGTGATCTTCGCCGAGCAGTGTGGTTTGCCGGTTCCTGGGTTCCTGATCCTGGTGGGGGCGGGGGCCGGATCGGTAGCCGGGGGACCGACCGGCGAATCGGTCGTGGCTATCGCGGTCGCGGCCTGCGTGCTCGCGGATCTTGGTTGGTACGCCGCCGGCAAACACTTCGGCAGCAGGCTGCTCAAAGGCATGTGTCGGCTGTCCCTGGAGCCGGATTCCTGCGTATCCAATACCGAACATATCTTCGAGCGGCTCGGGACCGGCTGCCTTCTGATCGCCAAATTCGTTCCCGGTCTCGGCGCCGTGGCGACGGCGATGTCCGGCGTCATCCGGGTGCGCTTGTTGGTGTTCCTCGCGTTCGATTTTCTGGGGTCCTTGATTTGGGCGGGTATCGCAGTGCTGCTGCTCGGACGCGTCTTTCATGCAGCGATTGCCGAGGTAATCGTGGAGGTCGCTCAGTTGGGGCGGACCGGCTTGCTGTTGATCGCGGCCGCGTTGGCGGGCTACTTCGGCCTGAAGCTGTGGCGCCGGCAGCAGTTCTTCCGAGAATTGCGGATGAGCCGCATCACGGTCGAGGAACTGCAGCGACTGATCGCGGACGGCGCAAACCCCTCGATCATCGACGCGCGACCGCGCGCGAGCCAGATCCGCGAGGGGATGATTCCGGGGGCTATCGCATTCGAAGCTCTCGCCGATGGTCTCGACCCGATGTTGCCGACGTCCGAGGTTGTCGTTTACTGCGCGTGTCCTAACGAGGCCTCCGCCGCGCGGGTCGCGAAGCAGATCATCGGCAAGGGCTTCAAGCGGGTCAGACCGCTGGAGGGCGGCATCCATGCATGGCAAAGCGCCGGCTACGACGTGGTCGGCGGCCAATGACATCGACCGAGGCCTCTATTAGACATAATTAGGCGACGGCTCGATATGCGCGCCGCGCTGCCGACGGGTACGGGCGTTCGACCCTCTTACCTCGCGCGGACGCGGCTGATACCATCGGTCTACATCGCACCGCGACCCGATCGTGCGCGAACTCATCTCGCGCGATCCACGGCCGCGCAAAGCGTTCGATATCAATCGCCTTAATAAGCTAAACAATAATGGGGAGCGATCATGCGAAGGTATCCAATTTCATGGGATCAGTTGTTGCGAACGAAAACCCACCGCGCCGGCCGGCGCGCGCTGCTCATCGCCGCGGGCCTTGCACTCATCGCGCCGTGGCATGCCGCGCACGCGCAGTCGGTGCTCGCGCTCCGGCAAACGCGCCTGTCGTTGAAAGTGATCGGGACTACGCTGATTCACGGTGGAGCGGTGAGTTCCGCGGCGGTCGCGACGCCGGAGATCCTGCCGCTCGATCAGCAAGGCGGAGTCAAGAATCAGACAGCCGGCGTCACGCCATCGGCTTCGACGCCGCCGGCCGCCGGCACCGCACCGGCAACGTTCTTCGGCAAACACGGTCTGCGAATCCCGGAGAAAGAAGACGGGCGGCTCGGCTTGATGAGCGCAACGACGGCCGCATTCGCCGAGGGCACCGCGCCGAGCGCGACCTTGCCGCCGCCGCCGACCGCGGTCCCCAATCCGCGCGGCGGCCCGGTCATCGATGCCTCGAGCCGGGTATTCGGTTTTTCGGGTTTGACGCATCTCGATCAGCGCGTCGCGGGTACCGGCATCTATACCAATACGCAATTCTCGCTGGAACCGCCGGATCAGGGGCTGTGCGCGGGCAACGGCTTCGTCGTCGAGGCGGTCAACAACGCGATCGCGGTCTATGACCAGTCGGGCAACCTCGTTGCCGGACCGGAGGCACTGAGTCAGTTCTGGGGACTGGCCCCGGAGGTGATCCGAAACACCCCTCCTATCTACGGCCAGTTCATCAGCGATCCGAAATGCGCTTATGACGCCAGCACCGGGCGCTGGTTCATCAGCGAATTGATGCAGGACAGCGGCAACGGCGGCAGCGGTCGGAACTTCAATCTGATCGCGGTGAGTCAGACGTCCGATCCGCGCGGCGCGTTTTTCAGCCTGTCCTACGACGTGACCGATGACGGCCTGAACGGGACGCCGAACGATGCGGGATGTCCGTGCTTCGGCGATCAGCCGCTGCTCGGCTACGATCACTACGGCGTTTACCAGACGACCAACGAGTTCGGTGCGGCGACCTTCAACGGCGCCCACGTCTATGCGATCTCGAAGCAAGGCTTGATCGCGGCGGCGTGCGGCGCCTCCCTGCCGAACGTCGTGGCGCTCGATGTCTCCCAAGCTCTTCTGCCTTACGGCGGTCTGTCCTACTCGGTGCAGCCGGCCGTGAGCGCCGGCGGCGAGGACAGCGAAGACGGCTCGCGCGGCGGGACGGAATATTTCCTCAGCGCCCTGCAATTCGGCGCGCCGCCCTACCAGCTGCTCGACAACCGGATCGCGGTCTGGGCCCTCGGCAATACGCGCTCGCTGATGACGCCGACCCCGAACCTGTCGGTGTCCGTGCAGGTGATCGCGGCCGAGACCTACGGCCAACCGAATCCGGCGCAGCAACGGCCGGGTCCGACACCGCTTGGAACCTTGGTCGGCGATCCGCTCGAAATGATCAATACGAACGACGATCGTATGAATCAGGTCGTGTATGCGGGCGGTGTGCTCTATAGCGGCGTGAACACGATCATCGGCGACGGTACGCGTACCGGCATCGCCTGGTTCGGCGTCGCGCCGCGCTTCGAGCACGGCGTCCTATCCAGCCGTGTCGTACAGCAGGGCTATGTCGCGGTGAATGGCGACAATGCGATCTTTCCGTCACTCGCGTTCACGGCGGATGGCGCTGGCGTCATGACGTTCAGCCTGGTGGGCCCGGATTACTATCCGAGCGCCGCCTACGTCAGGCTCGACGACGGCAGGGTATCGCCGGTGCATATCGCCGCGGACGGCGCGGGCCCGGACGACGGCTTCACCGGCTATCTGGCGATAACCGGCATCCCCAGCCCCTTCGGCAATGTCGCGCGCTGGGGCGATTACTCGGCCGCCGTTGCGGATGGCGATGCCCTGTGGTTTGCGACCGAGTACATTCCGAACGCGCCGCGGGCGTTGTACGCGAACTGGGGTACGTTCGTCGGCAAGCTCACGCATTGAAGTGAGGTGAGGCCCCCGC